>UQRR01000094.1 GCA_900543455.1 uncultured Dialister sp.
CCACCATTCCTAATTCCTCATTCCTAATTCCTCATTCGCGCAAAGCTTTCATTCATAATCAGTGGACGGAGCCGCCCCACGGGCTAACCCTGAACCCTAAACCCTAACCCCCCCAATCATCATGAACTACGTTGCCATCGATTTTGAAACCGCCTACTGGGGACCGGCGAATGCCTGCTCACTCGGCATCGTCACCAGCAATGGCAGAACCATCACGAGCGAATGGTACCACCTCATCCGCCCGTTCTATATGAAATTCGACGCAGACTGCCAGAAAGTGCACGGCATCATGGCAGAAGACGTCGAGGACGCGCCGACCTTCCAAGACATCTTTGAAGAAATCCGCTCCCGCCTCGAAGGGCAGATCGTCTTCGCGCACAATGCCCGCTTCGACATGGGTGTCCTCGCCTCGTCGATCGCCACCTACGACCTCCCTGACCTGCACTTCACCTACGCTGACACCGTCCCGCTCTCCGTCAAACTCTGGCCGGATATGGAAAACCACAAACTGAATACCGTCGCTGAAACGCTCGGCTTTGATTTCCATCACCACCACGCCTTAGACGATGCCCGCGCCTGCGAATACATCGTGCGCGCGGCTCTGACCGAGAAATCCCTCTCTTCTCCGAAAGAGCTTCTGAAAGAAACAGGAGAGCCCCTCCGCACCTTCTCCATTGATCGGGCAAAGAAGAAATTGATTTTTAAGTGATGGGGACTAGTGACTAGTGACTAGTGACTGGTGGCTGGTGGCTGGTGACTAGAAATTAGTAGCTAGGGATTAGTAGCTAGGGATTAGTGGCTAGGGATTAGGAGCACCAAAGGCGCAGGATGGCTGTGCCGCGTAACGGCATCCTTCTACATAGCGGCTCATGCTATCTATTCTAGCTATTCAACAGTTCTTGTTTCTCATTCTGCAGAATTCTGCCTCTTCGAGGCAGTCTATCCCCTGCCCTTCGGGCACCCCCTTCTCCAAGGGGGGACGCGTTTTAAGCTTATTTCAATACTCCGCGGCGCTTCCCTATTTTTATGCGCCGCACCACCATTCCTAATTCCTAATTCCTAATTCCTCATTCGTGCAAAGCTTTCATTCATAATCAGTGGACGGAGCCGCCCCGCGCACTATCCCTGAACTCATTTTTCCCCCGAGGTCCCTATGCCCCACTACACCACCCTTCTTTTCGATCTGGACGGCACGATCTCCGAGTCTGCTCCCGGCATTCTTCGCTCCGTCAGGTACGGCCTTGACGCAGTCGGCATCCATGAGACAGATGAGAAAAAGCTCCGCACCTTCATCGGGCCGCCGCTCAATACGCAGATGAAAAAGCTCTACGGCATGAAAGACGATGACATCGTGACCGCCATCACGAAATTCAGAGAGCTGTATGAAGAAAAGGGCGCGCTCTTCGACTGCGCGCCCTTTGCCGGCATCGGCGAGCTTCTCTCTTTCGCAAAAGCCGCCGGCTATGTGCTTGCCGTCTCTTCGAGCAAGCCGGAGCCTTTTGTGAAGCGGATCATTGAAAATTTCGGCTTCACGTCCTACTTCGATGTCATCTGCGGCAGCGATCCCGAGGATGAGCTGAACCAAAATGCGACCATGAGCCAGAAGGCGCGCATCATCGTAAAGACGCTTTCCCTTCTTCGCGAAAAAGGCTATGACGCAGCGCGTCTTGCGAAGGAAACCGTCATGATCGGTGATACCGGCTATGACGTGGACGGCGCGCATGACAATCATCTCCCCTGCATCGCCGTCTCCTTCGGCTACGGCAGCCGCGAAGAGCTCGCCGCCCACGGCGCAGACGCGATCGTGGATACGGTGGGTGAGCTGAGAGAGCTGCTTGGGCTGGGGACTAGTGACTAGTGACTAGTCACTGGTGACTGGTGACTGGTGACTGGTGACTCCGACACTTTTCCCGTTCTGCTCCACTCTCTTTTATACCGCCTCTGCCCTATCCGGCTCGCTCCGCCCGCCACCTTCCCCTTGAGGGGAAGGCTTATCTATTCGCGGCGAAGCCGCCAGCACCATTTCTCATTCAAAAAAGGGGCTGTGAAGAAATGAATCCTCATTTCTTCACAGCCCCTTTTTACTTTGTTTTCATTTGGTTCAAGGTTCAGGGTTCAGGGTTCAAGGTTCAGGTGGCGGCTTCGCCGCCTTTTTTTAGAAGATGGTATTCTCGTATCGCAGCCTTCCCCATTGGGGAAGGTGCCCCGCAGGGGCGGATAGGGTGACTATGGCATGAAAGACAGTTGGGATAAGGTTTCCCGGTCACTCCTATGAGAGCTGCAAGTCCCCCGCGGCAGATTGAACGCGAAAATGAGATGTTCGTTATTTCGCATCGCCTCTTTTTGCACGCCAGCTGGGATGATCCCTAATCCCTAGTCCCTAGTCACCAGCCCCTAGACCCTAGACCCTAGTCACCAGCCCCTATTTACTCTTCTGCAGGATCTCCTTCAGATACTCATTCTTTTCCTTTTTCTCATCCACATTATCGAGGAGGAGGTCGACATAGCGGGAAAGCGTCGCGTCGTCGGTGTATCCCTGAATGAAGGAATTTCCCTTATTGCTTTCCAGAATGATAGGAAATTCGACGGCTGCGAAGATCTGCATGGCTTTGAGCTCGAGGTCTTTTTCATCGGTATAGCCGGTGACCTCTGCGACATTCCTGATGACTTTCTCCCAGCACTGGCTGTGGAGAAGAGAGAGGTAAATGAAGTAGGTGTCCTTGGCGTCCTCACTCGAAGGATTCGAGATGGAACGGAAGAGAGCAGGATGTTCGCGGGCCAGGTGGAAGTAGGCGATGATGTATTTCTTCAGCCTTTCGCTCGCCGTCAGGCGGTTGTCATCGAGGTAGGAGACGATATTCTCCAGATTGCCCATCATGTACTCGAGTGCCGCACCGATGAGCTCTTCCTTGGAGCCGAAGTAGTAGCGCACAGAGGCGATATTGACGCCGGCTGCCTTGGCGATGGAGCGGACTGTGGCTTTCTTGAAGCCCTGCTGCTGCAGGATGTGAACCGTGGTCTCGATCATCTTTTCACGGACGCGCTCGCCCTTGCCAGTCAATTTTCTCATCATAGTGTGGTTCCCTTTCTAAGATTCATGGTTTTCTGAATGAAAGACATTTCCTTCGGTGCTTTCGTTTTTTCCGTGAGAGCATTCATCATCAGCTTCAGTCGGTTTTCCTGATTCACTTCGCTCGCGCTGGCATCGCAATCGAGGGCAAGGAAGACCGCTTCCGGATACGCTGCATGCAGCTTATGCACCATGCCTTCCCCGGTGATGTGATTCGGCAGGCAGGCGAAGGGCTGCAGGCAGACGATACCGCGGCATTCATGATAGAGAAGATCGATCATGTCAGCCGTTAAGAACCAGCCTTCGCCCGCGCGGTTGCCGAGTGAAAGGTACTGAGAGGCGCGCTTGGCCATCTTCTCGATGCCGGTGATCTCATGGAAACGCTGCGATCTTTTCACCGCCTTTTCGAGCGGCTTCCGATACCATTCGAAGAGGTAGCGGGAGAAGGTGTCCTTCAGGTCTTCCTTCATGGTGCCATCCATATATTTCCGCTGGAAACGGCTGTCAAGCGAGCCATAGAGGAAGAAATCAAGCATACCGCTCGCCTCGGCTTCGCCGCCATTCGCTTCGATGGTACGGACGATGTCATTGCTGGCGATGGGGCTGAACTTGACGTAGATCTCCCCGACGATGCCGATGCGCGGACGGCGCGGCATATCGGAAAGCGGCAGGCGGTCGAAGTCCTGGATGATACCTTCGATATTCTTTTTATACGATGTGTAGGACTCGCCGGAAAGGATGGCTTCGATGCAGCGCTTCTGCCAGCTGCGGCAGAGAGTCTCTGCGCTGCCGGGCACTTTCTCATAGGGGCGTGTGCGGTAGAGGCACTGCTGCAGGGCATCGCCGTAGATGACAGCCTGGATCATACGCCGTCCCATCGAAAGGGAAAAATGGAAGCCGGGCTGGGGCTCGAAGCCATGGGTATTGAGAGAGAGTACGGGGATATCCGAAAGCCCCGCTTCGTCTAATGCCTTGTGCAGGAATCCGACATAGTTCGACGCACGGCACATGCCGCCCGTCTGAGACAGCATGACTGCCGTTTTGGAAAGATCATATTTCCCTGATGTGAGCGCACGCATGAGAGAGCCGATGGTGATGATCGCCGGGTAGCAGGCGTCGTTATTCACACAGGAAAGCCCCTTGTCGATATCCTCATGGATCGGCGGAATGATCTCGATGTGGTAGCCTTCCCGCTGGACTGCGGCTTCGATGAGGGGGAAATGAATAGGCGACATTTCCGGTGCCAGGATGGTATAGTCCTTGTCACGCTTCATCGCTTCCGTGAAGACCGCCTTCGGATACTCGATCGGCTTTGCGCTTCCCGTCTCTTCGCCGCGCTCCTCGATGGCTGCCTTGAGCGAACGCAGGCGGATGCGTACAGCGCCCAGGTTCAAACTCTGATCGATCTTGAGACAGGTATAGAGCCGGCCGCGCAGGTGCATGATCTCCTGCACCTGATCCGTCACGACCGCATCCAGCCCGCAGCCGAAGGAATTCAGCTCGACGAGCTCCAGATGCGGATGGCGCGTCACATAGTCTGCCGCACGGTACAGGCGGCTGTGCCACGTCCACTGGTTCATGACGCGGAGATTCGGATATTCACCGCCGACCATCGCGATGCCGTCTTCCGAAAGCACCGCCATGCCGAGCTGGTTGATGAGATCCGGGATCGAGTGATTCACCGCCGGATCCACATGGTACGGACGTCCGGCGAGCACGATGCCGATCTCATGCTTCTTTCTGATCTCCGCCAGCACCCGCTTCGTCTCAGCGAGCAGTCTTTCCTTGTACTCGCACTCCGCCGCTTCGCCCGCATGGATCGCACTCTGCAGCTCGGACGAAGAGATGCCCATCGGCGCAAAGACCTTCTTCAGCTGCTTCAAGAGCCGCTTCGGCGCATGCAGCGGCAGGAAGGGATGCAGCAGCTTCACCTTGTACTTCCTGAGGATCTCATCCATATTCGCTTCGATATTTTCCGGATACGATGCGACCATCGGGCAGTGGTAGCTGTTCGTACTGCCCTCATCCGGCCCCTTGTCGATGCAGGGATACCAGATGAGATCCGGATGGCGCTTTGCTAGATCCGCCACATGCGTGTGCGCGAGCTTCGCCGGGAAGCACTCGGAATACGACGGGATCGTCTCCATCGCTTCTGTAGAGATCTCGCGGATCTGCTCCGAGGATGTGAGGACACGATAGCCGAGGCGTCCGAAGAAGGCATGCCAGAAGGGGAAGTCCTCATACATATTGAGCACTCGCGGGATGCCGACCGTGCCGCGCTTCGCTTCCTTCGGAGAAAGCGGACGGCGATGCCAGATGACATCCTCCTTCCAGCGGTACATATTCGGAAGCGATGAGTGCGGCGCGCTCTTGCCCGTCAGCATCAGGGAGGCCCCGCGCTCACAGCGATTCCCCGAGACGAAGGCACGGCCATCATTGAATCGCGTCAGCGTGATCATGCAGTGATTGCCGCAGCCCGGGCAGCGCTTCATTTCATTCGTATACGACAGCGCCTTCAATTTCTCCGGTGTCACAAGCGTGGACACATGCCCCGCCGGACAGGTATCCCGCGTGATGAGCGCCATGCCATACGCCCCCATCAGCCCCGCCACATCCGGACGGATGACCTCTCTTCCGAGGAGCAGCTCCAGCGCACGAAGCACCGCATCATTGTAGAAGGTCCCGCCCTGCACCACGACCCGCTCGCCCAAGTCAGACGCCTTCTTCAGGCGGATGACCTTGTAGAGCGCATTCTTGATGACCGAGTAGGAGAGACCCGCAGAAATATCTGCGACCGAGACGCCATTCTTCTGTGCCTCCCGCACACGGGAATTCATGAAAACCGTGCAGCGCGAGCCCAGATCCACCGGATGCTTGGCTGAGAGCGCGATCTTGGCGAAATGCCCGATATCCATCCCCAGCGACCGGGCAAAGGTATCAAGGAACGACCCGCAGCCCGACGAGCAGGCCTCATTGAGAAGGATATCATCCACCGCACCATCCTTGATGCGGCAGCACTTCATATCCTGCCCTCCGATATCCAGGATCGTCGTGACATCGGGGAGGAAATGCTTCGCCCCGCGATAGTGCGCCATCGTCTCCACTTCCCCGACATCCGTCTCAAGCGCCCGCTTGATGAGCTCCTCGCCATAGCCTGTCACACCTGCTCCGGCGATCGTCACGCCCTCTGGGAGCTTGGCATACAGATCCTCCAGGATCCGGCGCGCACCCGAAAGCGGTGTCCCCTGATTTCCTCCATAGTACTCATAGAGGATGCGATCCTCCTCGTCGAGCAGTACCGCCTTGATCGTCGTCGAGCCCGCATCGATGCCGAGCCAGACAGAGCCCTTCGCCGCAGAAATATCGCCCCGCGGCACACGGAAATGACTGTGCCGCTCCTTGAATGCCTCGTAGTCCGCCTCTCCCTCAAAAAGCGGGGGAAGCGTCTTCGAAGTGCCAAGGCGGACATCCTTCTCCTCTTCCATGCGAGAGAGCCAGCTGTCAAGATCCATCGGCTTGTCATGCATCGCAGACAGCGCCGCCCCGATCGCCACATAGAGCTCCCCGTGGCGAGGGACGATCATATCCTCATCTGCGATGTGAAGCGTCTCCTGAAAGCGCTTGCGAAGCATCGGCTGATACGTCAAAGGACCGCCTAAGAATGCCACCTTCCCATGGATCGGGCGGCCGCAGGTCAGCCCCGAGATCGTCTGGTTCACCACCGACTGAAAGACAGAGAGCGCGATATCCTCATTCGACGTTCCTTCATTCAAAAGCGCCTGAATATCCGTCTTCGCAAAGACCCCGCAGCGGGATGCGATCGGATAGATCCGCTCCGCCTTCTCTGCGAGCCTTCCCATCCCGGCTGCGTCCACCGAGAGGAGAGACGCCATGCGGTCGATGAAGGCCCCCGTCCCACCGGCACACGCGCCATTCATGCGCTGGTCCACGCCATTTTGAAGATACGTGATCTTCTCATCCTCACCCCCGAGCTCGATGATGACATCCGTCTCCGGGTGGAACGTCTGCACCGCCTTCGTCTCCGCCAAGATCTCCTGACAGAAAGGAAGCCCCATCACCTTCGCAAGTCCCATACCGCCCGAGCCGGAGATCGAAGCCGTGATGCGATAGCCCGAGAACTTCTCCTTGAGCTCATGCAAAAGTACCATCGCCATATGGCGGATATCCGACATATGACGCTCATACCTGCCAAATAAAAGTTTCATGTAAGGCGACAAAGCCGCCACTTTGACCGTTGTGGATCCCACATCGATGCCGACATGAATGACCGGTTTCATGAAACGACCTCCCAACTGTATACGTCTTATTTATATTATAACACGCATATTCATACATTGTATGATTTCTAATCCCATTTTAGCACAATAAAGCATAGAACACAATGGAAAAAGTGGGAAGGTTGTCGGGTTCAGGGTTCGGGGTTCGCCCGTGGGGCGGGTCGTCCCTTGATTACGCTTGAAAGCCTCTCGCTTGCTCTAGTTAGAAGTGAGGAGTGAGGAGTGAGGAGTGGTGGTGCGGCGCATAAAAATCAGAAGCGCCGCGGAGTTTTGATAGCGCTTTGCGCGCATCGTCATTTCGAGCGTA
>UQRR01000095.1 GCA_900543455.1 uncultured Dialister sp.
TCCATAAATCTGTCAAATGTGAAAACCGGATCTGTGATATCTAGGCACTCAGAAAAAAATGCTGGTAAAATTCCCTGCTTGGGAGTATCATAATACACAGTTAGGTTTTTCATTGCAGTTAAATTCTAACACAAAAAAGGACTTTCGATTTTTGCGAATCAAAAGTCCTTTTTTGTATTCATGGAGCTATTATTTCACAGCCCCTTTTTTGATTCAGATTCGTTTGCGAGAACTCACAAATTAGAATTTGTAGTTCAGGGAAACTGCCCAAGCGTCGTCCGGATCTGCACCCTTTTCAGCATCTGCAGCAAATGCATATCTAGCATTCAGCTGTACGTTCTTCTGGAGGGTTACGTTAGCAATAGCAGTCCAGAAAGTCAGGTTTTTAGCTGCTTCAACCTGATCAAGGATATCGGTATGCCAAGCAGTGCCGCCGAAGTAAACATTAGCATCTACATCGTTGTAAGCAACGGACAGATCCCAGGTGCCAGCTTTCTTCCAGTCAGCTTTACCATAGGACAGACCTGCGTTCCAAGCGGTGTCATAGTTATCTGCAGTGGTGTTCTTGTAGTATTCGCCGAATACATTGAACTGCTGAACCGGAATGTTCAGGCCTACGCCGTATACTTCAGCATTTCCTTCAGTGCCTTCTTTTTCAGCGATGTAGTCAGCATTCAGTTTTGCAAAGCCGAAGTCGTAAGCACCTTTAGCAAAGTAGGTATCTTTCTTACCATCTTCGAATTTATCCAGCTGACCAAAGCCAGTGGTCAAAGACAGTTTTGCATTGTTGTAGGAAACCTGTGCGCCATCATAGCCATTGAGTGCGCCATAGAGCCAGCCACCCTGATCACCGAAAGTAATCGGCTGACGGCCAAGACGTACAGCTACATTCTTGCCAAAGTTATGATTTACATAAATCTGAGACATGGAAGTATTGCCATCATCATTTTTGGCATCTTTAAAATACATATTGGTTACAAACTGACCCTGAACGTAGGTTGCATCATTAACCTGACCTCTAACGTTCAGACGAATACGGCCATCGTATTTGTCAGCTTTATCAGCGGAGAAGTTGGTGTAACGCATACGAGCGTCGCCGTTCCAAGAGATGTTGCCGACTTTCTTTTCCAGGTTGGAAACGCGAACGCCGAGGTTTGCGAGTTCGTCAGCGTATTCGCCAGCGAGTTTGTCCAGAGTTGCCTGCTGTTCAGCGTTCAGCTGGTCTTCTTTAGCCATGAGGCGAGCTACGATCTGAGCCAGTTCGTAACGGGTCATGTTTCTTTCGCCTTTGAAGGTGCCGTCCGGATAGCCTTCTACGACGCCCTGAGCGGACAGATCGGATACTGCCTGATAAGCCCAGTCATCAGCGGTAACATCGGAGAATGGATTTGCAGCGTAAGCGGATACGCCAGCGGTGAGTGCTGCTACAGCAGCCAGTGCGAGGATCTTTTTCATAGTCAATCGCTCCTTTGAAAATGTTTGCCCTTTTGTATGTCAGGAATTTTCGAAGGATCTCTTTTCGGCTCGAGTGACCGTGTTTCCTCTGCGTAGTCCGAGATGCTTCTTTCTTCCATCAGCTTCCGGTCAAGGGCTTGCCCCGAAGCTAGACTTAGGGTATCACGTCCGGGCGAAGCACTCAATAGGTTGAGCTTTACCCCTAGTTCTATATCTTCTACCTTGGTCTAATGTGGAGAACTTTACCATAAAATCGGGGGACTTCTCGAAGTGACTACAAGTCATATAGAAATAGTCTATAAGTGGAAAAAGAATAATTTGAATTGATGTAGACATGAGCAAGGTGCTGATTTTATCGAATTCTTTTCTTTCCCTAATTTAGAACATATGATCAGCATGTGTCCTTTAATATCCATCCATCGAGCTATGAAAGCACCGTGAATCGAAATGCTGCTTTCCGGTATGAGGGAAATACCGATTCAGTCGCAGAGTCTTGCGTATTTCGTAGCCGCTCGTGAGCGGGATAGATCCTTCGGCTCAGTTCTCACCGTTCCGTTTTCCGATTGT
Organism: uncultured Dialister sp.; assembly: GCA_900543455.1. Lineage (GTDB taxonomy): Bacteria > Bacillota > Negativicutes > Veillonellales > Dialisteraceae > Dialister. The sequence continues at coordinate 2,023 of UQRR01000095.1, forward strand.
CTTCCATCCGACGTTTGACTCCGCTCAGGATGACGGATCCGAGATGATGCTTTTTCTCATTTCTCATACGAACGGAGCTTTCAGCCCAATCAATGGGCGAGCTGCCTGCGTGGAACTCCTGCCCCTCTATAAAGTATACCCTTAACTTCTTCTTCACTCTATGGATTAAAATAATGGAATCATTACTTATACCGAAAGGAAGAGATGCTCATGGCAGAACATTATTACACGATCAAGGATATCGAAGAGATGACGGGGATCCCGGCTACAGCGATCCGCTTCTATGATAAGCGGGGACTCCTGGTCTTCTTGAAACGGAGCCCGAATGGGATGCGTATCTTTACGGATCGGGATGTGGAGAAGATCCGTCTGATCCAGCTGCTTCGCAATCTCGATATGCCTGTCAATGTGATCAGCCGCTACATCGGGCTGGTACAGCAGGGGGATGCGAGCCGGCCGGAGCGCCGCCGGATGATCGCCTCGCATATAGCGGAGCTGGAGGAGCATCTGCGTGCTCTGCAGGAAGAAATCGAAGCAGCCAAATGCGTCGAGGCATCGCTCGCCGATAGAGATATAATGCTACCCCCCCCGAAAAATTTTGGGCTGCCTAAGAAATTGGAACATTTCCTCTCCAGAAAATAGGGATTAGTGGCTAGGGATTAGGGATTAGGAGCCGCGAGTGACTTAAATGCCACTTTCGGGCATCGTCCTTTTATAAAAAATCGACGCGAAGCGTCGCTCCGCGTAAGCCTTCCCCGCATGGGGAAGGGGGGACCGCGATAGCGGGGGATAGGGTGCTTTCGTTTATTCTCGACTTGAGATGATCTCCTTCGCTCTTTTTCATACCGCTAGTACCCTATCCACCCCTTCGGGGCACCTTCCCCTTGAGGGGAAGGCTTGGTGTCGGGGATACCGCTATCCCCATCCAACCTCCGCCCCTTCGGGGCACCTCCTTCCTTAGGAAGGAGGGAGTGTCCACGCGAGCCCCTTCCCTTGGAAGGGGCTGCCGAGCGCAGCGAGGCGGGGTTGGCTTCTTTTTTGCGGCGAAGCCGCTTTCTTTTTGCCTTCCCCATCGGGGAAGGGGGACCGCGTCAGCGGTGGATAGGGTGCTTTCGTTAATTGTTGACTTGAGACGCATTTTCCCACTTATCTTTCATACCGCTAGAACCCTATTCGGCTCGCTCCGCTCGCCACCTTCCCCACGAGGGGAAGGCTTTGATACGGAAATACCGCTTTCCCCATCCAACCTCCGCCCCTTCGGGGCACCTCCTTCCATAGGAAGGAGGGAGTGTCCACGCGAGCCCCTTCCCTTGGAAGGGGCTGCCGAGCGCAGCGAGGCGGGGTTGGCTTTCTTTTTTTGCGGCGAAGCCGCCTCCTCTTTGCCTTCCCCATCGGGGAAGGGGGACCGCGATAGCGGGGGATAGGGTGCTTTCGTATATCGTCGACTTGAGATGCATTTCCTCGCTCTCTTTCATACCGCTAGTACCCTATCCGCCCCTTCGGGGCACCTTCCCCTCAAGGGGAAGGCTTAAAAGGAAAGGCGCTTTGCGCCCATAAATATTCGCGGCGAAGACGCCACCGCAAGTTTGAAAGCAGGGATTAGGAGCCGCGAGTGACTAGTCACCAGTCACTAGTCACCAGCTACCAGTCACTAGTCACCAATCCCCTGATTTCCTTGGCATACTTGGACAGCTGTCTTTGGATCCGTTGTTTCTTTCTTGTGATGGACGGGAGACTGTCGCCGGTGCGGGTGGAAATTTCCATGGGCGTCAGCCCCTGCATCCAAAGGAAAAAGACGGGCTTCTGCTTCTTTGTGAGACGGGCGAGGCGGGCGACGTCTTCGAGCGTGGCCTTCGCCTCGCCGTAGTCGTCAAGCGAAGTGCCTTCGGCCTGGTCTTCGAGGGTGAGCTCTTCGTGGTCTTCGCGTGTCATTTCCTTGCGGATGCGGTTCATCCGATACCATCTGAGACGGGGCGTGATGTAGCCGGCAAAGCTCGGATTCTTCTTCGGATCGTAGCAGGCGGTCTGCTCTAAGAAATGAAGGATGAGCTCCTGCTCGAGGTCTTTGTAGGAAAGATCTCGGCAGAAGTTCTGCCGGATGCTTCGGATGAGGGGCTGGTACTGCTGAAGCAGGGCTTCGGCGGCGTCTTTGTCCCCGTGCTGCCAGGCGAGCGCCCGACAGATGTCTTTCTGATTCTGTTTTTCGTCGAACATATGCGTTCTCTTTCCGGAGCGCGCTCTCTTTTGTATTTCCGGATGCACTCAGAATAGCAGAACATCCATTTCCTTTCCAATCACATTCGGTGGCTATAAGCGGCGCATCAAAGCATAAGAAATCCGCATAAGCAGAATGGGCGTTCTGCTTATGCGGATGAAGTTGAACTATCGGCTCGGAGCGCTGGAACTATTTTTTGGTGCAGCGATAATGCTATAATATAGGTAAAGGAGGTCTTGCTCATGAATCATCCATTTCCACTGAATGAAAAAGAGACAGCGCTGCTCCGCAGGGAAGAGGAGCGGCGTGGGATCACGCTCGTCGAATGGCCGAGAAATCCGACGTATAATATGTGCTTTGCCTGCGGGACGGAGAATCCCATCGGTCTGCACCTGCATTTCTTCCCGCTGCCGCAGGGATGCCTCTCCCTCTTCACGCCCTCTCGCGAGCATCAGAGCTACAATGACCGCATGCATGGCGGCCTCATCATGACGCTGATGGATGAGGTGATGGGAAATTATCTCTTCCTGAAAGACGGTATTCCCGCCTATACGGGCAAGATGGAGAGCCGCTTCCGTCATCCGATCCTTATCGGAGAGACGGTCCTCATCACCTGCGAGGAGGTCCGCCGGAAAGGGCATCTCATCGTCATGAGCGCGAAGATCACAAAAGAAGACGGGACAATCGCTGCCGAGGCGACGTCGCATATGATGCTGGGGACGAAGGAGTGACGGGGAACTGGGGACTAGTGACTGGTGACTGGTGACTGGTGACTGGTGACTAGTGACTGGTGACTAGTGACTGGTGACTAGTGACTGGTGACTAGTGACTGGTGACTGGTGACTGGTGACTGGTGACTGGTAGCTAGGGATGAGTGGCTAGGGATTAGGTTTGCGATACGAGAAAACTGCTAGTTTCAAATCTCCGCGGCGCTTAGAGAAACACTGATTAAATCTGACTCTGCGATTGAATCAGCGTTTCCTTAGATCCTTCGACTCAGTTCTCCTGTTTCAGATAAGCCATTTTTTAACATACGACGTTTTTCTCCGCTCAGGATGACGAAATGCGCCGCACCACCCCCGCACTACCTATAGAAGCTGCTCCCCCTCTTTTGCAAACAATCAAGGGGCAGCACGTCCCCGGGGCTAACCCCGAACCCTGAACCTTGAAACCCTGAGCCCCTCTTTTTTTATTTGCATTTTCCCGCGTTCTATGCTACAGTATCTCCATATCCCAAAAGACTTTGACAGGAAATAGTAGAGAGACCGCTCGCTTTTAGAGAGCCATTGGAAGGTGGAAAATGGCAGGAGCCTTTCATCGAACTCATCCTCGAGTCGCAGGCTGAAGGAAGTAGGCCGCGCCGGAATCTGACCGTTATCAGACAGAGTGCATATTTCTATGAAATATGAATAAGAGTGGTACCGCGAATCTTTCGTCTCTTGCGAGACGGAAGATTTTTTTATTGCACCAAAAGTGGGAGATTGCAGAGGAGGAAATAGTATGGGTATGACAATGACACAGAAGATCCTGGCCAAGCATGCCGGTGTCGATTCTGTGAAAGCAGGGGATCTGATTAACTGCCGCCTTGACTTGGTCATGGCGAATGATATCACCGCGCCGCCATCCATTGCGGAATTCAAACGCATCGGCGTCCCGGTTTTCGATAAGGAGAAAATCGTCCTCGTTCCGGATCATTTCCAGCCGGCGAAGGACATCAAGTCTGCCGGACTTGCGAAGATCGTCCGCGACTTCGCGCATGAAAACGGCATTGTCAATTATTTCGAGCAGGGGCGTGTCGGTATCGAGCATGCGCTGCTTCCGGAAAAAGGCCTCGTAGGGCCGGGCATGGTCACCATCGGGGCTGACTCTCATACCTGCACCTACGGCGCGCTGGGCGGCTTCTCCACCGGCGTCGGTTCTACCGACCTCGGCGTTGCCATGGCGACCGGCGAAGCATGGTTCAAAGTGCCGGATGCGATCAAAGTCGTCCTGACTGGCACGAAGCCGGAGGACATCACCGGTAAAGACGTCATCCTGACGCTGATCGGCATGATCGGCGTCGATGGCGCGCTGTACCAGTCGCTGGAATTCACCGGCTCGGGTGTCCATTCCCTTTCCATGACCGACCGTTTCACCATTGCGAATATGGCGATCGAAGCGGGAGCGAAGAATGGTATTTTCCCTGTCGATGAAAAGACCATCACTTATATTGAAGGACGTTTTGACAAGCCCTATGAAGTTGTCGAAGCAGACGAAGACGCGCACTATGCCCGCAGCGTAGAGATCGACCTCTCCTCTATGAAACCGGTCGTTTCCTTCCCGCACCTGCCGGAAAATACGAAGGTCATCGGCACCTTCGGGGAAATCCAGATCGATCAGGTGGTCATCGGTTCCTGCACGAACGGCCGTCTCGAGGATCTGGCCATCGCAGCCCGCATCTTCAAAGGTCACAAAGTCCATCCGAATGTCCGCTGCATCATCATCCCGGCGACACCGACCATTTATCTGCAGGCCATGCATGCTGGCTTCATCGAGACTTTCATCGATGCCGGCTGTGCCGTCTCTACCCCGACCTGCGGCCCGTGCCTCGGCGGCTACATGGGGATCCTCTCGAATGGAGAGAAATGCGTCTCCACCACGAATAGAAACTTCATCGGCCGCATGGGACCGACCGATTCTGAAATTTATCTGGCAGGCCCTCAGGTAGCAGCAGCCAGCGCTATCTTAGGACGTATTGCGGTACCGAAGGAGGTCAAATAATATGGCAGTATTAGAAGGAAAGGTTTGGCGCTACGGCGACAACATCGACACTGACGTCATTATTCCGGCCCGTTACCTGAATACCTTCGATCCGAAGGAACTATCCAAGCACTGCATGGTGGATATCGACCCCACCTTCGCGGAGAATGTCAAAGCCGGCGACATCATGGTCGGCGGTAAAAACTTCGGCTGCGGCTCCTCGCGTGAACATGCGCCTGTCGCCATCAAAGCAAGCGGTGTACCCGTCGTCATTGCGGCGTCTTTCGCCCGTATCTTCTACAGAAACGGCATCAATGTAGGTCTGCCGCTTCTGGAAATCGGAGATGACGTCGAGAAGATCCACGCAGGCGATACGCTCCGTATCGATATCTCCACCGGCAAGATCGAAAACCTCACCACCGGGGATACCTTCCAGGCACCGCCGCTTCCGGGCTTCATCCAGGATATCGCCAAAGCCGGAGGGCTCATCAACTACGTAAAGGGAAAAATGCAGTAATTCTGTATTGTAATAAGTGAGGAGTGAGGAATTAGGAGTGAGGAGTGAAGGTGGCGGCTTCGCCGAGATCCTTCGACTCAGGTCGCAGCTGTTCTGGCATTCGTTATCTCACATACGAC
>UQRR01000096.1 GCA_900543455.1 uncultured Dialister sp.
GCGAGCCCCTTCCCTTGGAAGGGGCTGCCGAGCGCAGCGAGGCGGGGTTGGCTTCCTTTTTTTGCGGCCAAGCCGCCTCCTCTTTGCCTTCCCCATCGGGGAAGGGGGGACCGCGTCAGCGGCGCTCGGGTACTCTCGTATATCGTCGACTTGAGACGATCTTTCCCGCTCTCTTTCATACCGCTAGAACCCTATCCGGCTCGCTTTGCTCGCCACCTTCCCCACGCGGGGAAGGCTTTGTCCGTCGATATTGTTTTTCTCCACATATGCGTGTATTCGCTCTGACAATGCGAGAAAAGCGGCATTCTCGTTTCGTTGCCTTCCCCATTGGGAAAGGGGGACCGCGCAGCAGTGGATAGGGTGCTCTCGTAAACGACGTACTTGAGACGATCTTCTTCGCTCTTTTTCATACCGCTTTCCCCATCCAATCTCCGCCCCTTCGGAGCACCTCCTTCCATAGGAAGGAGGGAGCGTCCAAGCAAGCCCCTTCCCATGGAAGGGGCCGCCGAGCGCAGCGAGGCGGGGTTGGCTTCCTTTTGTGGCGGCGAAGCTGCCTCCTCTTTGCCTTCCCCATCGGGGAAGGGGGACCTCGCAGCGGTGGATAGGGTGCTCTCGTAAACGACGCACTTGAGACGATCTTTCCCACTTGTCTTTCATACCGCCTTCCCCATGCAGGGAAAACCGTGTTATCCTTGTGCCATCATCCACAACCAGCATTGCCCTTACGAGGGCAAGCCAAAGAGACGCAGGAAGCATCCTGCGCCTCTTTGATTGGCATGCATTTTCCGGCGGAAATCCGCTGCATTTATTTTCTAATGTCCTTCCGCATCGCCGCCGAGGGCAAGACCGCCCTGCCAGAGGTATTCCTCTTTGCGGATATAGCCTTTGACTGGCCTGCCATCGAGGAAAGCACGGATATTAAGGAGTGAATTTCGGATCGCTTCTTCATTGCAGCGGCTGTTCATCTCTGCATTGTGCGCGCTGCCGATCACATTCGGATAGCGGAGGATCGGGTCGCCGTCTTTCGGATACTGGTCATGCTCGCCCCACCAGACGTCCATCGCGACGTGGAAATCCGGATGATCTCTGACATGGTCGAGCAGTGCCTCATGGTCGATCAGACCCGCGCGGGACACGTCGACGATCATGGCGTCCTTCTTCATCAGGGACAAACGGCGCGCGTCGATGAGACGGTCAGTCTCCTTTGAGTGAGGGAGCGCGAGCACCAACACATCTGCCGCAGCGAGCGCGTGATCGAAGTCCTTCATCGTATAGGCCGCCTGAAGCAAGGGCGATTGCGGCTGATGCCTGGACACCGCTTCGAGGCGGCAGCCGAAGGGATGGAGGGCGCGAGCCACAGCTTCCCCGATCCCGCCAAAGCCCGCGATCAGCACGGTCTGCTCGGCGAGGCTCTTCTGGTGGTAGCCGAGGATATGAAATTCGCCCTGCTGCAAGTCACGGAGTTGCTCTCTCAGGCAGCGGTTCAGCGCGATGATCATCCCCACCGTCGACTCCGCGATGCCGCGCGCCCAGCCGCCAGCATTGCAGTAGAGCTTCATGTCTGAAGGAAGTTCTGCCATAGACAGATGGTCGACGCCCGTCCGCGTCGTCTGTACCATACGCGGATGCCCCAGCAGCTGCTGCTCTTCTTTGGTGAGGTCACCCACGATATTGTGCGTGAGTACGACATCGGCGGTGCGAATGGCATGAAGCCGCTCCTCTTCTCCCATTTCTTCCATCCACGAAATCTGACAGGCGGGAAAGAGCGCTTCGGCTTCTTTCTGGAAATCCTTCTTGATCGGCGCGGAAATAGCTATACGCATAGATTTTTCTCCTTTATATCTGAAAATGGGTTCGAGGTGTCGCCCCCTAGGGCGTACCGTCCTTTGATTTCGCGCAAAAGAGGTTCAGCGGGGTCTGTGGGTTCTACAGGTTCAAAGGGGTCGGTGCGGCGCATAAAAATCAGAAGCGCCGCGAAGTATAAATAATGGCGATGCCCGAAGGTAGTATTTAGTCACCAGTCACTAGTCACTTGGCGCTCCTAATCCCTAGCCACTAATCCCTAATCCCTAATCCCTAATCCCTGCTTTCAATCTTTAGGGACTAGTATCACTCAAACGAGGAGGTATCTGTACAGCCCCTATTTCTCCTCGAAATCCTCGAGCGTGAAGCCATCGGCATCCTCCACGATCTTCTGCACTTCCGTCTCTGCCATCTCCAGCTTTTTATTGCAGAAACGTCCGACGTCGACGGCATCGCGGAAAACCTTCAGTGCCTCATCCAGCGGAAGATTTCCCTTTTCCAGCATGGCGACCTGCTCCTTCAAGCTCTGCAGCCCCTCTTCGAATGACATTTTCTCCGTTTCCATGACCTACACCCTTTCCTTTTCTATCCCTGATACGACGGAGGAGATCGTCCCATCCGCCACTGTCGTCCTGATCGTGTCTCCCGCTGATACATCCGATACGCATTGCACGGCTCTATGCCCCGCTGCGGTCGTGATGGTGTACCCGCGGGAAAGGACCGTCACCGGGCTCAGTGCCGAGAGCTTCGCCGCCATGAGCGATAGCCCGTGCTTCTTCGCATCCAGCTCCGCCTCCATCGCCTGCGCGAGCTCCTGCTGCAGACTGTCTGCCAGCTGTGCGTTCTCATGGATCTTTTTTTCCAGCAGCTTTGCCGCCTTGTCCAAATAAAAGGCGATGCCATTTCTATACGCCGCCACATCGATGACCGCAAACTCCGCAGCCTGCGAAGGCGTCGCCGCCCGCGCATCTGCCGCAAAGTCCGATAATGTGAAATCCGTCTCATGGCCCACAGCGCTGATGATCGGGATTTTCGATGCCGCGATGGCGCGCACCACCGGCTCCTCATTGAAAGCCCACAGATCCTCGATCGAGCCACCGCCGCGCCCCACGATCAGAAGATCTGCCAGATGATTCCGCTGAAAGAAATCGATCGCATGCACGATCTCCCCTGCAGCCTCCTCCCCCTGCACGGACGCCGGATACAGGATGAGCTTCACGCCCTTGTTCCGCCGCCGAGACACCGTGATGATATCATGCACCGCCGCCCCTGAAGGCGACGTGATGATCCCGATCGCCCGCGGCAGACGAGGCAGCGGCTTCTTCCGAGACTCATCAAAAAGCCCTTCCTTCGTGAGCTTTTCCTTCAGCGCCTCATACGCCTGCATCAGATCCCCGATCCCCTGCCGGCGCATTGCAGTCACATAGAGCTGGTACACCCCGTCCCTTTCATAGACCGAGATCGAGCCAAGAGCCACGACCTTCTCCCCATTCTGCGGAGTGAAGGACAGGTGCGCCGCGCTGCTCTTGAACATGACGCACTTCAGCGCCGACTTCTCATCCTTCAGCGTAAAATAGCAATGCCCCGATGCATACCGCTTGAAATTCGATACCTCTCCCAGCACCGGAATATGATGCAGATCGCTCTGCGATTCCAGCAGCTGCTTCAGGTACTGATTGACTTCGCTTACCGAAAATCCTTGCTTATCCATACATCTTCTCCTTCGAAAGCGCCTCTGACATCTCAGAGAATGAAGGAAACGCTCCATCCATCTGCGCATACCTTTCCTATCTATGTATTGTAACGCCCCGCGCCCATTCATGCACGCATTTTCATTGCAAGGCTTGGACGCAGAAGACATTCCCATTTTCACGGGCTGCTTTCAGGAAACAAAAAAGATCGGACTCCACACGGAGTCCGATCTTCTCGAGCTTTTAGCTTAGCCGCAATTATTTCATTTCTACGGTAGCGCCAGCTGCTTCGAGTTTCTTCTTCATTTCTTCAGCTTCAGCTTTAGCAACGCCGGTCTTTACTTCTTTCGGAGCGCCGTCAACGAGTGCTTTAGCGTCTTTCAGGCCGAGGCCGGTGATTTCACGAACGGCTTTGATGACCTGGATCTTCTGAGCGCCAACGTCTTTGAGGATAACGTCGAATTCAGATTTTTCTTCTTCAGCTGCTGCTGCCGGAGCTGCTGCTGCTGCTACAGCTACAGGAGCTGCTGCGGATACGCCGAATTTATCTTCGATAGCTTTTACGAGTTCGGACAGTTCGAGTACAGACATTTCTGCAATGGCATTAAGGATTTCTTCGTTAGTCATTTTTGTTTCCTCCATGGAATAGTTTTATGCGTAGATCTTACGCAGATTCTTTCTGTTTACGCAGTGCTTCGAGAGCATATGCGAGGTTCTGGATGTTGCCGTTGAGGGCACGTGCCAGTCCGGTGATCGGAGCCAGCAGGGTCGCTGCGACCATACCCAGCAGCTGTTCTTTGGACGGCAGGTCTGCCAGTGCCTGAACAGCTTTTGCGTCGATGACTTTGCCGTCGAGGACGCCAGCTTTGACAACGATAGCTTCGCTCTTGGTTTCTTTGAAGAATTCTTTCAGAGCTGCTGCCGGTGCGACCGGATCGTCTTTGCAGGTTGCAAGACCATTCGGGCCAGCGAGCAGATCGTCAAGACCTTCCAGACCGAGTTCGTCAGCTGCGATGCGGGTCAGTGTGTTTTTGATAACCTTGTATTCAACACCGTGTGCAAGGAATTTACGACGGAGAAGTGTCGCATTCTTTACGTCCAGTTTGTTGAAGGATACCAGAACTACGCCCTGGGAAGCCAGCTTTTCTTTCATTTCTGCAACGATGGCTTCTTTTTCCGGACGAATTCTAACTTCATACTTTTCTTCGCTCATAGTACACCTCCTCTGCTATGGGATTTTATTATTTATCACGTTAGCTAAAACGACCTCGCATTCCGCGAGGTCGTGTACTGGCTTTGCAGTACTCAGCCTCGGGAGGCGGGCTACGCCCTTTAAAATGTCTTACCGCCGGTCTTAAGCTAAGTGTAAATAGGTAAAATTATGCTTTTGCTACTACCACTTTGGTGAGGTCGAGGTGGATGCCGCGGCCCATGGTGGAGCTGATGGTGAGGCTCTTCATGTAGACGCCCTTTACAGTGGAAGGACGAGCTTTGAGGATGGTATTGTAGATAGCGAGCAGGTTCTGTTTCAGTTTGTCTTCGTCAAAGGATACTTTGCCGATGATGACCTGGACGTTGCCGGCTTTATCTGTACGATACTGTACCTTGCCGCCTTTGATCTCGTTGACAGCCTTGGTCACATCCATGGTGACGGTGCCAACCTTCGGGTTTGGCATGAGGCCTTTCGGTCCGAGTACACGGCCCAGACGACCTACGACAGCCATCATGTCCGGTGTAGCTACTACGACGTCAAAGTCCATCCAGCCCTGCATGATCTTGTCGGCCAGTTCTTTTCCGCCTACGTAGTCAGCGCCTGCTGCTTTTGCTTCGTCTTCCTTGTGGTCTTTAGCAAATACGAGAACCTTTTTGGATTTGCCAGTGCCTGCAGGAAGTACGGTAGCGCCGCGGAGCTGCTGATCAGCGTATTTCGGGTTGATATTCAGGTTGAAAGCAACTTCTACAGTTTCATCGAACTTTGCGGATGCTGCTTCTTTCACAAGCTTTACAGCTTCGTCGATGTCATAGAGCTTATGACTGTCAACGATGGCTGCTGCGGCTTTCTGTTTCTTTGTCAGTTTTGCCATTGTTTCCTCCTATGTGGTCTTTGGGGTTCTACCCTGCCACGAATGGGTCAGTCTTAGTCTACAACTTCGATGCCCATAGAACGAGCTGTGCCTTCGATCAGGCGCATAGCTGCTTCTACAGTGTTAGCGTTCAGGTCTGGCATCTTTGTTTCAGCGATTTCCTTGACCTGTGCTTTGGTGACTTTGCCGACTTTGTTCTTGTTCGGTTCACCAGAAGCCTTTTCGAGTCCGGCTGCTTTCTTCAGAAGAACAGCTGCCGGCGGAGTTTTACAAATAAATGTAAAGCTTCTATCTTCAAAAACGGTAATTTCTACAGGGATGATCAGGCCTACCTGCTTTGCAGTGCGATCGTTGAAGTCTTTAACGAAGGCCATGATGTTGACGCCTGCCTGGCCGAGGGCCGGGCCTACTGGCGGTGCTGGGGTAGCTTTGCCAGCTGCGACCTGCAGTTTAACAACTTTAGAGATTTTCTTTGCCATAATGTTACACCTCCTTGTCCTTGTTGGAATGTGGTACTTACGGGCTGTAACGGGCCCTCCCACCGTGGGACGAGCCTAGTTCGAGGCAGTCCCACTGTATATTGAATCACGGAAGTGGTTCAAAAGAACCGGCTTCCAGTTCAATCGTAGTGGTGGTTCCGAAATTGCTGATATCAGCCTTGATCTTGGTCTTGTCTTCAGCGACTTCGAGTACGACAGCAGTGCGGTCTTCGAATACACCCTTGGTGATACGGACGCGATCGCCGGCTTTGACGTCGACGGCTGCTGCTTTCTTTGTATTCATGCCATGAATGATGCGGTCTGCTTCTTCGTCAGAAAGCGGGATCGGCTTCGTGGTCGTCCCGACGAATCCGGTGACGCCAGGGGTATTTCTGACGACATACCAGCTTCTGTCATTGACTTCCATCTTGATCAGAAGGTAGCCGGGGAACACTTTGTGAGCAACCACTCTTGTCTTCCCATCTTTTTCTTCTTCTTCATCCTGAAGAGGGAGCAGGATCTCGAGGATCGTATCATCCATGCCCATGGAATGAACTTTGCGGGTCAGGGTATCCTTGACTTTATTTTCATAGCCGGAGTAGGTATGGATGACATACCAGCGGATATCTTTGGAACCAACGCTCGGAGCGCCGATCTCGGTCGGTGCACTGACTTCGCTCTGTTCTTCTTTTAAGTTTTTGTTTTCAGCTTCGATATCAGACATAGCTCTCCTCCTCTCAGCCTACCGCAGTGACTAATAACTTGGAGAGACCAGCAAATACGAAGTCTACTGCCACGATCAGGAAAGATACGAGGATGACAGACACGATGGTCGCGATGGTATAGTTCAGCATCTGGTTCTTGGTCGGCCAGATGACCTTTTTCATTTCCATCTTTGTCTCCTTGAAGAAACGGCTCCATGCGCTGCTTGCTTCCTGTGCTTTTTCCGTTCTAGTAGCTGTTGTTTTACGCTTCGCCTTGGCCATGCTCGCACCCCAGTTCAATCAGAAAAAATTATTTGGTTTCTTTATGAAGGGTGTGTTTATGGCACCATTTGCAGTATTTCATCAGTTCTACACGTTCGGTAGTGGTCTTTTTGTTCTTGTTCGTACGATAATTGCGGCGCTTGCATTCTGTGCATGCAAGAGTAATTCCTTCACGCATTATTTACACCTCATTCCATCTTTCTTCGGCCGACGGCCAATTAACATGCTTGATAAGTATATCACAAATCACGCTGTCTGTGCAAGTAGAAAATTCGCACTTAAAAAAGCCGGGCCATCCCAGCGTTGATAGTATTGTAGCATAGGGGGTGTCCCTTTGCAAGGGCTTTTTTGATTTTTTGAAATCAGAGTTTGAAAGCAGCCAGGGAAACACTGATTAAATCGTTATCAGATTTCATTCTTGGATTTTTATACAGAGCGAGGAGACAGAGGGCGCGAATAG
>UQRR01000097.1 GCA_900543455.1 uncultured Dialister sp.
GCGGCTTGCTACTGACTGTGAACTTATGACCGCATTTAATGGCAAACGCCTATTTGGACTTTTTCAGCGGCCCTTCCAGAGGAAGGGGCTAGAATGGGGGAAGATGCTCTTCCCATATCGGCAGCTTTCTGCGCATAGTGCATAGAAAAACGGGATACTTCACACCGCAGCATGAAGTATCCCGAAGAATCCGGTACAGCTCTTTTACCCTTCCTTCTTCATATCAGGGATCAATTTCAGCACGCAGTACAGGAAGGCAAGGAAGGCGAAGGCCGCGCCGGCAAAGCCGATGCATGTGATCGAGACATATGTGCAGAGAAGGCCGCCCAGCCATGTACCGGAGCCGATGCCCAGATTGAAGATGCCGGAGAAGATGGACATGGCGACGGGGGCTTCGGCGCTGGTAGTGACCTGAATGGTCTCTGCCTGCAGTCCGACGTTGAAGGCGGTCGCGGCCATGCCCCAGAGGACGCAGAGGGCGCAGATGGCGTAGAGATTTCCTGCAAGCGGATAGAAGAGGGAAAGCGCGATGACGAGGAGGAGGATCGTCATCGTAAGGAGGGAATAGCGGTGCGCGTTATAGAGCTTCGAGAAGAGGAAGCTGCCGAGAAGTCCGGCAAAGCCGAAGACGGTGAGAAGCATGGTGATCCAGTCAGCCGGGAAGTGAGAGATCTGCAGCATGAAAGGCTCGATGTAGCTGTAGCAGGTGTAGTAACCGGAGGAGACAAGGAAGGAGAGGAGGAAGATGCCTGCGAGGACTTTATTTCTGAAAAGTTTTGGCACGTCTTTCACGGCGAAAGGCGCATTGCCGGAGACCTTCGGGAGCAGGAAGAAGAGGTAGGCGAGTGTCACAAAGGAAATGACGGCCACGCAGGCGAAAGTCATGCGCCATCCGGCGGCGAGCCCGATGAAGCGGCCCATGGGAAGTCCGAAAATCATGGCGACGGATGTCCCTGTGACGACCATGCCCATGGCAGTGGACTGGTGAGAGGCAGGCACGATGCGCGTCGCGATGGGGGTCGCGATGGACCAGAAGACGGAGTGGGCAAAAGCAACGCCGATACGGGAGAAAAGGAGGGTGTAGTAGCCCGTAGAAATCGAAGAGAATACCTGTGATACGGCAAAGAGGGCGATCACGCCGAGAAGCAGCGGGCGGAGCGGGATGCGTGAGCAGAGGATCATGAGCGGGAGTGACATCGCCATGACGACCCAGGCATAGATAGAAATCAGCATGCCCGCGCGGGCTTCGGTGATGCCAAAGTCCACCGCAATATCCGTCAGAAGACCGATGGGCATGAATTCTGAGGTGTTGAAAATAAAGGCAGAGAGTGTGATGCCGACGAGCGGCAGCCATTCACGTAAAGTCATAGATGAACCATCCTTTGATAACGTATTTGCATAAGTGCGTAGGTACGTATTATAGCATGCGATGGGTCGGGGTTCAAGGTGAAGGGGATTCGCAGGTTCAATGGGTTCAACGGGTTCAACGGGTTAAGGTGGCGGCTTCGCCGCGAGTATATAGGGGGCGATGCCCGCTTGAGACGTTAGACATCAGATGTTAGACGTCAGAGGTTAGACGTCAGATGTCTCCTAGTCCCTAGTCACTAGTCCCCAGTCCCCAGTCCCCAGTCACTAGTCACAAGATCGCCCCAATCAAAAACCCGCCCTGCAGAACAGAGCGGGTTTTTAACGCTGCATCATCCCATCGCTTCTTTGAGCTGGGCGCGGAAGATGCCTGCGCCGCCGTTTGCGGGGTGGCGCAGGCCTGTGACGGAAAAGCCGGCTTCGGTGAGTGTCATTTCACTCTTCCTGCCGATGGCAAAGAGTGGAAGCGTGCCGGTGAGGGAGAGAAGTTCTTTCGTATACGTGAGGCCGATGGCGAGTTCTTCATCCGTCGGTGTGCGGTTCGTGAGGAGATTTCCTTTTTTATAAGGATGAAAGGGGAAGATGTTCCACAAGAGAAATTCATCGGGGGCAAGGCCGGCTTCGAGGCATGCGCTCCAGACGACGGAGTCGGTGGGTTCATTGAAGCCTTTCTCTTTCTGAGCAGTCTTCGTGATGAAGGGGCTGTCCATCCGGCTGGTGCGCATGCCTTCACGGGAGAGGATCATTCGGCTCGTGACTTTGGGATGCTGGTTCAAGAGCATACGCTCGCAGGTCATGGCGATGCCGGAGAAGTGTCCGCCCTGATAGCCGCAGGCTTCGGCGATGAGAAGGATCTTTGCCCGTCCGATGCGCAGGGCGAGGTAGTCCGTAAGCTGCTCTTGGCGGATGGAGACGGCGCGGCTGACTTCGTAGTCTGCGTCTGTATCACGCCATGGATTGAAGACGTTCTCGCCCTTGTAGGCGGAGAGAGAAGTGAGGAAATGGGTGAGATTGTCGTTCATGATGAGCCTTTCAAATTAGGAATTAGGAATTAGGAATTAGGAATGAAGGTGGCGGCTTCGCCGAGATCGATGAAGAGGTCGCAGCTGTTCTGGCATTCGTTATCTCACATACGACGTTTCTCGCCGCTCAGGATGACGAAACGGGGCGATGCCCGAAGGTTCCTTGGATAGCAGGTTTCCCATTGGTGGTTTTCTGGCATCGGCCTTTTGAGCGTAAATGACAAAGATTTCTTGCTTGCGCTCGAAAGGCCGATACGAGAGAGTCTGATATCTCTTAGTCTCTGGATCGCTAGTCACCAGTCATTAGTCACTAGTCCCCACAAACCGATAGATCGTTCCGGCCTTGGTGCTTTCTACTTTTTCAAAACGGGGAGCGAGCGACCAGGCGGCGAAGAATTTGGCTTTCCCGTTTGCTACATAGAGGTAGCTGGGCCTATCAGAGGTCTTAGCAGCCTTTAGGAATTGCTCTTCGTTTACGGTGGGGATGGGAGATTTCTTATCCCAGCGGGCATCGCGCTTTTCCTGGTCCAGCAGCGGTTCATCAGGCAGGAGGCGTGTCGCGATGTCGCCTGTGTAGTAGCTGTAGCTGGCGGGATAGGTGAGGAAGAAATAGTGCTCTCCTTTCTCTTCCTGGATGGCACTGTCGATCTCAAAGGCGGATCGGGTCATCATGAAGTGGGGAAGACCTTCGGAGATACAGCAGAGGAAGGCGGACGCCGTGACCGCGGAGATGATGGTGAGGCGTTTGTATTGGTTCGCTTTCCAGCGGATGAGGTAGGCGAAGAGGCCATAGGCGAGGACAGCGTAGAAGACCAGCCAGTTTCCTTCCTTAAGACGGAAGGTGCCGGCAAAGAGCGCCGCCATAAGGATCAGGAGGCCGAGGCCGCCCAGGATGGAGGGAAGCTTTTCGCCCATGCGGATGCGGAGCGCGCCGAAGGCGGCAAAGGTGATGGCGGGAACGACGGCGATGTAGGAGTAGGTGACATACTTCGTGGCCATCAGGGTATAGAAGAGGATGGTGCCCCAGCACCAGACCATGAGGAAGAGGTAGAAGGCACCTTTCTCTTTCCAGCGTATTTTCATTTCATAGAAGGAAACGAAAGCCCATGGGAGGAGCGAGGCAGGAAGGAGGAGGAGGTAGTAGTACCAGTGGTTATCTTCCGGATGCTCGGAAGAGGTGGCGCGGAGTACGTTGTGCAGTCCCAGAAATTCATTGATGAAATCACTGCCGTGGATCGCATACATGCCGCCGTACCAGGGAAGGACGATGGCAAAGAAGGCAAGAAGCCCCTGCCAGGGGAAAAGGCGGAGGATGGTCTTCGGCTCTTTCATCGAAAGGCACCAGATGACAAGGAGAAGGCCGGGAAGGACGAGGCCGACGGGACCTTTCGTGAGGCAGGCAAGCCCTGCGGCAGCGTAGGCGATCACCAGATGCTTTTTGTTGTTTTCTGTGATGCCGATGTAGGCAGAAAACATGGTTGGGATGGTGAAGAGGAGAAGGATGCTGTCGGTGATGATGGCGTGGGAGATCACCCAGCACTCCAGCGAGGTCGCGAGCATGACGCCGGCCCAGATGGAGACGACATTGTCTTTCAGGATGCGCCGGAGGTACCAGATGAGAAGTGTCACGGAGAGAGCGCCTGTCAGCGCGGAGGGCAGGCGAGAGGCGAGGTCAGTGAAGCCCAGTGCGCTATAGGAGAGCGAGAGGATCCAGTAGACCATGATGGGCTTGTCATACCAGTAGACGCCATAGATCTGCGGGGACATCCAGTCGCCGGACTCCACCATTTCACGAGCGGTCAGTGCGTAATTCGACTCGACCGGATCGGTGATCGGGAGCAGCCAGCTGCCCCAAAGGAAGAAGAGAAAGGCGATGATGAAAAAGCTGATAAAGGAAATCAGGGTGCTGCGTTCGTTCTCTTTGGCAAGCGCCGCCTGTTTTCTCTCACGCTTTTGACGTTTTGTACTCAAGGGGACCTCCTAGCAAAATGAGAAATGAGAAATGAGAAATTAGAAATGAGAAATGGTGGAACGCCGCACCTTCATTTCTCATTTCGCATTTCTAATTTCTAATTCGAGCAATTCATATAAAAATGTTATGGCTCTGCGTTTCTCTTCAAAAATACCGCCGTATCCTTTTCCCAAAGCACCTGATTTCCTTTTTTCAGTTCTTCCGGCCAGTGGGCATAGACTTTTTTCTGTACGAGAATGTAGGCACGATCCGGCAGGGTGAGGGAATTGTCTTTGCCGGGAAGAAGGACGCCGTCGGCTTCATTTTTTGCCGTTTCCTCTCGCTTTCGTTCGTCAAACTCTGGAAGGGCTTTTCCGTAGATGTCTGTGTAGAAGGCAATGGATGGGCGGTAGAAGGTATCGATGTAGACAGGAAGTTCAGGTGCCTTTTCTGTTTCCGTGAGCGTTTCTGCGATGGCCTTCGAGGTGAAGAGGGTGGAAACGGGAGCTGCAAAGAGGCCCCAGACAGATGTCACGAAGAGAAGGATGAGGCAGACCTGCGAGCAGAGGAAGCTGCGCATACGCCCCTTTGAAAGCATACGGACAGAAAAGAGAGCGGAGAGGATCATGAAGAGGGAGATGCCATATTTCATGATCATGCCGCCTGCGGGGGTCAGCGGTGCGAGGCTGATGGCGATGGCGGTCGCCAGAGCAAAGAAGAGATGAAATCCGATGAGAGTCTTTGAGACATGCCCTGCTTCTGCGAGCTCCGTGAGATATTTCCCCGCCAGCAGCGAGAGCGGGGGGAACATCGGAAGAATGTAGGAGAAGAGCTGCGTCGAGGAGAGTGTAAAGAAAATGAAAATGAAGAGCGCCCAGACGATGAGATAGAAAAGGACAGGATCCGATTTCCATGTCCGAAAGCGCCGAAGGATGCCGGGCAGTGTCCCTGTCCATGGATAGAAACCGGCAATCAGGACGACGAGGTAAAGCCAGTAGTGGTTCTGTCCGGCATGTTCCGGGCTGATGAAGCGCGTCACATTGTGATATCCGAGGAAGGTGTCGATGAAGGCATCTCCATGGATCATGCCCATCGCCAGGTACCAGGGAAGTCCCACAAGGCAGGCAAGAGGGATGCCCCATGTCCAGCGAAGCGCCATGATATTTTTGAAAGTGAAGGATCCCCTGAAGATCATCCAAAGCCCTACGATGAGTGCTGGAAATCCGAAGCCGATCGGGCCTTTCGCGAGGAGCGAGAGACCGCAGAAGATATAGGCAGGGATATATTCTTTTCGCAGAAAAGAGATGAGGGCGACGGTGAGCGTGAAAGTCAGCGCCTGATCCGTCACCGAGCTTCTGGCAAGGACGATGATTTCCAGAGAAGACGCACAGATGAAGGCACCGTAGAGCGCGGCCTTCTCACCCACGAGCTTTCGCATAGACAGGTAGAGGTAGGGCGAAAGAAGCGCACCCATCAGGATCGAAGGAAGACGGGCGCTCGTGGTCGAGACGCCGAAGAGGGTGAAGGAAATCGATTCTAACCAATAGAAAAGCGGCGGCTTGTCATACCAGAATTCGCCATAAATGCGGGGAGACAGCCAGTCGCCGGTGGAGAGCATTTCCTTCGCTGTCTCGCCGTAGACTGGCTCATCTGGGTCGAGCAGAGGAATGAGACCGGAAAAAGTGCCGTAGAGGGCGAGACAGAAAAGGAAAAGTAAGATGCAGTTTTTATTGAGTTTCATGTTTATTCTTATGTTTCAGATAGAAATGGAAAGCCGCCGCAATGATGGCGCAGATGACGATGCACACGAGAGCGATCTCCAGCTTGTAGGAGAGAAGCGCCTGCCAGTTTTCTCCCAGCATGGCACCCACGTAGACCAGAAATATCGTCCAAGGCACGGTACCGATGATGGTAAGGATCGTGAATTCCGGGAGGGGAAATTGCGCGATGCCCGCAGGCAGGGAAATGAATGTACGGATCCCCGGCAGCAGACGGCCGGTGAAGACGGCGATGCCGCCGTAGGTCTCAAACCAGTTCTTCGCGGCGATCATTTTTTTCGCGCCCATACCGCCTTTCTGCGTGTGGCGAAGGATCATGTCGCGCCCGCCCTTGTAGCCCATGTAGTAGGACGCCAGTGAGCCGACCAGCCCGGCCAGCGTGCCGATCAAGATCGTCGGCCAGAAGGAGAAGACACCCTGCGAGACGAGGAAACCCGCAAAGCCCAGAATGATTTCACTGGGGATAGGGATATTCATGTTTTCGAGAGCCATGCAGATAAAGAGCGCAAGATAGCCCCATTCAGAGAGAAAAGATATGATGAATTCCATAAATATGATCCTTTTGAAAAATGGTTAGGGGGGAGGGTTAGCTCATCGGGCGAGTTTCCCTTTGATTTCATTGGAAAAGAGGTTCAGCAGGTTCTATAGGTTCTGAGGGTAGGGCGGGGGAGGTGCGGCGCATAAGAATATAGAAGCGCCGCGGAGGTTTGAAACTAGCGTTTTTCTCGTATCACAAACCTCATCCCTAGCCACTCATCCCTAGCTACCAGTCACCAGTCACCAGCCACCAGTCACTAGCTACTCTTATTACTATATCAGGCATTGTTTTCGATTTCTTAAATAAATTCTGTGTGTTCATAGAATCACATATATTCTAAACTATAGCATGGATACAGGGGTGGGTCAATCAAATAGCAGGTTTAAGAAGGGCAATGGGGATTAGGACCGCGAGTGACTGGTGACTAGGAATTAGTAGCTAGGAATTAGTAGCTAGGGATTAGGAGTCTCAAGTGACTGGTGACTAGTGACTGGTGTCTAAAAGACTAGGAGACTCGAAGATATCTGACGTCTAATGTCTGGCCTCTCAAACGGGCATCGCCACATATATATTCGCGGCGCTTCTGATTTTTATACGCCGCACCACCATTTCGCATTTCTCATTTCTCATTCAAGAGAAACTTTCATTCACAATCCATGGGCGTCCCGCCCATGGGCTAGCCCTGAAGTTTGAAAGCAGGGATGAGTAGCTAGGGATTAGGGATTGGGGATTAGGAGTGACTAGGATTCGCCGTCATCGTTATCCCGAGCGCAGCCGAGGGATCTTTACTGCATTGCGGGAATCAGCGTGTATGCGCCGAGGGAAAACGATGTCCTGG
>UQRR01000098.1 GCA_900543455.1 uncultured Dialister sp.
CTTCACGTAGAAGGCTGCCCCTTCGGGGCAGATCTATCCTCCGCCTTCGGCGCGCCCCTTCTTCAAGGGGCTACACAACGGTCATGTAAAAACGCTGACCCTTCGCAAGGTCTCCTCCCCCATATCGTCATTTCGAGCGCAGCGAGAAATCTTCCTTGCACAATGGTCAAACGGAGAGTGTGAGATGGGGAACAGCACCTATGCGATTTTCTCTTTCCCTCATATGTGCAGTACACCGCCAGGGCGTAAAGATCCCTCGGCTACGCTCGGGATGACGATACGAGAGGACGGACTGTCTCACATTTCTTTTCATCCCGCTACGGGAGCCAACCTCCGCCCCTTCGGGGCACCTCCTTCCATAGGAAGGAGGGAAAAGGTAGAAAATGAGGATACCGTTTCCCCCGTATCGTAGCCTTCCCCTCGAGGGGAAGGTGCCCCGTAGGGGCGGATAGGGCACAAGCGGTATGAAAGACAGATGAGGAAAGTGGAGAAATGCGCGGCACATGTGGGGAAGCGTGAGTCTCAGGCCGCGAATGACAAAGATTTCTCGTTACGTTCGAAATGACGATACGAGAGCCTGATGTCTTCAAGTCTTTTAGTCTTTTAGTCACCAGTCACTAGCTACCCCCCCTGCGTTCAAACTTCAAGAAAACGTGGAATGGTGGTGCATCGCATAAAATATAAATGCGCGGAGGTTTGAAACTAGCGGTTTTCTCGTATCGCAAACCTAATCCCTAGCTACTAATCCCTAGTCACCAGTCACAAGTCCCCAGTCACTCCTAATCCCCAGTCCCTAGTCACCAGCCACTAGTCACTAGTCACTAATCCCCAGCCACCAGCAGAAAACGGAGCGGCAGGTATGCGGCGCCGGCAGGTATGAAACGAATGTAGAGATCCTTTCCGGCATGCCATGTGCCCGCCGGAAGGCAGCTCTCCATTGTACCATCACCGAACCATGCCTTTCCCACTGTCCCGTCTGTGCGATAGGTGCGGAGAAGCTTTTCATTCTGTCCGATCTCGAAGGTCCCCATGTAGACGCCGCCCATGGGATTGATATAGAGCTTGTAGTTCCCGCTCCCTTTGGTCTTTACGGTGATATGGTAGCGGATGCCGTAGTCGCCTGTATTCTCGCGGGTGACGCCACTCACTTCGTCCTTTCCCTGCTGAAAAGGGTGGGATTCACCGATGGTGATCTCCGCATTTCCTTTGGAAAAATCCCATGGTTCGCTGGAAAGATAAATATCCGCCGCGAACGTGCCACGCATTTCATGGCGATCAGGCGGAAGCGACACGGCGGTATCAAGATTCTCCTTCAGTGCCTTGTCATCATCCATCGGCAGAATCGCCGCCCCGAGCTTCACCGGATTCTTCGTTTTGATCTCTACGATGCCGCTCACGAGGTCTTCTTCGGAAATCCCATCCGGATCATCTTCAAAGAGGATGGTCCGCTCGCCGGGCGCAAGCTGGAAGGTTTTTTCCTTCTGCTTCGCATTCATGGCTTCCCGGAAAGAGAGAGTGCTGCCTGTCGGGATGTAACTGCTGGAGGCATCCCCGCGGATGGCACGCTTCATGGTGAGGGACTGTTTCTTATCCGCCTTGGCATAGACGACGAGGCGCGCAGGAGCACCGGTCTCATTCACATGGTAGTAGTAGAGCCGCCCCTCTCCTTTGTCGACCGTGCCTTCATAGAGAATCCCCGGCGTATCTGCATACTCGGGGCAATCGGAAAAGATGAGCGTCCCTTCTTCCTTCTTCAGGGAAAGAGGGATCTGTGTGTAGTCCTCATACGCCAGCGAATCAGCGAACGCAGAAGTAGAAATACAAATGGTCGCTGCCGCGACCATGGTGGATAAAAACGTTTGATATATGTTCATGATGACATCTTCTTTGATAGAAAAAATGGGTGGATGGGTTCAGGGGCAGCCCGTGGGGCGGCTTCGTCCACTGATTATGAATGAAAGCTCTGCTCGAATGAGGAATTAGGAATGAGGAATTAGGAATGAAGGTGGCGGCTTCGCCGCGAGTATATATGGGTGATGCCCGAAAATAGTATGCAAGTCACCAGTCACTAGCTACCAGTCACTAGTCACTTCTAATCCCTAATCCCTAGCTACTCATCCCTGCTTTCAAACTTTGATTGCGTGCGAAAGAGGTTCAACAGAGTCGGTGCGGCGCATAAAATTAGGAGGCGCCGCGGAGTATAAATAGGGCGATGCCCGAAAGTCTCTCGATAACAGGTTTCCCGTTTCGGATTTCCAAACATTGATCGCCTAGCCGCAGATGAGAAAGATTTCTCGGCAACGCTTTCAATGACGATACGGGAGTCTGATGTCTTCTAGTCTTCTAGTCTCCTAGTCTTCTAGTCTCCTAGTCTTCTAGTCTCCTAGTCTCCTAGTCTCCTAGT
The DNA here is from genome assembly GCA_900543455.1 of uncultured Dialister sp. Classification (GTDB taxonomy): domain Bacteria; phylum Bacillota; class Negativicutes; order Veillonellales; family Dialisteraceae; genus Dialister. The sequence continues at coordinate 2,405 of UQRR01000098.1, forward strand.
CACCAGTCACCAGTCACCAGTCACTAGTCACTAGTCACTAGTCACTAGTCCCCACCATCGCTTCGATCTTTTTGAAGCGATGGGCGAGGCCGGATTTCGTGATACCGCAGATTTCTGCAAGCTCGGAGAGGCTGGCATTGGGGTGGGCGAGGCGGAGGTCGCAGGCTTCACGGATTTTGGGAGAGAGCGAGGAGCGGCTCTCTTTCGCGAGAAGCTTTTGCACGAGGTGTGTCTGGCGGACGGCGGCATCGACGGTCTTCTGGAGATTCGCCGTCTCGCAGTTCACCTGCCGGTTCACGCGGTTTCGCATATCCTTCACAACGCGGACGCTCTCGAAGTCCATGTAGCTCTGGGCAGCGCCTACGATCTGGAGAAATTCGGAGACTTCGTCTCCATCCTTGATATAGACGATGTAGTCATTCTTGCGGTCAGTCAGTCGGGCATTCAGTTTGAAGCTCTTCATGGCTTTCACGATCTCTTCGGCGAAGCGGGCGGACTGCGTCACCATCTCGAGGTGGTAGTCGCTCTGGGGACGGCTGACGGAGCCGCCGCCCAGGAAGGCACCGGCCAGGTAGGCGCGGCGTTCTTCGGCGGTCACGAGCTTCTCCATATCGTCTGCGCCGGAGAGCGGAGAAAGTCCCATGGTATCCAGAAAACGGAGGCCTTCTTTCGACGGCTGTACGAGGAGGGTGTAGACATTCTTTTTCCTGAGACGGCGTCCCTGCCGCACCATGGTGGAGGGCATGAAGCCGAAGTCTTTCTTGAGGTACACCAGGACGCGGCGGGCGACGGCACTGTTGCCGGTGGAAAATTCCAGTCCCCAGCTGGCGTGCGCGCCGGTGATGAAGGAGCCGCTCATGCGGAGCAGTGCGAGAAGCTCCGCGGCACGGCTTCCCGCATCTTCTCTGGGGAGACGTGCCAGTTCATTTTTTACCTGTTCTGTGAAGGACATCAGTGGCTCCTTTTCAAATATTCTTCCAGTGCTTCGGGCGGGATATTCACCTTCAGCAGGCTGTGGATCTGCGCGATTTCCTCGGTCAGGACTTTCGTATCCTGCGTCGCGCTGCGAAGGGGGCCGAGAAGGTCTGCCTCGATGAGCTGCGCGCCCATCTTTTTGACCTTCTCCCGATCGATCTTGACGGGCATGGCATGGACCTTTTCATATTTCTTCAGTACATCCTCTGTCGGGATGGCATTGTTCGCGAGGACGAAATCAATGACGCCGCCGCCCACGTGGTCGATCAGGGCTTTCAGGTGGTCGCTCACGGTATAACCGCTGGTCTCCCCCGGCTGGGTCATGACATTACATATATAGAGTACGGGCGCGCTGCTTTGCCGGATGGCCTGCAGGATTTCCGGGACGAGAAGATTCGGCAGGACGCTTGTATAAAGGCTGCCCGGTCCTAAGGTAATGAGGTCTGCCTGTTTGATGGCTTCGAGCGCATCACCGACGGCGATCGGTGCCTTCGGAATGGTCGACATATGGAGGATGCGCACCTCCTTGCCGGATTTTTCGGGATAGGCAGAAATCTCAGACTCGCCCTCCACGATTTCTCCATCGGACATTTTCGCTTTGAGGCGCACCTTTTCCGAGGTGGCTGGGACGACCTTGCCGCGGATATTGAGGACCTTGCTCGCTGCCTCGAGGGCGTTCTGCGGATTGCCGAATTCCTTAATGAGCGCCGCGAGGAAGAGATTCCCGAGGCTGTGCCCCGATAGCTCGCCATTGCCTGCGAAGCGATACTGGAAGAGCTGCTCCAGCACGGTCTCCTTATCTGCCAGCGCGACAAGGCAGTTTCGAAGGTCGCCCGGCGCGATGATCCCCATCTCTTCCCGGAGGCGTCCCGAGGAGCCGCCGTCATCGGCCACCGTCACGATGGCTGTGATGTTCGACGTCTTCGTCTTGAGGCCGCGAAGGAGCATGGAGAGCCCATGGCCGCCGCCAATGGAAACGATCTTCATCCCGCGGGAAAGCTCCATGCGGGACAGGATGCTCTTCGACACCTCGGTCTGCCCCGGAGCCATAAGCTCGAAGAAACGCTTCACGAGCCGCCGGACCGCATGTGTCATGATCCACAGCGCGAGGATGATCATGAGCGTACCGCAGACCGCCAGGAAGGTATAGCTGTAGCTGCCCGTCATCTGAAAAGCGAAGCGCAGCATTTCCTCTTCCAGGATACCGAAGATCTGGTAATTCAAAATGAGTGTCGCACCGAAGACGAGAAGCAGGATGCCCAGAGAGAACAGCAGCATCCACCGCTTCACCGCCAGCCCCGGATAGAGCCACTGGAGAAGATGTCTCATACCTTGCCCTCCATGATATCATTCGCATCGTGCTCGACCGGATTTCTATGGAGATCCCGATGCTCTATGCTGACGCGCGTATGCTTCCTTTTCAGGTACTGCCCCAGCTTCTCCGTCACGAAGACCGAGCGATGCATGCCGCCCGTGCAGCCGATGGCGATGGTGAACTGCGTCTTGCCCGCCGCCTCGAACTGATGCACGAGAAAATCCATGAAATCATACAGCTTTGTCAGGAAATCCTGCGTCACAGGAGCCGATGCGATGTACTGCGCGACTTCCTTCACGCGCCCGCTTGAATGCTTGTATTTCGCGATGTAAAAAGGATTCGGCAGGAAACGGACATCGATCACCATGTCGGCATCGATGGGGATACCGTACTTGAAGCCGAAGGAAAAGACCGTGATCTGCATCTCCTGATCCGTGCTGTCCGCACTGAACCGGCTCTGCATGTACTCTTTGAGGTCGGAGGCCTGCATCGACGTCGTATCAATGATCATATCCGCCTGTGCGCGCACGCCGGCCAAGATCTTTCTCTCCTGCTCGATGCCTTCCTGGATACGCATATTCTTCGCGAGCGGATGCTGGCGGCGCGTCTCCATGTAGCGGCGCACCAGTGCCTCATCGGAGGCCTCCAGAAAGACCACCTCATGCGGAATGCCGCGCTTTTCCAGCTCATCTAGGGCCTGCGGCAGGGCATCAAAGAAGGATCCCCCACGGATATCCGTCACGACCGCTACATGCCGCGTGGAAGACGTACTCTTCCAGCAGAGATCCGCGAAACGGACAATCAGGACGGGCGGCAGATTATCCACACAGTAGTAGCCCATATCTTCGAGCTTCTGCATGAAATTGGTCTTCCCTGCACCGCTCATGCCGGTGATGATGACGAAGCGAAATGTATCTTTGTCCATGGAATACTCCTTTGGTAAATAGGGGTTCAGGGTGAGCCCTTGTGGCGTGCTGTCCCTTGATTACGGTTGAAAGCCTCGTTTGAATGAGAAATTAGAAATGAGAAATGAGAAATGGTGGTGCGGCGCATAAACATATAGAAGCGCCGTAAATTTTTAGAAATGTGTCATCACGTATCGCAAAGCCCCTTCCCCTTGGGAAGGGGCCGCCCGCAGGGCGAGGGATAGGGAGGAAAGTGTGCAGGCAGCAGGTCAGTCGATACGGGACTGACTACGACATGTGCAGAGGGGAAAGCATAGTCAAACAAACCTAGTCAGCCTCAAATAAGGTGACTGACTGCTGTGTCATTTGTCTCCCTATCCCCCCTGCCCCCTTTCCGCAGGAAAGAGGGTACGATACGAGAAAAACGCTGGCGCGCACACTTCCTACTCATCCCTGCTTTCAAACTTGTAGTGCGCGGGTCCGCCGCAAATATATATTTTGCAGCGAAGCTGCCACCACAACCCTGAACCCATCAACCTGAACCCCGAACCTAATCTCTGCTTTCAAACCTGTGGGGAAGCGGCATTCTCGTATCGCAGCTTTCCTCATGCAGGGAAGGCTGAATAATTGCGGCGCATCAAATAAAGATGCGCCGCGCCACCATTTCGCATTTCTAATTTCGCATTTCTCATTCTTTCTCGCCGAGCACATACTTTTCCACTGCTTTCGCGACGCCGTCTTCATTATTGGATGCCGTCATGTGACCGGCCGCTTCTTTCGCGCTCTTCGACGCATTCGCCACCGCAAAGCCCCAAGGGGTCATGGACAGCATTGACACGTCATTGTTGCCGTTGCCGAAGGTCATGATCTCCTCCATCGCGATCCCCCACTCTTTCGCAAGGGACGCGACGGCTTTCCCCTTCGAGCACTCTTTATTGTTCATTTCAAAGAAATACGGCTTCGACTTCACCTGCCCGACCTCGCCGCTGTACGTCTCCCGCAGCACCTTCTCGATCTCTTTCATCTTCTCTTCATCATGCTCACAGAGGAGGATCTTCGTCGGTGCCTTTTTCGGATGGTAGAAATCATCCCCGACCTCATGCGCCTTCACTCCGCACTGACGCTCATACTCATCCGTCCGTTCATCGCGATGCGCCACATAGATCTCATCATCGATATACGTCTGCGCGTACCAGCCATGCTCCCGGATGGTCTCAAGAATGGCAAGCGCCGTCTGCCGCTCGATCCGTACATCACGGATGAGCCGCCCGCTCTCACAGAGACCCGTGAGCGAACCCGTGTAGCAGATCATCGGTACATCGCCGAGGCCGATCGCCTGCCCCCAGGGCCGCGCCGCCTGAAACATGCGGCCTGTCGCGATCACGATGCGAACCCCCTTCTGCATCGCCTTTCGCAGGGTATCCCGTGTGTATTCGGAAAGGGAAATGTCATCATGTAAAAGTGTATCATCGAGGTCGATGGCAATGAGTTTGATAAGATTCATAGGAAGTACTCCTTTATATAATTTAAGGGTTCAGGTTGGCGGGTTCAGGGTTGTGGTGCGGCGCATAAAAATATAGAAGCGCCGCGGAGTATAGATAGTGGCGATGCCAGAAGGTGGCATTTAAGTCACTAGTCACCAGTCACTAGTCACTAATCACCAGCCGCTGCATACCCTCATTATACCACAGCCCTGAAACGCCTGAGGACGTGGGAATAAAAAAGCTCCCGCCGATGAGTAATGCTATTAAGTTAAGCGGAAGAACGTTCTTGGCTCCCCATCGGGGGAGCTCCCCGAAGGGGTGAGGGGGCTACGTAGCGGTATTGCATGAAAGTGT
>UQRR01000099.1 GCA_900543455.1 uncultured Dialister sp.
CTTCCATGTTTTTATGCGCCGCACCACCATTTCTCATTTCTCATTTCTAATTTCTCATTCAAGTGAGGCTTTCATCCGCCATCAAAGGACGGTACGCCCCATGGGCTAACCCTGCCCCTTACACCCCATCCCCCACTTTGAGGGCTTGCCCTCGTATTTTGAAAGGAGAAAAGATCGTGTTTTTACAACAGCTTGTCAACGGTTTAACGCTGGGAAGCGCCTATGCGGTCATCGCCATCGGTTACACGCTGGTTTTCGGTGTATTGAACATCGTCAACATGGCGCATGGCGGGATCTTCATGGTCGGCGCTTACATCGGGCTGCTCCTCGTCACAGAGGCAGGCTTCGGGATTTTCCCGGCTTTGATTGGAGCTATGGTCGGCGGTGCCGTCCTGGGCTATGCGTTGGAAATCTTCGCACTGCGCCCGCTGCGCCGCCGCAAGGTGACCCACCTCGCTCCGCTGATTTCCACCATCGGTGTCTCGACCTTCCTTGAAAGTGTCGCGCTGATGGTATGGGGGCCGCAGACCCGTTCATTCCCGACATCCTTCGGGAATGAACTGATGGACTTCGGTGCTTTCAAGATTTCCGGGATCCAGATCATTTCTCTGGGTACCGCTGTCGTCCTGATGGTGCTCCTCACCATCCTCCTCAATAAGACGAAGATCGGCAAGGCTGTCCGTGCGACTTCGGAAAGTGCGGAAACGGCGAGCCTGCTCGGCATCAATACCGGACGCATCATCACCTTCACTGTCATGCTGGCATCTGCTCTGGGTGCGGCAGCCGGCGTCCTCATCGGTCTGTCCTTTAATGCGATCGAACCGACCATGGGTACCGCGATGGGCCTCAAGGGGCTTGCGGTCCTCATCATGGGTGGCCTTGGCAATGTCGAAGGCGCTATGGCCGGCGGTTTCATCCTCGGCATCGCAGAAGTATTCTCCGTCGCTTACGGCAGCTCTTCGTATCGTGACGCTGTCGCATTCGGCATCATCATCCTGATTCTCTTCATTCGTCCGGAAGGCTTATTCTCCAAGGCCGGGAAAGGAGGCAGACCGTAATGGAAGAATTACTGAACGGTTATTTCCTGCAGGTCCTGACCTTTGTATGCATCAATATCATTCTGGCCATGACCATTTACATGACGCTTTGCACCGGCATCCTGTCGCTGGGCAATGCAGGGCTCATGAGCTTCGGCGCTTACACCTCTGCGATCCTGACCGCAGAATATAATTTCCCGATGCCGCTCGGCATCCTCTTGGGCGGCTGCACCGCGACGATCGTCGCACTCATCATCGGTCTGCCGACCATCCGCCTGCGCGGGCTGTACCTCGCCATCGCGACGCTGGGCTTCGGCGAAGTTGTCCGCGTCATCGCGCTGAATCTGGACATCACCCATGGCGCGCTTGGCTACTCCGGTATCCCGTCCATGGCAAGCGTCCTTTCTGACTATGCGAGTGACATCGGCCTCATCGATGCACTGGAAATCGACTCTCAGACGGCAGGACAGCTCCTCATGTGCATCGTCCTTCTGATCCTCGTCGTGCTCATCGTCACCTTCTGGTACCGCCTTGAACATTCCCGCTATGGCCGCGCCATGGCAGCGGTCAAGGCTGACGAATATGCAGCATCCCTGACCGGCATCAATGTCGTCCACTACAAAATGATGACCTTCCTCTTCTCTGCGTTCTTCGCAGGCGTCGCTGGCGCGCTCTATGCCCATGCGACATTCTTCATCAGCCCGACCGATTTCTCCTGGCACAAGGTCGTAGACATCCTGCTCTACACCGTTTTCGGCGGCAGCAATGTCATGTGGGGCTCTGTCCTCGGCGCTTCCATCCTGACCATCGTACCGGAGTCGCTCCGCTCCATGGCGGAATACCGCGACATCATCTATGGCGTTATGCTGGTCGCACTCATGGCCTTCCGTCCGGACGGCATCCTCTCCTATGATGCGGTGAAATGGATCTCCAAGAAATTCAGCAAGAAAGCTGTAGAAGGAGGGAAAAACTGATGCTGCTCGAAATGAAAAATGTAGTGAAACAGTTCGGCGGCCTCACCGCTGTTTCCAATATGTCCTTCCATGTAGACAAAGGGGAAATCTTCGGCGTCATCGGGCCAAACGGCGCCGGCAAGACCACCATTTTCAACCTGATCACCGGCGTATATCAGGTGACGGAAGGGGATGTCGTCCTGAACGGCACCTCCATCGAAGGCAAGAAGCCGTATGAGATCATCAATCTCGGCGTCGCACGTACCTTCCAGAATATCCGCCTCTTTACAGGCATGACTGTCCTGGAAAACATTCTCGTCGGTCATCATGACCGCCTGAAATCCAGCTTCCTCGCGAGCATCCTGCACACCGCTTCCCAGAAAAAGGAAGAAGCAGAAGCCAGAGAGGATGCGATGGAGCTTCTGAAATTCGTCGGCCTTGAAGACGATGCAGACCGCCTTGCGACCGAGCTCCCTTACGGCAAGCAGAGAAAGCTGGAAATCGCCCGTGCTATGGCGACGAAGCCGCAGCTCATCCTCCTCGATGAACCGGCCGCCGGTATGAACGACTCGGAAACCGCTGCGCTCACAGAGCTCATCCGCGGCATCCGTGAAAAGTACGGCATCACCATCGTCCTCATCGAGCACGACATGCAGCTCGTCATGAGTCTTTGCGACCGCGTCATGGTTGTCAATTTCGGTAAAAAATTGGCAGAAGGCGTGCCGGAAGAAGTACAGAACAATCCGCAGGTCATCGAAGCATACCTGGGTAAGGAGGAAGACTGATGCTGCTTGAACTTAAAAATATCGAAGCTGCGTATGGCAATATCAAAGCCTTAAAGGGCATCAACCTCGCTGTCCCGGAAGGCAAGATCGTCACCCTGATCGGCGCAAACGGTGCCGGCAAGTCCACCACCATGAAGACCATCATGGGCGTCATGAAGCCGATCGCCGGCGACGTCCTCTTCAAAGGCGAATCCATCGCAGGGAAGAAAACCTATGATATCGTCAACAGCGGCGTCGTCCTCGTCCCGGAAGGCCGTCAGATCCTTCAGGGCATGACCGTCCGCGAAAATATCGAGCTCGGTGCTTATCATAGAAATGATAAGGCGGAAATCGCAGAAGACATGGCCAAGGTCTTCGAGCGTTTCCCGCGCCTCTTTGAAAGACAGAGCCAGTTCGCCGGCACCCTTTCCGGCGGCGAACAGCAGATGCTCGCGATCGGCCGCGCCATGATGGCACGCCCGCAGGTCATGCTGCTCGATGAACCATCCATGGGCCTTGCCCCGCTCGTGGTACAGCAGATCTTTGACGTTGTCAAGGATATCAACAAAATGGGGACTACTGTTCTTCTGGTAGAACAGAATGCGCGCAAAGCTCTCCAGATCGCCGACTATGCCTATGTCATGGAAACCGGCAAGATCGTCATGGAAGGCCCCGCGCAGGAAGTGGCTGCAAACCCGGATGTCATGGCGGCCTATCTGGGGGGTAAGAAGAAACAGTGACCAATATCAGCCTTACGGCTGGAAACACGATCTCGGAAAAGAGTCAGCGGAAGCTGGCTCTTTTCCTTTTTTGGTGACTAGTGACTAGTGACTAGTAACTGGTGACTGGGGTTCAGGTGAAAGAAAAGAGTTTTGCTAATTGAGTAGCCCCTTGAAGAAGGGGCGCGCCAAAGGCGCAGGATGATTCCTCGAAGCGGTATAAAAGGAAAAGAGAGTGAATCTGCTCCATGAGTAGGCCCTTGGAGAAGGGGCGCGCCAAAGGCGCAGGATGAATCCTCGAGGCGGTATAAAAGGAAAAGAGAGTGAATCCGCTCCATGAGTAGGCCCTTGGAGAAGGGCCGCGCCAAAGGCGCAGGATGGATCCTCGAGGCGGTATAAAAGGAAAAGAGAGAGACTCCGCTCCATGAGTAGGCCCTTGGAGAAGGGCCGCGCCAAAGGCACAGGATGGATCCCCCCAAGGCGGTATGAAAATGAATGGGAGACATTAGATTTCAGACCTCAGACCTCAGACTTCAGACCTCAGACGTCTAAAGTCTCTAAGTCTCAAATGGGCATCGCCTCATATATACTCGCGGCGAAGCCGCCACCACAACCCTGAACCCCGAACCCCGAACCCCGAACCCTGCACCCGACACTCCATCTTCCCTCTCTATGCTACAATAGAACTATTGCAAGAACTATCTCACAGAAAGAAGGATTTCTTATGAAAAAACATATCATCGTCATCACCACCGGCGGTACCATCGCCATGAAAATGGACCCCGTGACCGGCGGGCTCGTACCTGCTGTCTCCGGGGAAGACCTCGCCGCCGCCGTGCCGGGGCTCTCCTCCTGGGCGGACGTGGACGTCGTTGAATTTTCCAATGTCCCGAGCGGATGGATGGATACAGAAAAAATGCTCGCGCTGTCGCATACCATCGACGAGCTTGCGGACAAAGCCGACGGCTTCGTCGTGACGCACGGCACGGACAGCCTGGAAGAGACAGCCTTCTTCCTCGACATGACGCTTCATACCGAGAAGCCGGTCTGCGTGACAGGAGCGATGCGCGGTGCCTCCGAGCTCTCTGCGGACGGTCCCGAGAATATTCTCTCCGCGGTCCGCGTCGCAGCGAGTGACAGCTCTCGCGGCATGGGCGTCCTCGTCTGCCTGCAGGACCGCATCTATGCCGCCTTTGATGTGACGAAATTCCACACGACGAACCCCGATACCTTCCGCGATCTCCACTACGGGCCTCTTGGTACGGTCTACAGCCATGAGATCATCTATGGCCGCCGTCCGATCGGACACGCCCGCCTTCATCCGGCCTCCATGGCAGCCAAGGTCTGGATGGTGACCTGCTGGTCCGGCATGGAAGGCGATATCATCCGCGCAGCTGGTGAGGCGCAGCTGGATGGCCTGATCGTCGATGCTCTCGGCTGCGGGAATGTCCCGCCGAAGTGCAAAGAAGAAATGATGAAGCTCGGCGAAGCCGGCCTTCCGATGGTGCTGACGACCCGCGTCCCCTCGGGCAGCGTCATGGAGGAATACAGCTATGACGGCAGCGCCCTCTCCATGAAAAAGAGCGGCCTCATCCTGGGCGGCCGCCTTTCCGCATGGAAAGCGCGCCTGCTTCTTGTCATCGCGCTCGGCGTGACCAAGGATCGGGAAGAAATCCGGATGATTTTCGAAAAGTTTGCGCATTGATGCGTGGCTGGTAGCTGGTGACTGGTGACTAGTGACTGGTAACTGGTGGCTAGGGATTAGGGGGAATACATGTTAAAATCAGCGTTTCCCTGGATTTTGCCAATTTCTGAGGGGGATTTGCCGCAAGAGGTTTCAGGTTGCGATACGTGCTTACCCTGATTCAAGATACGCGGCGCTTCTATTTTTTATGCGCCGCGCTTCCCCCTTGCTCCCTTTGCATCTTCTGAATCTGCTACCAAAATGTTTCGCAAAAAAGTTTTCAAAAAATGCTTGACAGATACGCCTTCGATTGGTATACTACATAAGTCAGTCAACCACTGATACAAATCAATAAGGCGCTGGCCGATAGGTCAGGGAACAAACGTGGAGAGGTGTCCGAGCGGTTGAAGGTGCATGATTGGAAATCATGTTGACGGCGAATACCGTCACGGGGGTTCGAATCCCCCTCTCTCCGCCACAAAGTAAGAGCTCGTCGAAGAAGGCGGGCTCTTTTACTTTGCATTTTTTGTGGGAAAGAATCATTTCCGCATCATGAGACATACGGCATAGCCATGGCGCTTCGCAATGCTCCTGGGGATGATGATGACCAGTTGTCTTTAGTTCACTCTGCTTCGTTACAATTATCTAATGACGCATGCATGAAAAAGGTATATAATGATTTTATGCTATCATGCATGAAATTATGGAAAACTGATTACTTGGAGAATCAGTGCTTCCCTACAGAAAGCCAAAGGAAGGTGCCAGTATGAAAATTTCTCAGCGCGCATTAAGTTTGACCACATCCCCGATCCGCAGATTGGGACCCTACGCTCTCGAAGCAGAGAAGGCGGGGAAGAAAGTCTATCATCTGAATATCGGCCAGCCTGATATCGAGACGCCGGCGCAGTTTATGGACGCCATCCGCGGCTTCGACAAGAAAGTCGTCGCTTATGGTCCTTCGCAGGGGGATCCGAAGCTGATCGCCAAGGTGCAGGCGTACTATGAAGAATGGGGCATGCACTACGAAGCGAAGAACATCTACATCACCAATGGCGGCAGTGAAGCCTTAGAGCTTGCGGCTCTCGCTCTCTGTGATCCGGGGGATGAGATCCTGGTCTTTGAACCGTTCTATGCGAACTACAATTCCTTCGCGAAGATTTCCGGCGCACATGTGAAAGCGGTACCGACCCATGCAGAAAATGGCTATCGCCTGCCGGATGCAGCGACTGTCGAGCAGTATGTATCTGACAAGACCCGCGCTATCCTTCTGACGAATCCGGGCAACCCGACCGGTGTCGTCTACACGAAAGCGGAAATGGATATGGTGGCAGGCATCGTGAAGAAATACGGTCTCGCTCTCATTGCGGATGAAGTCTATCGCGAATTCGTCTATGACGGTGCGTACACCAGCTTTGGCACCTACGAAGACCTCGCTGACAATGTCATCATCATCGACTCTGTATCGAAGCGTTACAGCGCCTGCGGGGCGCGTATCGGCTGCCTGATTTCCAAGAATGAAGAATTCACCAGTCAGATCAATAAGTTTTGTCAGGCACGCCTCTGTGTACCGGAAGTGGAGCAGATCGGCGCAGCTGCTCTCTATGATACACCGAAGTCTTACCTCGAAGCGGTCAATGAAGAATATAAGAAACGCCGTGATACCATCGCTGCCGGTCTGGCAGCCATTCCGGGCGTCATTTCCTCTGACCCGAAGGGGGCTTTCTACGTCATGGTGAAGCTTCCTGTCGATGATGCGGAGAAATTTGCCATCTGGATGCTGAAGGATTTCTCTGACAATGGGGAAACCGTCATGATCGCTCCCGGCAATGGTTTCTACGCGACCGAAGGCAAGGGCATCGATGAAGCCCGCCTCGCCTATGTCCTGAACTGCAGCGACCTCAAGAGAGCCATCGAGCTCCTCGGCAAGGGTCTCTCTCAGTATCCGGGCAAAAAGAATTGATGGCTTAAGATAAGATGGGGCTGTGAAGAAATGAATCCTCATTTCTTCACAGCCCCTTTTTACTTTGCTTTCATTTGGTTCAGGGTTCAAGGCTTTCGTGGCGGCTTCGCCGCCCTTTTTTAGAAGATGGTATTCTCGTATCGCAGCCTTCCCCTCTAGGAAATGCTATTAAGTTAAGGAAATCGTTAGCTACGTAACGTCTTGCTCCCCCCTACGGAGGAAGTGCCGAAGGCAATATGTGCAAGCGAACTGGATTTTTAGGAGCGTAGCGACGCTAAAATCCAGTGAGACGCCA
>UQRR01000100.1 GCA_900543455.1 uncultured Dialister sp.
CCAACCCACAGCAACGTTCGTACATTGTATCCATGATATACCTCCGGGTAAAAAGTACGACGGGTCTCCCATAGTAATCTTACTTTACTATGCATCCTTTACTGGGCATATGCCCTAGATAAAATGTGGTTCAATAAAGGAGACCAGAACAGTTTAGAGAGCGGGCTTAAGAGCCCAAAGGGGCACGAACTATGTCGTCGTCTCCACCCTAATGATAGCAGAAATCCGTTTTCGTTCACAGTGGTGCCGCAAGGCGTGATGGTTTAGAGAAGGGGCGCGCCAAAGGCGCAGGATGGATCCTCGTGGCGGTTTGAAAACCAATGTGAAGCTATCCGTCACACACACATGTCATTTCGCGCGAAGCGAGAAATCTATGTCATACGCGGCGAGGGACTCACGCTGCCCCCATGTGCCGCGCACTTTTCGGCTTTTCTCATCTGTCTTTCATACCGCCTGTGCCCTATCCGCCCATGCGGGGCACCTTCCCCTCGAGGGGAAGGCTGGGAAACGAGAATACCCTCTTCTAAAAAGACGTTGCACTACCCTTGTGATCCCGTCCGCTCCCCATATCGTCATCCCGAGCGCAGCCGAGGGATCTTTATTGCACTGCCGCCATATGCACACATGCGCCCTCACGCAAACGACACCTTGGTGCGTTCTTTTTCGCCTTTCTCTCACTCACGGCTTACTGCTCTGCAAGAAGGATCCCTCCACTTCGGTCGGGATGACAAACAGAATACGAATCATCTCACATAGTTTTTCACACTGCTGCATAGAGTTGTGCCTCTTCGAGGCACTCTATCCTGCGCCTTTGGCGCGGGCCGTTTGGCCTCACCGGAAGGCGCCTTAATGGGCAGGCTAGGCGCCTCTTTGGATTAGGCCAAACTCGGAAGTCCCTCTGCGGGACTTCCGTCTCCAAGGGCCTACTCGTATCATAGGAGTGACTGATGACTAAAAAGCCACATTCGGGCATCGCCCCATATATACTCGCGGCGAAGCCGCCACCTTCACTCCTCACTCCTTACTCCTCACTCCTTATTTCTTATTCAATCGAGGTTTTCAAACATAATCAAGGGGCGCCCCGCCCACGGGCTAATCCCGAACCCTGAACCCTGAACCCGCACTCTATTTCCTCTTGACCTGTACTACAGAGTAGTATAAAATAAGGTTTGATATTGGCTTTATATTCGATAGGAAAGGCCGATCTGCCCTTGGGTAGATTCAGAGGAGGATGCAGAGTGAAGTATTTTTTGATTGGTTTGACAATGGTTGTTTCCTTACTGGTGATCGTAGTCGTTGTAGCTCAGGAATCCAAGCAGGCGGGAATGGGCTCGGCCATCGGCGGCGGCGCGGAAGGCGCTGTAGGCGGCAAAACCAGAGGTAAGGATGCTGTACTCTCCAAGTTCACGGTGGTATTTGGCATTGTCTTTGCTGTGCTTTGTCTCGTGCTTGGAAGATATATGAATACTTTCTGATGAAAAGAAAAGGGGCTTGCATAGAAGCAAGCCTTTTTTTATTAAGAGGGTGACTAGTGACCAGGGTTAGCCCGAGGGACGTGCCATCCCTTGATTGCGAATGAAAGCTTTGCGTAAATTAGGAATTAGGAATGAGGAATGAAGGTGGCGGCTTCGCCGCGAGTATATATGGGGCGATGTCCGAAGGCAGTATTCAAGTCACTAGTCACTAGTCACTCGAGGCTCCTAATCCCTAATCCCTAGCTACTCATCCCTGCTATCAAACTTTAGTATCCAGCGATCAGGGGGCAACCCTGTTTTGCCCGTTGCCAGCGAGCAGCGGTCAATTCATACAGGAGAACAACAATGGAAGAAAAGAAAACGCTTTTATCTTATAAGCCGGGGACGATCCTGCAGGGCGTATACAAGTCGTATGGCCGGTTCGGATTTCTGATCACCGATGACGACCACGAGGATGTGTATATTTCCGACCGCGACCACTTGAATGCGGTGAATAATGATACCGTCGAAGTGAAGACGATGAAGAGTGAGACGGGCCGCCACAATACGGAAGGCCGTGTCATGAAGGTCTTGGAGCGTGCCAATGATACCTTCGTCTGCACCTATGAGATGCTGAAGGATGGCGGCGAAGCTGTGCCGATCGACGAGAAGGTGGATATGTATATCCAGATCCCCGAGGGGCAGGAAATGGATGCCACCACGGGGGCGCGTGTCATCGTAGAAGTCACTCGCTGGCCGGGGGAATGGACGGATGCGGAGGGCCGTGTGACGGAGGTCATCGGCTACAAAGGCGATAAAGGGCTTGATATCGATATCATCGTCGCACAGCACCGTCTGCCGCATGAATTTTCCGAAAAGGTACTGGATGAGGCAGAGAATCTGCCGCGGGATATCCGGATGGAAAAAGGACTCACAGATTTCAGAGCTCTTCCGATCGTCACCATCGACGGGCCTGACTCGAAGGATCTCGACGATGCGGTCTACTGCGAGAAGAAGGCAAATGGACATTTTGAGCTGTCTGTCCATATCGCGGATGTGTCTCGCTATGTGACGAAGGGGTCGCTCCTCGATGATGAAGCCTACCGCCGCGGCACCAGTGTATACTTGGCGGATCGCGTCATCCCGATGCTGCCTTTCCAGCTGTCGAATGATCTTTGCAGCTTAAACCATGACGAAGACCGCTATGCGATGTCCTGCGTGATGGATGTGTCGCCGGATGGCAAGGTAAAGACCGAGCTGGTCACACCGTCCATCGTGCGTGTGGCACGCCGCTGCAATTATCCGGAGATCAATAAAGCCTTCCACGAGGGCATTATGCCGGCAGATCTTGCACACTTCATGCCGATGCTCGAAGACCTGAAGGCCTGCGCGGATGCCCTTCGCACAGACCGCACCCGCCGCGGTGCACTCGACTTCGATTTCCCGGAATACAAGGTCATTCTCGATGAAGAGGGGACACCGCTTCGCATCGAGAAGCGCATCAGAAGTGATGCGGAAAAGATGATCGAGGATGCCATGATCGCGGCGAATGAAGCGGTAGCGCGTTTCCTCGAAAAGACAGGACATACGTCGATCTACCGTGTGCATGAGCATCCGGATGAGGAGAAGCTGAATTCCCTGAAGCGTCTCATCGCCATCATGGGACTCGATCTCTCTATCCCGAAGGATCCGGAGCCGAAGGATATCCAGAAGCTTCTGGAAACGGTGAAGGGAGAAGATATCGAAGCGGTCGTGCAGGTGATGACGCTCCGCAGCCTTCCGCAGGCCTGCTACAGCACGGAAAATGCCGGACACTTCGGGATCGCCAGTGAATGCTATACGCACTTCACTTCGCCGATCCGACGCTATCCGGATCTGATGGTACATCGCCTCATCCGACAGGCGATCTCAGAAGGCCTCTCCAAGGCAGAGCTCAAAAAGCAGACAGAGTTCCTCCTGCGTGCGGCTGACCACTGCTCGGAGACAGAGCAGAATGCGACAGATACCGAGCGCGATGTCGATGACCTCAAGATGACTGAGTACATGGTGCCGTTCGTCGGCGAGCCATTCGATGCGCATGTGACCGGGATCACCCGCTTCGGTGTTTTTGTAGGCCTTGACAATGGCGTAGAAGGTCTTGTCCACATTGACTCCATGGACGATGACGAGTACATGTATCAGGAAGATACGATGACCTTGAAGGGCCGCTTCTCCGGGACGACCTATTCCATGGGGATGCCCGTCCGCGTGACCCTTGTCAAGGCGGATAAGGAACGCCGCGAAGTCGACTTCATCATGGGAGAGATCCATTCGCCGCTGAATTTGGAAAAGAAGACCAGAGCATCTGCAAAATCCAGATCCCATTCGAAAAAGAAAATGAAGAAGGGAAAGAAGTGACTAGGGATTAGGGATTAGGATATTTCCTTTATAAGCCCGCTCTCCCTCCTTCCTTTGGAAGGCGGTGCCGCGAAGGGGCGGAGTGTGCAAGCGAACTGGATTTTTAGGAGCAAACCGACGCGAAAATCCAGTGAGACGCCATTTCGAGCAAAGCGAGATATTGGCTTCGCGAAGCGGGCTTATCACACATCGCGCGGGCCAACCCCGCCTAGCTGCGCTCGGCTGTCCCTTCCAGCGGAAGGGGCTCGCCGGAAGAGCATCTGGCAAATCATGTACCAGCATTGCTTTATACAAAACTCACGGCGCTTCCAAATTTGATGCGCCGTACCTTCACTCCTAACTCCTAACTCCTCACTTGAAACTACGAATTACATGGAAATTGACCAACATCCGTAAAGGAGAGATACATGGCCGAGAAGAAAACGGCGCCGCCGATCGCGCTCAATCGGCAGGCACATCATAACTATTTCATCCACGAGACGTATGAGTGCGGCATCGCACTCACCGGGACGGAGGTGAAGTCCATCCGCGCGGGCAAGGCAAACCTGCGTGACAGCTTCGCCCGTATCCAGAAGGGCGAGGTCTACCTGTGGAATGCACATATCAGCCCCTATGAGCAGGGAAATATTTTCAACCACGACCCGCTTCGCACCAGAAAGCTGCTTCTGCACAAGAAGGAGATACGAAAGATCGAGATGCAGCTCAAAACAAAGGGCTACACCTTAGTCCCGCTCAAAATGTACTTCAAGCACGGCAAGGTCAAAGTGGAGATCGGTGTCGCAACGGGCAAAAAACTCTACGATAAGAGAGAGGATATGGCGGCGAAGGCTGCTAAGCGCGATCTTGACAGGCGCATCAAAGAACAAAGGTATGATTGACTAGTGACTAGGGATTAGGGACTAGTGACTAGGGATTAGGGATTAGGGATTAGGGATTAGGGATTAGGGATTAGGATATTCCTTTATAAGCTCGCTCCCTCCTTCCCATGGAAGGAGGTGCCCCGAAGGGGCGGAGGTTGGCTAATGAAGCGGGTTTGTCACACATTCATGGAATTACCCCCGTTGAACCCGTGTCAACCTGAACCCCGAACCTTGAACCCTTATCATACCATCATTTCAACTAACAACCACAAAGGGAGAACCATAGCATCATGGAAGAAAAACAGAATAAGCCCCGCAAAGACTTCAAAAGTAAGGGAAAATTTGGCGGCAAGAAATTCGGCGGTAAAAAATTTGGTGAAAAGAAATTCGGCGGCCGCGGCAAGAGCTTTGGCAAGGATAAGCCGGATTTCAAGAAACGGAAATTGGCTCCCGGCGTCGAATTCGTGGACCGCGAGCTCGGCGTGGGCATCGTGAGAAAGCTGACAGATGAAGGCATCGTCGTTGCTTTCGGCGATGCGGAAAAGCTCATCCCGAGAAAGAAGCGCGAGGGCGGCTACAAAAAAGACGGCTTCAAGAAGGATGGACATCGTAAGGATTTCAAAAAGGAAGCCTTCAGCGCAGTGAAGCCGATGGAAAAGAAGGTATTCACCTTCGATGCACCTCTGCCGGATGCAGAGCCGACCGGTTTCAAAAAGAGAGAAGCGGCTGTCGGTCTGGAGGTCACGGATGAGACGCTCGGTAAGGGCACCATCACCCGCATCACAGAGCGCGGCACGTATGTCACTTATGATGCGACAGGCGAGCGCATCCTCTATCCGATGGGACTTCCGTCGAAGCTTTTGAAGACAGCATTCCCGGAAGTGAAGAAGGAAACGAAAAAAGAAGCGCCGAAGGGACAGGCGCGCACTTATACCGTGCCAGAAGCCGAAAGGCCGGCTCCGAAGCCGAAGGTGGAAGTTCGTCCGGTCAAGGAAACGCACCGCGGCAATACCCACTATATCGAGATCGGCGTAGGAACGCCCGTTGTCTCCTCTGTGTATGGACAGGGCGTCATCACGGATATTGCGGATGGCAAGCTCGTCGTAGACTTTGGAAATACGGAGCAGTCCTTCTTCTATCCGAAAGCCTTCGCGGAAGGCCAGATCGAAGTGGTGGAAGACTAGTGGCTGTGGAGGAGATCTCCTCTCGGTCTGTAAGACAAAAAAGGGGCTGTGAAGAAATGAGGATTCATTTCTTCACAGTCCCTTTTTTCTTGTCTTATTTTTTTGTCTGCTTGATGAAGGCTTCATCGCGCAGGAATTGTCTCCTCATATCGATCTGGAACTTGACAAGCTGCCCTTCCGCGCGGAATTCGACGCGTTTGATATTGGGAAATTCGGTCAGCGTATCGACAGTCATGGCGATGAAGAGGGACTGTCCGGTCTCTCCCTGCAGCTGGTTCAGCTCTTTCGTGAAATTCACGGTGCAGGTGCCGTCTTCGACATGGACGCTCTTCAAGCGGGTACCGGCAGGAACGAGAGGATACTTGGACTTTCGATCCGCGCGGAGCATTTCTTCGATGGCTGTCTTCGCGGTGCGGTCAGCGGCTTTCACTTTGAGCGTGGTGGGAAGGATGTGAAGGCCGTCTTCTGTGGGCAGGTAGTAAGTGAGACTCGCTTCTTTTTCGGCGGGGATCTGGCTCGAGGAAGCGGCTGGCGGTACGACCTGTCCCGCGCTCTGCGGTTTGCTGTTTCCACCGCAGCCGGAAAGAAGAGCGGTGAGGATGATCGGGACGATCAGTGCATAATAGGTATTCATAGGAGCTCCTTTGGGAAGCATCGGTCTGATCCAGCGAATGGATCCGTGTTTCCTCCCTTTTCATTTCTCATACAATGGTAAGAAGCAGTCTCAGAGAGCTGCGAAATAATCCACCAGCCCCTTGAAGAGGCTCTTGGCGATACTCTTCGGCCCCCAGCTCGACGTCAGCATCTGGACGCGGTGCGCGTTGCTGATATAGCCCATTTCCATCAGGACGGAAGGCATATTTGTGTTGACATTCACATAGAGATGCCCGGAGCGGACACCGCGGTCAGGGATGGAGAGCAGATTCATGGTGGACTGGTGCAGCATCTGGGCGAGCATCAGGTCCTTTGCGGTCTTGGGGTAGTAGTAGGCGGTGGTACCATCGACAGAACCATTGGAGAAGGAGTCGATGTGGATGGAGACGAAGACGTCCGCATTCGCTTGATTTCCGACATCGCAGCGTGCCTGCAGCTCGGGGTCATCGTCCGCCCATGGACCATAGACGTCCTTGTCGGTGCTGCGGGTCATGACGACCTTCGCACCGGCAGAGGTGAGCATGTCGCGTAGCGGCAGGGCGATGGAGAGGGTGACATCCTTCTCGTAAATCTCCTTATTTCCTTTGTGTCCGATGGCACCGACGTCCGTGCCGCCGTGGCCGGGGTCAAGGCAGATGATCTTGCCTTTGAGTATTTTTCGGGCATCGGCAGGTACAGAGACTTTCTGCGGGAGGACTTCTTT
>UQRR01000101.1 GCA_900543455.1 uncultured Dialister sp.
ATCGAACATCCGACATTTCACTCCGCTCAGGATGACGAAATGCGCCGCGAAGTATAAATAATGGTGATGCCATGAGCGGGCATTCCAGTCACCAGTTACCAGTCTCCAGTCACTTGAGACTCCTCATCCCTAGCCACTCATCCCTGCTTTCAAACTTAGGCCTTGGGGCGTGCCGTCCCGTGATTACGTGCAAAAGAGGTTCAGCGGGTTCAACAGGTTCAGAGGGTTCAACGGGGGTGGTGCGACGCATAAAATTTGAAAGCGCCGCGGAGTTTTGAAACTAGCGGTTTTCTCGTATCGCAAACCTAATCCCTAGTCCCTAGTCCCTAGTCACCAGTCACAAGTCACAAGTCACTAGTCACCAGTCACTCTGCACCCCTAATTCCCATGTTTTTAAGGAGTATTTACTCGTGCTTTTCAAAGAAAATCCCTTCTACCTGCTCTCTGTCCACAGCAC
Source organism: uncultured Dialister sp. (assembly GCA_900543455.1). Classification (GTDB taxonomy): domain Bacteria; phylum Bacillota; class Negativicutes; order Veillonellales; family Dialisteraceae; genus Dialister. Next base: position 458 of record UQRR01000101.1, read on the forward strand.
GGACGGGGCGGCGGCGATCAATGCCGCGCTCTCTCACAAGCGCATGGCGCTTTCCAAGGAGGCGGAAGGCGCAGCCTATAGCAAGGCGGCGCACTGGCTTCTCCAGATGGAGCATCGCAGCGAAGCAGAATATTTCTGGCCGTCGGGGCTTCCCCGCAAGGAGGCCTTTCTTCTCGCACAGAGCGGGGAAAGCGACAGCCCTCTTTCCCCGCGGCTTCGCCTGCTCCGTTTCTTGAATGCGCTTCCTGAAGGTACGCTCACGCTGGAGGCGCTGCTTGCGGCAGAAGAAGATTTCCTCGCGCTGTCTCCGCAGGAGGCGCTGGAGGACATCCAGCGGGACCGGCGTGTCGCCGGATTTCCTGTCATCGAAGAGCCGTGGGTGATCGAAGGATACCAGCAGGAGCTGATGCTGGAAATCGGAAGCGGTGCCATCGCTGCTTCCCGTATTCTGCCTGAAGAAGAGAGGAGAGGACTGCTCATCGCTCTGGCGAAGCAGGGACGGCGAGGGATGCTCTACACCCAGCTTCTTTCCGCCTATGAAGCCGATGTGGCAAAGGAACGCGCGCAGCTGGAGAATGATATCGCCTACGCGCTCATGATCAGTCCAAACCATCCGCAGCAGGGGCTCTCGCTCCTGGCAGAGAAGACCCGCCGCTACCTGTCCCTGTCGATGCCCCTCTATGCGATGAGCGGCTGCTGGGTACTCCGCCCCGTCTTTTCCCGCATACGGAATCGCGCGATCGATCTATCGGAGCGCCTTGGACGGGAGACGGGCGAGCAATGGCTGGCTCTCATGGAAGACCTCTTTGCCTTCGCGCCTGTCTTTGCAAAGGAAATCAGGGAAGATCAGGCGCGTCTTTCCCGCGGAGAGAAGCTCCTTGGCAGGAAAGAGGAGACAGAAAGAAAGGACAGACTGGAAATACCGCGCCACATATCGGAGATCCCTCACGTGAAGATGGAAAAGGGGGATCGCCGCTGGTGGACCGTGGTGGTCATAGTGCTCGCACTGGCGTTCCTGCTCTTTCGCTGAACATAGAAACGTGAAGGATACATGACCTTGCCGTCGCGCGGTTCTCGGAGTCTCTCCTTGGGAAGGTAATGCTATTAAGTTAAGCGGCAGAACGTTCTTGGCTCCCCATCGGGGGAGCTCCCCGAAGGGGAGAGGGGGCTGCGCAGCGGTATTGCATGAAAGTGTTGAAATATCGATAGCATCGGACTATTCAACATAGCACGCTATACCGCTAGCATGCCCCTATTGCCTTCGGCACTTCCCCCGAAGGGGGAAGCAAGACGTTACGTAGTTAACGATTTCCTTAACTTAATAGCATTACTCGGCTGCGCTCGGGATGACGGTGCGGGGAAGTAGTCTCGGCGTTTCCCTAGTTACTAGCCACTCATCCCTAATCCCTGCTTTCAAATTTCGGGGTTCGGAGGATGGTGCTTTTCCCGTATCGTCATTTCGAGCGAAGTCGAGAAATCTTTCTTGCACACCGGTGATCACGACGGGTGTCCTTGACGGCAGGCTCAATACTTCTCGTTTCTCGTCATCAAACACCCAGCGTTTTCCTGTCTGCAAGGGGGATCCCTCGGCTGCGCTCGGGATGACGGTGCGGGGAAGCAACCTCAGCGTTTCCCTAATCCCTAGCCACTAGTCCCTCGTCACTATTCTTCCTCTATTCTACCACATTTCCCGACAGTGGTTTGAACGGATTATAAAAATATTCTAATTATTCACTCTTTATATTATGGTATAATAAATTAGTTAATGTGAGTGTGTATTGCGGTCACAAGGAAGGGCGGCTCTCGCGGCCTTCCTTTCCTCAGCATTTTTCCCTATCAAGGAGGAAAACGGATTGGAAACGAAACGTGATTTTATCTGGAAGATGGGCGGCCAGCAGGGACAGGGTGTCGAGTCCTGCGGTGAAATCCTCGGCAAGGTCCTGGCGCAGGAAGGATACTCTCTGTTCAGCCAGCGTCTCTTTGCTTCCCGTATCAAGGGTGGCCACACCACCATTGCGCTGCGTATTGCGACGAAAGAAATCGCGACCATTGGCGAGCATGTAGACTGTCTGGTTGCACTCGATCAGGAAACAATCGATATCCATGGCAAGGAAGTGCCGGAAGGCGGCGTCATCATCGCCGATGATGCGTTCCACCCGAAATTTGAAGCACATACCGGCCGTATGTTCCTTGCGCTCCCGATCACGGAGCTGGCGAAGAAATACGGCAGCATGCAGATGAAGAATATCGCAGCGCTCGGCATGAGCGCCGGCGTGCTGGGATTCCCGGAAGAACCATTCTACGGCTTCATCGCCGACCGCTTTGCCAAGAAGGGCGATGAAATCATTTCTAAAAACAAGGCGATCTTCAAGGATGGCTATGATACTGCCATCGCTGCGATGCACGGCGTAGAGCTTGGAAAGCTCGCGACCCCGCCGAAGAAGGACCAGCTCTACCTGCTCGGCAATGAAGCAGCAGCGCTTGGCGCGATTTCCGCAGGGGCCCGCTTCATGGCATCCTACCCGATCACGCCGGCGACGGAGATCATGGAATACATGATCAAAGTCATCCATAAGATCCATGGCACTGTCGTACAGACCGAAGATGAGCTCTCTTCCTGCATGATGGCGATGGGCGGCGGCTATGCAGGCGTTCGTGCCTTCACTGCGACCTCCGGCCCAGGGCTCTCCCTGATGGCAGAGTCGATCTCCATGGCAGCGACCGCAGAGATCCCGGTCGTCATCATCGATGTCATGCGTGCCGGCCCGTCCACGGGCATGGCGACCAAGGTGGAACAGAGCGACATCCGCTACGCGATCGGCTCCGGCCATGGTGATGCGGAAAAGATCGTCCTTGCGGCCGCTTCTATCGAGGACTGCTACTACATCACCCAGGAAGCCTTCAACCTTGCTGAAAAGTTCCAGACTCCGGTCATCGTCCTTTCCGACCTGCAGTTCGGCATGTGCAAGCAGTCCGTCCCGGCCTTTGATCTTCACCGCGTCGGGATCGAGCGCGGCAAGCTCATCCGCGAAGGCCTGCCGGAACTTGATACGAAGAAGAAAGAATACTTCCATCGTTTCGAAGATGTGGAAGACGGCATCTCCCCGAGAACCATCCCGGGCGTGAAGAACGGCATGTTCCTCTCCACGGGTCTCGAACACAATGTCTTCGGCAAACCGGCAGAAGGCGTGGGCGACCGTGTGATGGAGATGGAAAAGCGCCATCGCAAATTTGCCGGAGTACCGGAAGCGATCACCCCATTCTATGTCAACCATGAAGATACAGAATGCGACCTGCTCCTCGTAGGCATCACCTCCACCGGCGGTGCGATCGATGAAGCCTGCGAAGCGCTCGAAGCAGAAGGCAAGAAGGTAAACCACCTGCACCTGCGTCTGCTCTCGCCATTCCCGGCTGAAGCTCTTCGCCCCTACATCGAAGGTGCGAAGAAAGTCCTCATCGTAGAAGAAGACCTGACAGAGCAGCTCCGTGAGCTCTTTGCGATCCATTTCTCCTGCCATGACAAACTGCTGTCCTGCCTGCAGTATGACGGCACTCCGTTCACGGCATCCACCATTCTCAAAAAAGCTAAGGAGGTCTTCTAAGATGGCATCACCGCGCGACTATAAAAATACCATTATTCCGAACTGGTGCCCCGGCTGCGGCGACTACGGCATTCAGAATGCCATCAGCGCCGTCTGTGCGAAAAAAGGCTGGGCGAATGAAGACATCACCCTGATCTCCGGCATCGGCTGCTCGTCCCGTATCGGCGGCTACCAGTACTGCTACGGCGCTCATACCACCCACGGCAGAGCCCTTCCCTTCGCACAGGGCATCAAGTGTGCAAACAAGGACACCCATATGATCGTCTGCTCCGGCGACGGCGACTCCTACGCCATCGGTCTTGGCCATGCCATGCATGCGATGAAGAGAAATATGGACATCACCTACCTTGTCTTTGATAACCAGGTCTACGGCCTCACCAAAGGCCAGACCTCCCCGGCCTCCTCCCAGGGCTTCGTCACCAAGACCACCCCGGACGGCAACCCGATGACCCCGCTCGATGCGCCTTCCATGGCCATCGCAGCCGGTGCCACCTTCGTCGCTCAGGCCTATGCCATCGATGGCAAGAACCTCGTCGACATCATTGAAAAAGCCGTCGATCACAAGGGCTTCTCTTACGTCAATATCTTCACCCCGTGCGTGACCTTCAACCATTTCAATACCGTCGAATGGTACAACACCCACCTGAAGAAGATCTCCGACGTCCGTGAATCCTATGATCCGACCAGCAAAGCCCAGGCCTTCCACCTCCTCGCAGAGACCGACAGCCTCGTCACCGGCGTCATCTACGAAGAGACCGGCGCCCTTCCTTTCGGCGACATCGTACCGTCCAAAGATATCGCGCTCGTCGACTATGTAGAAAAGCCGAGCCAGGAAGTCTTTGACGATCTCTGCAAGGAATTTAGATAAGTATCAGCGATTGACGTTCTCCCATATGGGAGAGTCGTGAAAAGGATTGGGTTCAGGGTTCAGGTTGATGGGTTCAGGGTTGTGGTGCGGCGCATAAAAACCAGAAGCGCCGTAGAATTTTGATAGAGTTTAACGCCGTCGTCATCCCGACCGAAGTGGAGGGATCTCTATTGCAGGCAGGGAATCGACGAATTTTTGGTAACGGGAAACGAGAAGTATTTGAGAATGTGGGCAGGGGGCACAAGTCGCGATAACCGTTGTGCAAGAAAGATTTCTCGACTTCGCTCGAAATGACGATAGCGCGAAGCACTATCAAAATTCTGCGGCGCTTTATTATTTTTCGCGACGCACCACCACTCCTCACTCCTAACTCCTAACTAGAGCGAGCGCGAGTCTTTCACACGCAACCAAGGGGCAGCACGCCTCGCGGGCTACCCCTGAACCCATTCCCATCTTTCGCAAATAGAGATTTGCTGATTTCAAAAACAAGAAACCCTCTTTTCCCCGTTGTAGAAAAGGAGCAGAACCGATCATGTCATCCGATCGTATGATGGAATACTACTACTCCATGGGACAGGACTGCCTCACGAATGGCGCTCTTGACGATGCGGTCACCTATTTCCGCAAAGCCGCCAATATGGGAGCCGACGAGGCCGCCTATGAGATCTGCGCCATCGGACGCCAGATGGAAACCGGTGATGGGGTAGAAAAAAATGAAGAAAAAGCAGAAAGCTGCTATAAAATAGGTGTCGAGTACGGCATCGAGAAAGCCAGCCTGTACTTGGGCGAGATGTACCTTCGCGGCATCCATGGCGGAAAACCAAATCCGAGGAAAGCCCGCCGCGCCTTAGAAGATGCTTCTGATATGGGAAATAGAGAAGCTGCCGCTCTGCTTGGCAAAGCCTATGACGAAGGGCTTCTTGGGAAAGTGAATCCCAAGCAGGCCTTCCGATACTACCTCCTCGCCGCCGAGAGAGGGGATACCAGCTCCATGCTGATGATCGGTCTTTTCTATGCACAGGGGACAAGCGTGGCGAAGGATCTCACGGCTGCTGAGATGTGGATCCGCAAAGGACGCGAGGAAGGAGATGACGATGGCGATCAGACGCTCCGCGTCTTCCTCTCCGTCGCCTCCTCCGAATACATCACAGGGGCTGCCGGGAAGGTAGACCCCGCGAAAGCCTGGCAGATGGCGGAAGAAGCGGAAGCTCTGGGCGACAAGGATGTCTTCTACCGCCTCGGCAAGACCTACAGCGCGGCTTCGAACCAGAAAGACCACCTGCCGAAAGCCTTCGAGTGCTACAAGCGCGCGGCAGAAAACGGCATTCCGGCGGCCATGGCCGCCCTCGGTCTCTGCTATGAAGCCGGCCTCGGCATAGAGGAAGACATCGCGTGTGCTGTCTCCTTCTATAAGAGATCCGCAGAAGCCGGCGATCCCTTCGGCATGGCTCACTACGGCTACGCCCTCGCTAATGGCGAAGGCTGTGAAAAGAATGAAAAAGCCGCCATGTCCTGGCTTATCAAAGCCGCCATGCGAGGTGATCAGGGAGCCATCCTCACGCTGAAAGAAGACTACGGGTATGAGATGAAATAAAAAAAGGCGTCATGATGCGAAAGCATCATGACGCCTTTTTTATTCAGGGTTCAGGGTTCAGGGTTCAGGGTTCAGGGTTCAGGGTTCAGGGTTCAGGGTTCAGGGTTCAGGAGGCGGCTTCGCCGCAAAAAAAGAAGCCAACCCCGCCTCGCTGCGCTCAGCAGCCCCTTCCAAGGGAAGGGGCTCGCGTGGATGCTCCCTCCTTCCTTTGGAAGGAGGTGCCCCGAAGGGGCGGAGGTTGGAGGGGGAAAGCGGTATCTCCGACACACCGCCTTCCCTTTGAGGGGAAGGTGCCCCGAAGGGGCGGATAGGGTACTAGCGGTATGAAAGAGAGCGGGAAAGAGAATCTCAAGCCGACGATATACGAGAGCACCCTATCCACCGCTGGCACGGTCCCCCTTCCCCATGCGGGGAAGGCTATTAAGTTAAGGAAATCGTTAGCTACGTAACGTCTTGCTTCCCCCTTCGGGGGAAGTGCCGAAGGCAATAGGGG
>UQRR01000102.1 GCA_900543455.1 uncultured Dialister sp.
GGTTCAAGGTTCAGGGCTCTCGTGGCGGCTTCGCCGCCTTTTTTAGAAGATGGTATTCTCGTATCGCAGCCTTCCCCTCTAGGGGAAGGTGCCCGAAAGGGGCGGATAGGGTGACTATGGCAGGATGAAAGAGAGTGGGGAAATGCGTCTCAAATCGACGATTTATGAAAGCACCCGAGCGCCGCTAACGCTGTCCCCATTCCCCATGTGAGGAAGGAAAATCGATGGCAACTTCGCCGCGAATATATATGAGGCGATGCCCGAAGGTAAGTGGATAGCAGGTTTCCCTTTTGGAAGTTCCAAACATTACCCGCCAAACCGCCAATGACAAAGATTTCTCGCTCCGCTCGAAATGACGATACGGGCGTCTGATGTCTTCTAGTCTCCTAGTTACTAGTTACCAGTCACTAGTCACCACTCAATCCCTTACTTTTTCCACTTCATATCGGCGAGCCATGGCATGTAGAGCGACTTGAGGTCTATTTCCTCTCGCGCCGCCTCCTTGGGCGGATCATCCTTGATCTCAGGGCAGGCAGAGCCCTTCTCGAGCTCGGCACGCACGTCAGCTTCCGCATCGCCGTGGACGGCGATGGCTTTTTCAAACCATTCCTTGGCGCGCTTCAGATCCGGCTCTCCATAGAGACCGTGCTGATAGAAAAGGCCGAGATTCATCATGCCCCAGTCACTGCCGAGAGCGGCTGATTTTTTATACCACTCTTCTGCCTTTGCCATGTCTCCGATCTCCTGAAAGAAGATCCCGAGATAGTTCGCGACGTCTTTCGCCTGCGGCCCTTTTTTCTCATACGCCTTGACCAGCCAGCGAAGACCTTCGTCATGGTTGACGGGCGTGCCATTCCCGTAGAGATGCATCATGCCGAGATCGATCATGCCGGTCTCGTTATCAAGAGCCGCCGCCTGATTCGCCCAGTGGAAAGTATTCATCCAGTCTTTCTTCATGCGGTATCCGGCGCTGATCTGACTCGCGATGTCGCCTTTGACCTGATCTTCGAAGATCTCCTCTCCTCTTTCCCAGGCTTCCTTCAGGTAGTGAATGGCTTCCTCCGGCTGCGGGGGCCTCTGCTGGAGCGCACCATTTCCCAGATTGATGAGGCAGTACACATCGCCCATGTCATACGCCTTCTGATACCATGCGTTGGCCTCTTCCTGATCTCCCAGCCAGAACGAGCACATCCCGGCCATATTCGCCGCCTCGCCGCGAATGCTCCGCTGCATGTCCTCCGGCATCTGGGGATCTGCCTTCGCATCGTAGCAGCTCTTGAACCAGTGGAACGGCTCACTCGCATCCGCCGTATCAGGAAGCGTATCCAGAAGATACTGTGCATAGTGCAGCATGCCAAGCGGCGATCCCAGCTCCGCCGCCTTTTTGACCCAAACGGCGGACTCCTTCATTTCATCCATGAGCGAGCAGCAGAGCGCGATCTGGTCCGCAAGGCTGCCGCTTGGCAACATGTCAAAGGCCTTCTTGTACCAGAAAAGAGCTTCTTTGAAATCTCCTTCCACGTGGTAGAGCTGTGCGAGCTGGATCAGTATTTCCGGCCGCCCGCTCTTGGCTGCGACCACAGTGTACTTCAGCGCATCGCCATAGCGCTCCGCATCCATCGCGAGCAGTGCGAGCCGCTGCGCCGCTTCCTCTTCTTTGTAGCCGTGAAAGGCAAAGACCTTCTCCAAGAGCTCCTCTGCCATTTCGATGTTTTGCTTGCAGCCGCGCCCGTCCTGCAGGCAGCAGCCCAGAGAGAACATGCCCTGCACATTGCCCAGCTTCACGCTGGCACGGAGCCATGCGATCCCCCGCTTCGGCGCCGTTTCCAAGAGCACCTCTCCCAAAAGGGCCGCCGCATCCCCCGCGCACTCGCTCTTCCAGTCATAGGCCTTCGCCAGCGCATTCTCCGCCTTGATGAGATCCACCTTCACGCCGTAGCCATACGCATAATGAAGCCCCAGATAGAACCAGCCCCAGATATTTTTCCATCGCACAGCAAGCTCGCTGTAGTAGAAAGACCTCTTGAAATCCTGCTGAAACAGATAGTGCTCCGCAAGGAGGCGCGCCGCCTCGCCGGCGGATGCCTTCGGCTCCTCCGCGATCTCTTTCAGAAGGGCTTCTCCGTCTGCGCCCACGTCTGCGGCCAGCGTCTGATCAAAAATGAGGTGAGCCGCCCAGCGGATGCGGCTCTGCCAAAGCCCCGCTTTCATGCACTTTTTATTCCATGCCCAGCGCTTCTTTTCATTCGCCTTCCTGACAAGTCCGACGCGGTACACATCCGCCATCTCATACATCGCCAGCACATCGCCCGTCTTTGCCAGTGCTTCCACCTGAGGCATGTACTGACGGAAGATCCTCTTCTGCGTAAGAGTCCCCGGCCGGCTGGCATAGCCCACATTCAGGGCCGCCAGCAGATCGCCCGCCTTCTTCCCTTCCTCTGCATAGCGCTTCGCCAGCTTTTTGTCAGCCGGCGCGATGTAGCCATGCTTGGCGTATTCGCCCAAAAGGTACATGGCGCGGCCGCTTCCCTCCGACGCTTCGCTTAGCAGTACGTCATAGGCTTCCTGTAATTGTCCATCGATGAAAAGTTTTTCGCCTTTTGTCATAAAGAATGTCCTTTGGAATGAAATAGCAGCCACAAAGTGGATGTGGGGAAATGAGATTCGGGGTGAGCCCATGGGGCGCAGCGTCCTTTGATTGTTTGCGAAAGAGGTTTGGCGGGTTCAACAGGTTCAGAGGGTTCAACGGGGGTGGTGCGGCGCATAAAAATATGGAAGCGCCGCGGAGTATAGATGGTGGCGATGCCCGAAGGTGGCATTTCAGTCACCAGTCACCAGTCCCTAGTCACCAGTCACCAGTCCCTAGTCACCAGCGATCTAGATCTTCGAATTCGGCGACATGCTGGTATCTCTGGGATCCCAGATGATGATTTTTCCGGCGGCGAGGCTTTTCTGCACGTCAATGGTGCGCTGGTTCGAAGAGCCTTTGAAGAGGAGGGTGACGTCTTTCTTGTCGAGCATGAATTCCCCATCGACGAGGACATCGATGCGCTTCAGGAGCTCCATTGTTTCCGGCATGACTTTGGCAAAGTGGCCGAGTAGATCACGGTCGAAGAGGTAGCCGGAGAAGCACCAGATGGTTTTCTGCGGGTAGCGCTCCTTGAAACGCGTGACGAGGGAGAGGAGGCCTTTCTGATTGGAGGGCTCCATGGGTTCGCCGCCCAAAAGAGTGAGGCCTTCGTAGTATTCGTGTCCGACCTCGTCTAGGACATGGTCTTCGACCTCTTTGGTGAAGGGCTTGCCGTAGGCGAAGTCCCATGTCTCAGGATTGAAGCAGCCCTTGCAGTGGTGCGTGCAGCCGGAGACGAAGAGGGTGTATCGGATGCCAGGACCGTTCGCAATGTCGTATTCTTTGATGTTGGAGTAGTTCATGATAGTGAGATGTTCCTTATGGATAAAATGGAGGATATGGTTCAGGGTTCAGGGTTCAGGGTTCAGGGTTCAGGGTTCAGGGTTCAAGGTTCAAGGTTCAGGGTTCAGGGTTCAGGGTTCAGGGTTCAGGGTTCAGGGTTCAGGGTTCAGGGTTCAAGGTTCAAGGTTCAAGGTTCAGGGGTGGTGCGGCGCATTTCGTCATCCTGAGCGGAGAAAAACGTCGTATGTTAAAAAAAGACTTATCCGAAACAGGAGAACTGAGTCGAAGGATCTAAGCGCCGCGAAGTATATGTGATGCGATGCCCGAAAGTAGTATTCAAGTCACCAGTCACTAGTCACCAGTCACTCGAGGCTCCTAATCCCTAGCCACTAATCCCTAATCCCTGCTTTCAAACTTCAGGGGTGGGGTGAGGTGGCAGCTTCGCCGCAATTATATATGGGGCGATGCCCGAAGGCCTGATGTCTGATGTCTGATGTCTAACGTTTAACGTTTAACGTATAAAGTATAATCCCCAGCCCCTCGTCCCCTGCCACGCAAAAAGACGGCAGGAGCCGTCTTTGCTTATGGGGCTGCGGTGGAATTACAGATGCAGTACGCGGTCTTTGATTTCCTGGGTACGGCCCTGATTCCAGAACTGGGTGCCGATGTAGCCGCAGGTCCTTCTGGCGACGCTCATTTTGTGCTGGTCGCGATTGCCGCAGTTCGGGCATTCCCAGACGAGCTTGCCGTTTTCGTCTTCGACGATCTTGATCTCTCCATCATAGCCGCAGATCATGCAGTAGTCGCTCTTGGTATTCAGCTCTGCGTACATGATATTTTCATAGATGTACTTCATGACGGTGAGAACGGCAGGGATATTCGTCTGCATGTTCGGGACTTCGATGTAGGAGATCGCGCCGCCCGGGGAGAGCTTCTGGAAATCGGATTCAAATTTCAGCTTGTGGAAGGCATCGATCTTCTCTGCGACGTGGACGTGGTAGCTGTTGGTGATGTAGTTTTTATCCGTGACGCCTTTGATGAGGCCGAAGCGTTTCTGGAGGCATTTGGCGAATTTGTAGGTGGTGGATTCCATCGGGGTGCCGTAGACGGAGTAGGAGATGTTTTCCTTCGCTCTCCATTCGCTGCATTTGTCATTCAGCTTCTGCATGACGGACATGGAGAATTTCCGTCCCTCTTCCGTGGTGTGGGAGACACCGAGCATGCGGACGCACATTTCATAGAGGCCGGCATAGCCGAGGGAAATGGTGCTGTAGTTATTGAAGAGGAGCTTGTCGATGGTCTCGCCCTTCTTGAGGCGCGCGAGTGCGCCGTACTGCCAAAGGATCGGTGCGACGTCAGAGACGGTGCCAAGGAGTCTCTCGTGGCGGCAGCGGAGGGCGCGGTGGCAGAGCTCGAGGCGGTCTTCCAAAATTTTCCAGAAGCGGTCCATGTCGCCGCCGGAGGAGCAGGCGACGTCGACGAGATTGATGGTGACGACACCCTGATTGAAGCGGCCGTAGTACTTGGGCTTATGATCCTTGCCAAGGCCTTCGGTATCCGGGGTGAGGAAGCTGCGGCAGCCCATGCACGGATAGACATCGCCATTTTTCATCTGCCGCATGATCTTGGCGGAAATATAGTCTGGTACCATGCGCTTGGCGGTACATTCCGCAGCGAGCTTGGTGAGGTAGTAGTAAGGGGTATCCTCATGGATATTGTCTTCATCGAGGACGTAGATGAGCTTCGGGAAGGCGGGGGTGATCCATACGCCCTTTTCATTCTTGACGCCCTGCATGCGCTGGCGGAGGACTTCTTCGATGATGAGGGCGAGGTCTTTCCTCGTCTGGCCGTCCGGCACTTCATCGAGGTACATGAACATGGTGACGAAAGGCGCCTGCCCGTTGCAGGTCATGAGGGTGATGAGCTGATACTGGATGGTCTGGATGCCGGACTTGATCTCTTCCTTCAGGCGGCGTTCCACGATCTTGGAGATGATGTCTTCATCCATCACTTCGCCGGTTTCCCTGCGCTCTGCGAGGACTTCTTTTCTGATTTTCTGGCGGCTGATGTCTACGAAGGGAGCAAGGTGCGCGAGTGTGAAGGACTGCCCGCCGTACTGGTTCGAAGCGACCTGCGCGACGATCTGTGTCGTGACATTGCACGCGGTGAAGAAGGAGTGCGGCTTTTCGATCATGGTCTGGCTGATGACGGTGCCATTCTGCAGCATGTCTTCCAGATTGATGAGGTCGCAGTTGTGCTCGCGCTGGGCGAAATAGTCGGCATCGTGGAAATGGATGATGCCCTGCTCGTGCGCTTTCACGATTTCTTCCGGGAGCAGCAGGCGGCGGGTGAGGTCCTTCGATACCTCGCCGGCCATGTAGTCACGCTGCGTGGAATTGATGACAGGATTCTTATTCGAATTTTCCTGCTTTACTTCTTCGTTATTGAGGTCGATGAGGGAGAGGATCCCGTCATCGGTGGTATTGCTTTTTCTGGAAATCTCGCGTTTGTAGCGGTAACGGACGTACTTCTGCGCCACTTCGTAGCCGCGCATTTCCATGATGCCCGTCTCGACCATGTCCTGAATGTCTTCCACATTGCAGGCATGCGAATACGCCGAGATCTTCTTGGCGATGTTGTCAGCGACAGCCTGGATCTGGAAGCCGCTCATCTGATGGATGCCTTCGACTTCCTTATTGGCTTTGCGGATGGCATTCACGATCTTGGAAATATCAAAAGCAACTTCCTGCCCATTTCTCTTGATTACGTTTGTTTTGACTGTGATTCCCGTCATTTCTTCTCGATTTTCCATAGCTGATGCACTCTCCCGCTGGTAATCCGATGATTTTCTTAGATTTTATCGGCTTTATAGTAAATACAAAATGTATGAAATTAACAAAAATATAAGCACAATATCTTGTGCCGGAACTATAATACAACAAATTGGGAGAAAAGGGAATAGGGAAAATATTTTCGAAGCGGAGCTCTCTTTGGCAAGAAAGTGAGAGAAACCGCCAAAAAGTGAGAAAACAGCGGATTTGCTGCTGTATGAGAAATTTATGAGAGGCAGTATAAATCCTTTCTATGAGGGACTATCAAGAAAATGTGGCTTGCTTTTTATGAAGAAGTGTATAATGAGGGGAAAGGGATTCAGGGTTAGCCCGTGGGCGGGGCGCCCTTTGATTGCGGGTGAAAGCTCTACTCGCCAGTTAGGAGTGAGGAGTGGTGGTGCGGCGCCAGATCCTTCGACTCAGTTCTCACTGTTCCGCCTTTACATGATCGAACATCCGACATTTCACT
>UQRR01000103.1 GCA_900543455.1 uncultured Dialister sp.
TCCCTAGTCCCTAGTCCCTAGTCCCTAGTCCCTAGTCCCTGGTCCCTGGTCCCTAGTCCCTAGTCCCTAGTCCCTAGCCCCCAGCCCCCAGTCCCTAGTCCCCAGTCCCCAGTCCCCAGTCCCCAGTCCCCAGTCCCTAGTTCCTAGTCACAAGTCCCTAGTCACCAGTCACCAGTCACTAGCTACCAGTCCCCAGTCACTTATTATTTCTAAATTTCCGCTTTTCAAACGGTTTTCTTCCATGCTATAATACGAGTTACACACTTCATAGGAAGGTCCGAAGTCGGGCGAGGCAGCTAGCGCTGTTTTCGCTCGGCTTTTTTTGTAGGAGAGAAGGAATGGATATGAAAAAATGGAGAGATCTGCCAGAGGCGCAGGGGCTGTATGACCCCAGAAATGAACATGATGCTTGCGGGATCGGCTTTGTGGCGAATATCCGCGGCGAGCGCTCGTATGGTATTGTCGATGATGCTTTGAAGATCCTGGAGAATCTGAAGCACAGAGGCGGCGAGGGCGCAGACCATAAGAGCGGGGATGGCGCGGGGATCCTGACGCAGATTCCGCATGATTTCTTTCATCGCGAGTGCGAGGTGCTGGGCTTTTCGCTCCCGCCGGAGGGAGAGTACGGTGTCGGCATGATCTTTGCGCACCGCTATGAGGATTTCCGTAAGGAGCAGATGAGGGTCTTCGAGGAGATCGTGAAGGAGGAAGGACAGACGGTCCTTGGCTGGCGTGAGGTGCCGATCGATGAGAGCATCATCGGTGAGGCGGCGCGCTCGATCCGTCCGCGTTTTCTGCAGGTCTTCATCGGGAAGAATCCATCGCTTCGGGATCAGATGGATTTCGAGCGCAAGCTCTACATCATCCGGCGGCTCGCAGAGAAGAAGATCATTCCGCTCTCGGAAGGCATGGGGACGGATTTCTATATCGCGAGCCTGTCTTCGCGTACGATCGTGTACAAGGGGATGCTAACAAGTGAGCAGCTGCGCCATTTCTATCTGGATCTGTCGGATCTGGACTATAAGACGGCGATGGCGATGGTGCATTCGCGTTTTTCTACGAATACATTCCCGAGCTGGGCGCGCGCTCATCCGAACCGCTACATCGTCCACAATGGGGAGATCAATACGATCAAGGGGAATATCAACTGGCTGAATGCGCGTGAGAGCAAGTCGCGCCCGTCGAACGATCCGGAGCTGGTGAAGGCTTTCCCTGTCGTCGATGACACGGGGAGCGACTCGGCGATGTTTGATAACTGCCTGGAGTACATCCACATGGCGGGGCATTCGCTGGCTCATGCGATGATGGTCATGATGCCGGAGCCGTGGGAGAAGGATCCGTCCATGGATGAGGAGAAGAAGGCATTCTACCGGTATCACAATTTCATGATGGAGCCATGGGACGGCCCGGCGGCGATGTGCTTCTGCGATGGCGTCGCCATCGGCGGGATGCTGGATCGCAATGGTCTGCGTCCGGCGCGCTACTATGTCATGAAGGATGACCGTGTCATCCTGTCTTCGGAAGTGGGGGCGGTGCCGGTCGATCAGGAGAATGTGCTCTACAAAGGACGCCTTGAACCGGGCAAGCTCTTCCTCATCGATACGGCGCAGCAGCGCATCATCAGTGATGAGGAGATCAAACACACGATGGCGAAGGCGCATCCCTATGCGAAGTGGTGCGAGGAGCATCTGCTTGATCTGAAGGATCTGGCGAAGGAGGAGAAGGAGCCGGAAGTGCCGGAGGATCTCCTTCTCGAGCAGAAGAATTTCGGCTATACGGTCGAGGATCTGCGCGATATCCTGACGCCGATGGCGGAGAACGGCAAGGAGCCGATCGGCGCTATGGGGATGGACTCGCCGCTCGCTGTCCTGTCGGAAGCACCGCAGCTGCTCTACGACTATTTCCAGCAGAATTTCGCACAGGTCACGAATCCGCCGATCGACGGTGTCCGTGAAAGGATCGTGACCTCGTCCTCGGTCGTGATCGGCAACATGGCCAATATCATGGATCCGGATGAGAAGGGGACGGCAGCGCTCTTCATCGACCGTCCGCTCATCACGAATGAGGAAATGGAGGTCATCAAGCATCTGGAAAGCAGCCAGCTGAAGCCGGTCGTGCTTTCGCTGCTCTATCCGGCAGCCGGCGGCGGCCGCGCGATGGAGAAGGCGCTCCATGACCTTTTCGAGGCGGCGCTCGCTGCGGTGAGGGATGGGAAGAATATCCTGATCCTCTCTGACCGCGGCGTGGATAAGGAGCACATGGCGATCCCGGCGCTTCTTGCTTCGGCGGGGCTGCACAACTACCTCATTCGCGAGAAGGTACGTCCGGATGTCGGCATCATTCTGGAGTCGGGCGAACCGCGTGAGATCCATCATTTCGCCGCACTGATCGGTTTCGGCGTGACGGCGATCAATCCGTATCTGGCGCTGGAAACGGTGAAGGATCTCGCGGATAAGAACCGTCTGCACGGCAAGAGCGCGAAGGAAGCGCTCGCAAACTACCTCACGGCAGCAGTGAACGGCATCCTGGGTGTCATGAGCAAGATGGGGATCTCCACGGTCAAGAGCTATCACGGCGCACAGATCTTCGAAGCTGTCGGCATCGGCAAGGAAGTGGCGGAGAAATATTTCGGCGGCATCGCCTCCCCCATCGGCGGCATCGGCTTGAAGGAGATCGCCAAGGAAGCCGAGATGCGCCACGAGGCGGCGTATGAGGGGACCAAGGGACTCTCCTCCGGCGATGTCTACATGTATCATAGAAATGGCGACGAGCCGCACATCCTGACGCCGGAGGCCATCCGCCTTCTGCAGCGGGCATGCCGCACGGGAAGCTATGCGGTCTACAAGGAATTTGCGAAGGCGGTCAATGAGCCGCTCATCCGTCTTCGTGACCTTCTGGAATTCAATTATCCCGCCGGATGCAGCATCCCGATCGAAGAGGTCGAGAGCGTGGACTCCATCGTGCATCATTTCCGCACCGGCGCGATGAGCTATGGCGCACTCAGCAAGGAAGCCCATGAGTGCATCGCGAAAGCCATGAACGCTCTCGGCAGCCGCAGCAACACCGGTGAAGGCGGCGAGGACACCGAGCGTTTCGCGCCGCTCCCTGACGGCTCTTCGGTCAATGATGAGATCAAACAGGTATCGACAGCACGCTTCGGCGTCACGGGAAATTACCTCGTCCATGGGAAGGAAATCCAGATCAAGTGCGCGCAGGGCGCCAAGCCCGGCGAAGGCGGACACCTTCCGGGCAGCAAGGTCGATCCGGCCATCGGCAAGACACGCCACTCCACCCCGGGCGTCGCTCTGATTTCGCCGCCGCCGCACCATGATGTCTACTCCATCGAAGACCTGGCAGAGCTCGTCTTTGACCTGAAGAATGCCAACCATAAGGCGGAGATCAATGTCAAACTCACCGCCGGTGCGGGTGTCGGCACCATTGCAGCCGGCGTCGTCAAGGCGAAGGCCGACGGTGTCACCATCAGCGGCTGCGATGGCGGCACGGGGGCATCGCCCCGGACCAGCATGCGCCATGCGGGACTTCCATGGGAACTGGGACTTTCCGAAGCGCAGCAGGTCCTCCTCCTGAATCAGCTCCGCGACCGCGTGAAGCTCGAAACAGACGGCAAGCTCCTGACCGGCCGGGATGCGGCCATCGCCTGCCTCTTGGGCGCAGAGCTCTTCAGTTTCTGCACCGGCCCGCTCATCGCAATCGGCTGCCAGATGTTCCGTGTCTGCAACAAGAATACCTGCCCCTTCGGCATCTGCACGCAGGATGAGAAGCTCAGGAAACGCTTCGCAGGCAAGCCCGAGTATGTGATGAACTACATGCGCTTCGTCGCAGAAGACCTGCGTGAGATCATGGCGCACCTCGGCTTCCACAAGCTCGAAGACATGGTGGGCCGCAGCGACCGCCTGAAGCAGAAGAGCTTCACCGGAAACAAGAAGGCAGATACCCTCTCTCTCGATGCCCTGCTCTTCCGTCCGTATACAGATATCACCGTCGGGCACCATTTCATGAAAGCACAGGATCATGAGATCGAGAAGACCCTAGACATGGCCAAGCTCGTCCGCATGTGCAAACCGGCTCTCGATGACAAGAAACGCGTCATCGCGAAACTCTTCATCAAAAACACCGACCGCGTCACCGGCACCATCCTTGGCAGCGAGATCTCCCGCCGCTACGGCGATGAAGGACTGCCCGAAGACACCATCTCCCTCTCCTTCGTCGGGTCTGCGGGACAGAGCTTCGGCGCTTTCATCCCGAAGGGCCTGACGCTCACTCTGGAAGGTGATGCGAATGACTATGTCGGCAAGGGCCTTTCCGGCGGCAAGATCATCATTTATCCGCCGAGAGAAGCCACCTTCCGCGCGGAAGACAATGTCATCATCGGAAACGTCGCCTTCTTCGGCGCGACCAGCGGGGAAGCTTTTGTTTCCGGCAAAGCCGGGGAACGCTTCTGCGTCAGAAACAGCGGTGCGACCGTCGTCGTCGAAGGCATCGGCAACCACGGCTGCGAATACATGACCGGCGGTAAGGTTATCATTCTGGGCGAGACGGGCAAAAACTTCGCAGCCGGTATGTCCGGCGGCGTCGCTTATGTGCTCGACCTCGATGAACGCCTGTGCAATCAAGAGCTGATCCATTTGGAACCGCTCACGGACAAAGAGGAGATCGCAAGCGTCAAGAAGCTGATCGACGCCCACTACCTCTCGACCAGAAGCCGCAAGGCGGAATCCATCCTCGCACGCTGGGATGTCTACTACTCCCGCTTCACCAAGGTCATTCCGAAGGAATACGAGGCCATGGAAGAAGCGATCAGGACAGGCATGGCCGAAGGACTGACAAGAGAAGAAGCCGTGCGCAAAGCGTATGATAAGAAGTTTGGAAAATAGTGACTAGTGACTAGGGACTAGTGGCTAGTGACTGGTGACTGGTGACTAGTGACTGGTGACTAGTAGCTAGGGATTAGGCTAGGAGACTGAGAGACTAGGAGACATCAGATATCAGACGCCAGACATCTGACTTCTATCCTCCGGCCTTCGGGCATCGCCCTTTATAAAAATCGACGCTCCGCCTAAGCCTTCCCCTCGAGGGGAAGGCTGACGATACGGAAATCCAATTTTCCCGTCATCCCCCTTGAATCTCATTTTCTCATAATCAAAAGGCGATGCCCGTTACCGAGCATCGCCTTTTTGATTGCCAAGCATACCCCGGCTGTATTATACTTGAGGATGGATACATAGCGATGATATAAAAAGAGAAACAGGAATTTCGACGAGCGTTGTGAATCATTTCATCTTCGCTCATCTGAGCTACGAAAGAAAGGAGGGATACCATGGGATTATCGATCAAAGACATCCTGCTCTTGGACTACTTCGACGGCAAGCCGGCGCACCACAAGGTGCCGCCCTATAAAGAAAGCATCTACGGACAGGATGCGAATGAGCGCATCAGCGAGCTCTTTGATGACGGCTGGATCCGCATGAGTCGCCCGCAGGAGACGCTCACCATGCTGCCGGACAAAGCGCTCTCCGATTTCCTCAAACGATATAATCTTTCCGGCGAAGGCACGCACGCCGAGCTCGTGGGCCGCGTCATCGCCAAAGTGCCGGAGAAGGACTATGCTCATGGCGTCCCGAAGATCTACGTCCTCACCAAGGAAGGGAAGGCGGAGGTCGGACACCACATGGCCTATGTACTGAACGTCCGTGAGAACTACGGTCTGACCGAGGGCGAGATCGGCGAGTCGCAGACCGCTCTCTCGGCCCGCGGCGAGTCCTACACCGCTCGCGGCATTCTCTACCGCGCCTTTCAGCAGAAGATTTCCCTCTACACCATGGCAGGGGAATGGTCGAAGCTCCGCAACATGTACTATACCGTGGCGAATTTCTACATCCGCATCAAGCACAATGACTACGCACTGCCCTACCTCTACCTCGTCTTCTTCATGGATATGTCCGGCATGGGCAATAAGAACAATCTCGTGCCCTACGAGAACCTTTTCCCGACGCAGAAGGGCATGATCCTGCTCATGGATGAGATCAGGAAAGGCCTGCACATGACGATGGACGATGTGAAAGGCTCCTTTCTCTCCTCCATCGCCCGTATGGCGCCCTCGCTTCCCTTCTCCTATTTCTCCCCGCAGGTCATGGCCTCCATGCTGCTCGAACGTCTCCGCGGCATCGAGTTCAACGGCACGAAGTACATCTGCGATAGAAATGTCCCCGATCCCTCCTCGCGTGCCTACCACTACGTTCCCTACGGCCGGAGCGAAGCTCGCCCCGCCGCCCGCACCCGTCATATCGTGAAGCCGAAGATCATGGCGCCTCCGGTCCTGCGCATGCCCACCTTCACTGCGCCAGCCCCCTTTTGCCCGAGCGAGGCCGGAAAGCCCAAGGAGGCTCCCGTGCAGGAGATCGAGAAACCGGCTCCGTCCAAAGAAGAAAAAAAGGAGAACGGGATTCTCGCAAGGATCAAAAAGCTGTTTTGACTGGTGACTGGTGACTGGTAGCTAGGGATTAGTAGCTCGGGATTAGGGCTCCCAAGAAGTTGGGTAGCCCCTTACTATGAAAACCTCTCGAGAGTGAAAAATGGCGCAAAAAGCACTCCCTTCATAATCCTCTATTGAAAACTTATGAGAACTATGTGGCTGTCTGAATCGAAATCGAAAGTGTGGCTTCTTTC
>UQRR01000104.1 GCA_900543455.1 uncultured Dialister sp.
CACTTCGACCGCTGAACCGCGAATGACAAAGATTTCTCGCTTCGCTCGAAATGACGATACGAGAGTCTGATGTCTCCTAGTCTCCCCGTCACCGGCTATTCCTCTTCACTATGATTCTCCGACCAGGTGAATTCTACGCCGTACAGATTGACCGTATCGCCTTCCTGGCAGCCTGCCTTGCGGAGGAGCTTGTCAAGACCCATGAAGCGCCAAGCTCTGTCGAAGCGGCGCATGGAGACATAGTCCTCGAAGTCGGTCATGCCGACCAGCTTTTCCACGCGCTTGCCCTTGATATAGTACACATCATTCTTGCACTCGATCTCGAATTCCTGCTTGTTCGCTTCATATACAATGGCCTTTTCCGGAGATTCGAAGGATACATCGGGGATCTCCTGCAAAAGCTTCCACACGGCTTCCATGAGCGGACGAGTGCCTTCTCCGGAAAGCGTGCAAATGGGATAGAAGTCATAGCCTTCCTTCTCGATGGCCTCCTTCAGCTCTTCCAGCTTCTTCGGGTCATCGATGAGATCGGTCTTATTCGCTGCGACGATCTGCTTCTTCTGACGAAGCTCCGGGCTGTACAGCTCGAGCTCATTGTTAATGATATGGAAATCATGCAACGGATCGCGGCCTTCGCTGCCCGCCGCATCAAGCACATGGATGAGGACCTTCGTACGCTCTACATGACGGAGAAATTCGTCCCCAAGACCGGTCCCCTGACTTGCGCCTTCGATCAGGCCCGGGATATCTGCCATGACGAAGCTTCTCTCATAGTCCAGATTCACCACACCGAGGATCGGATTCAGCGTCGTGAAATGGTACGCCGCCACTTCCGGCTTCGCACCGGATACCTTGCGGATGAGAGAGGATTTCCCTACGCTCGGGAATCCCAGAAGACCGACATCCGCCAACACCTTCAGCTCGAGGCGCAGCTCCTTTTCTTCACCCGGCTCGCCTTTTTCCGCATAAAGAGGCGCACGGACAGCCGATGTCGCGAAATGGGAATTTCCGCGGCCGCCATGCCCGCCTTTGACGATGAGGGCTTCCTGTCCATTCTGCGTCATATCCGCCAGAAGTTCGCCGGTCTTATTGTCATAGACCATCGTTCCGAGCGGCACCTCGACGAAGACGTCCTCTGCATTTTTGCCGAACATCTCTTTGGCGCCGCCGTTGGCACCGGCTTTGGCCGCGAATTTTCTATGACGGCGGAAATTGATCAGCGTATTCAGGTCGCTATTCGCTTTGATGAAGACCGAGCCGCCCTTGCCGCCATCACCGCCCGACGGGCCGCCGCGCGGGACATACTTCTCACGGCGGAAGGAAACCATCCCGTCCCCGCCTGCGCCGGAGACTACAATAATTTTTGCTCTATCGATAAACATAGGTACCTCATTGTATAAAAAGACAACACTTACAGATGAATAGGGTGCAGGGTTCGGGGTTCGCCCGTGGGGCGTGCTGCCCTTTGATTCCGTTTGAAAGCTCTACTCGCTAGTTAGGAGTGAGGAGTGGTGGTGCGGCGCATAAAAATATGGAAGCGCCGCGGAGTTTTGATAGCGCTTCGCGCATCGTCATTTCGAGCGTAGCCGAGAAATCTTTATTGCAGAACGTTCATCGCCTGATGTAAGGCAGCACCAGGACATCGTTTTCCCTCGGCGCATGCACGCTGATTCCCGCAATGCAGTAAAGATCCCTCGGCTGCGTAATGCTATTAAGTTAAGCGGCAGAACGTTCTTGGCTCCCCATCGGGGGAGCTGCCCGAAGGGCTGAGGGGGCAGAACTGCGGTATATCTAACATTGTTCGATAACCGCTGGCATGCCCCTATTGCCTTCGGCACTTCCCCCGAAGGGGGAAGCAAGTCGCTACGTAACTAACGTTTTTCTTAACTTAATAGCATTGCTCGGCTGCGCTTTCGATGACGATGCCAGAGAATCCCAGTCGCTCCTAATCCCCAAACCCTAATCCCTAATCCCTAATCCCTAGCCACTAGTCACCAGTCACTAGTCACCAGTCACTTAAGACTCCTAATCCCTAGCCACTCATCCCTGCTTTCAAACTCCCCGTCTTCTTGCATCTGTATATAAAAATTCTATTCTATTATACAGAGAAATTCCTCACTTTTCCACATAAATCTGTAGGTGAGCGCAAAACAGGATCAGATCAAATCATTTTATGCAATCCTTATCGCCTTGAGATCATCGATTGTCCTTTGGTACTTTTCTCGAACGCTTTCCGGTCCTGCGCTGTCAGTTCTTCGTAGTTCACTACAGGCTTTCTCACGGTATAGGCTTCTCTGGAAAAGACTTCGTTCGCCCTAGACTTCCGTGGGTCTATCATGTCCTTATCCCCGATCAGCGTGATCTCTCCAAAGTCCCCGAATGGGATATCCCTCTTCGTGATGGCGAGGGAAGGCATCGGGAGGCCGCCCAACTTGATGGCTTCTCTCAATTTGCCAGCAGAAACATTGTGATAGACGACGAGGTCTTTGTCTGCAGCCGTCTGGTAATAGGTGGGATTTTCGCTTTTCAGCTTGACAAGATCCTCCTCGTTTGCTACATTAGGAGCAGATAAAAGGTTATCGACTTTTTCTTCAGGCATGGGCCAATTAGGGCTTCTCTGGAGAATCTCGTTGATAGCCTTTTTTCTATTGGCGCCTTTCTTGACAATCCCTAATCCCTTCTGTATATTAGGAATCGAAATAGCAAACTCCTTGCCTGGGGGAACGCTAGCTTCATTTTTTGAAGCGAGCACCCGGGGAGCACAGTTTGCTATTTCTTTTTTTATTGCCTCCTCTGGGGTATTTCTGGCATGCTCTCCAACCATTTGGTGATAGGTGCTGCTCTCTTCGAAGTCGTTTACGACGCTCGCTAGGACTTCTCCGTTTCCCCCGATTTTATCGGTAGTTTCTTTGACTTTTGCCAGCCATTCCTGTATACTATGGGTAAAGAGAGACTTACCTAAATTCTGCCCGGTTTTGGTATCCGGATACAGGTATTTAGGTAGGTCTTTTTTTATTTGTTCATTACTTGTAATGTCACCATCATAGAAGTATAAATTGCCGTTTTTATCTTTTCTTACAATAATTCTGGCTATACATTCTTCCCCATTAACCACGACACGTGTCGCATAATACCTATAAGCCAATGTTGTTTGATTTGACTTTTTGACTCTGGATTCATCTTTAACTTCTTCGTAAAGGAATGTTGCGTTTTCAATAACAGAATCGAGGTTAACCGCCAAAAATAATGTTCTCGGATTTGTGGAGTGATGCCTTAATTCCTTAGCCGATGAAACAGTGATACTGATTAACTCACCGTCAAGATTTTTTACCCGTCCCGGTTCTCTGTACCCCTTTGATAATTCTTTACCTAGGTACAGACTTTTGAAAATGGTCTTAATCTCTTTTCGCATGGAATCGGCATCTGCGGCTATATTTATTCCGTTATCTCGTGCTGCCTTCTCTAATTTTTCTTTAAGTCCTCCTTCTGTCATAACGATTGGATTTTCATAGTATAGCTTTGTGACCTTTTCGACGGTTTCCCAATCTCCAAACCATTCCCTGAAGGTATCGCTATGGGCGATCAGCCACTGGCGCTCGGTCAGCTTTGTCGGTGTACTGTCCGGGGCTTTCATCCATTCATCAGTATTCCAGTATTTCTCTTTCACAAGCTGCAGTTCGTTCTCGATGGCGGACTGATTCAGCTGATGCGCGTTCTCCGGTCTGGCATGCTCCCCGACCATTTGGTGATAGGCATCTTTCTTGACGATGCCCAGCGCATTTGGTAAACTGTCTATGGTAATAGCGGAATTGTTCTGACTGGTCGTCCCTGCGTCTTTATACGAAAGGCTGCCAGCGGAATGTTCCGCTATTATTTTATCTATGGATTCTTTTTCCCCAGCCATACCCGTTTTGAACCAAACCACACCATTGTCGTTTGATACCTCAAGTACAACGTAGTAAGATCCTAAGTCTCCATCTATACGGCACAATACTGATTTCCCGTGATACCTTCCACTTAATGCGTCACCTCTTCTCGATAGGGCAGGATTATGCAGCACGTCCAAATGGTTTTCGATATCATCCATCTGTTCTTTGGTAAGCACGTGCCCCCTGTGCAGTGTTGTTGCGTGGCTAACCTGTTCTTCCGAATAAGATACACCGAATTTCCCGGTGTATCTTATTTTATTGGGCTTTTCGCCTGCTGTCTTTCCAGCTTTGATTCTATCCATAAATTGGGAAACACTAGAAATGCCGGACCGGCTGACGTCGAAGGCAGCAATGCCGTAGGCGTCCTTGCTAATTCCCACGACTTCTCCCACCTTTACCATGGCCAGTTTCAAAGGCACGCCATAATTCTTATGGAAGTTCTCTGCGAGCTTGGCCAGGACTAAGGCAGAGTCTCTCGCGGCTTTGGTGACGGCGCCATTTCCTGCGGCTTTGATTTCCTCAAGGAGCGGCTTGTAGGCTTCTTCATAGGTCTCGGGATCTAAGAGTGTCTGGGTGAGGAGGTCTTCCTTGTTTAAGGATTTCAGTGTCTCACTCACTCTCTCGATGGATTCGACTCTCTTCTTCGCGGTTTCGATCTCTGCGATGGCGGCTTTCGATGCGTCATCACCTTTTAGAAAGACATATCATATGCAGCAAAGCCGCGTCCTCTTAGACTTCCCAATCCCCAAATCAAAAAACGGTTCTCCTTTCGAAGAACCGTTTTTGGGTTTCTGCTATCTCACACTCTTCACCTTCATGCGGCGTTCAAGTACACGCAGGCACATGGATACGAAGAAGGTCATGATGAAGTAGTAGATCGCTACGATGACGAGCGGCGGGAATGGCTGGAAACTGATGCCCTGGATGGTGGTCGCGGTGTACATCAGATCGGCCATGCCGATGACGGAGACCTGAGAGGACTCTTTGATGAGGGTGACGAATTCATTCCCGATGACGGGCAGGATGTTGCGGATCGCCTGCGGGATGATGATGCGCACCATAGACTCCCACTTCGAGAAGCCGAGGGACATCGCGCCTTCAAGCTGCCCCTTCGGGATAGACTGGATACCGGAGCGGACGATTTCACACTCATACGCGCCGGAATTCAGGATCAGTGCAAGGACCCCGGCGGAAAGTCTCTCAAAGTCCACGCCCATGATCTGGAAGCTGGGGAAATGGATGCCGAGGAACGGCAGCCCGAAGAATACGAGAGAGATCTGTACCAGGACCGGCGTACCGCGGATGACTTCTACATAGGCCGTCGAGATCCACTGGAGGACCTTGATGCCAGAGATCTTCATGAATGCCAGAATGATCCCAAGAAGGAGACCAAAGAAGCAGGACAGAAGAGAAATAATGATGGTGATTTTCACACCTGACAAGAAAATGTCATTATATTTGACAGCTGTATCTAATACCATATCCATAATCGCATCATCTCCTTAAATATCAGCATGGATCAGACGCTTCAGGAATGTCTGCGTCCGTTCTTCCTGTGGATGGGTGAAGATATCTTCGGGATTTCCTTCTTCCACGATATAGCCCTTATCCATGAAAATGACGTGATTGGAAACGCTTCTGGCGAACTGCATCTCGTGCGTGACGACGGCCATGGTCATGCCGTCCAAGGCGACTTCTTTCATGACGGTCAGTACATCGCCGACGAGCTCGGGATCGAGCGCAGATGTCGGTTCATCGAAGAGCAGCATCTTCGGCTTCATCGCAAGCGCTCTGGCGATAGCGACACGCTGCTGCTGCCCGCCGGAAAGCTCGCCCGGATAATAATCCGCACGCTCGGCAAGACCGACGCGCGAGAGAAGCTCCATCGCTTCTTCCTTCGCCTGCTCTTTCGGCAGCTTCTTGATGTGGATCGGCGCGTACATGACATTCTCGACCGCGGTGAACATCGGGAACAGGTTGAACGACTGGAAAACCATGCCGACATCGCGGCGCAGCATCTTCACGTCGGTCTTTTCATTGACCTTCTTTCCATCGAACCACAGCTCGCCCCCGGTCGGCGTTTCGAGAAGATTCAGGCAGCGCAGGAAGGTACTCTTCCCGCTCCCGGACGGACCGATAATGGTACACACTTCTCCGTTCTCGATCTTCATATTGATATCTCTCAGTACTTCGACCTTACCGAACGATTTCTGCAAATGCTTGACTTCATAAATGACTTTTTTATCTGACATAGTCCTCACACCCTTCTTAATTATTCAAGATAGTAGCATAAATATACAGGTATGTCAATAAAATTTCGTATACGAAAGGAAATGGAATTCAAGGTTCAGGGTTCAAGGTTCATGGTTCAGGGCTCAGGGCTCAGGGTTAGCCCGTGGGGCGGGACGTCCTTTGATTGTCTGTGAAAGAGGGGAAGCGGGTTCTACAGGTTCAGAGGGGGTGGTGCGACGCATAAAAATATAGAAGCGCCGCGGAGGTTTGAAACCAGCGGTTTTCTCGTATCGCAAACCTAATCCCTAGCCACTAATCCCTAGCTACCAGTCACAAGTCACCAGTGGCTAGGGATTAGGGATCTCGAGCAGCTGGAGATTAGGAGACCGAGAGACTAGGAGACTTAAGACTCCCCCGTATCGTCATTTCGAGCGTAAGCGAGAAATCTTTATTGCAGAACGTTCATCGCCTGATATGAGGCAGCACCAGGACATCGTTTTCCCTCGGCGCATACA
>UQRR01000105.1 GCA_900543455.1 uncultured Dialister sp.
TAAGTTTTCAATAGAGGATTATGAAGGGAGTGCTTTTTGCGCCATTTTTCACTCTCGAGAGGTTTTCATAGTAAGGGAAAGTGTAAGAGAAATTTGTGTAAGTGGAGGAGAACCAACTGTTAATGCCAATTTTACTAATGTTATGAAGACATTGGCAAAGTTTCCTAATGTAGATCCTATGGTATTAACAAATGGAAGACGATTTAGTGATTTTGAGTTTACCAAAAATGTTATTGCGAATGCGCCTTTCAATACGCAATATGCAATTCCTTTGTATTCGGCTGTTCCCGAAATCCATGATTCTATTGTCGGTGCTAAAGGAGCTTTTAGAGAAACCATCATGGGATTACATAATTTAGCAAAATTTAGAATCCCTGTGGAAATCAGAATCGTATTAACTAAGCAAAATATTACAGGATTGGTTGATTTAGCGGATTTTATAGGATGGAATTTACCAATGGCTGTTCATGTTGCCTTTATGGGAATGGAAGTACATGGACGAGCAGACGATAATAAAGGAAAAGTTTGGGTAGAACCTGCTAATTATATGCAGGAATTAACTATAGCTGTAAAAAATATAGCGCATAGAAATATCCCTGTGTCAATCTATAATTTACCATTATGTCTATTGCCAAAAGAATTATGGCAATATAGTAAAAGGAGTATATCCGATTGGAAGCAGGAATATCAAGTGGAATGTGAAGGCTGTACTCAACAAGATAATTGTGGAGGATTTTTTACCACTTCTGTAATCGTTCCCCATGGGATTCATAGATTATGATCCTTGTTTATTAAAGTTACAAATATATAGTTAAGTTCATATCAGTGTGTAGACTAATTTCTTTTGTTTTCAATTGTTGTATAAATAAAAATGAATATTGGGTTTCGATTCAATTGCTGGTCGGATGACTGATTCACACCATTATACGTACATAATCTAATGCTTTGAGACCTGCTTTCCCAGTGGTGCTTTTATTTTGATGCATCGTGTTGCTTTCTTTACCGTACCCATAGAACCTGCTGAACCCTTTATTTCTAACCAAAAAGGACCGCTTACGCGGTCCTTTTTGGTTTCTGTCATTATTCCCAAGCAGGAACGATGGTGCCTTTGTATTTTTCAGCGATGAATTTCTTGACGGATTCAGACTGATAGTACTTGACGAATTTCTGATAAGCCGGCTGATCCTTGTCCTTCTCGCGGGCAGCGATGATCATGACGGCGAGCGGGGTATCCTTGTCTTCGAGGAAGATGCCCTGGTCTTTCGGGGAAAGGCCGGAGCTCATGACGTAGTTCATGGTGATGACGGATGCATCGACATCATCCAGGCTTCTTGGAAGCTGAGCGGCTTCGAGTTCCTGGAATTTCAGGTTCTTCGGGTTTTCTACGACATCTGCCGGAGTGGCTTTCATGCCGACGCCTTCCTTCAGCTTGATGACGCCTGCTTTTTCGAGCAGCTGGAGACCACGGCCTTCATTGGTCGGGTCGTTCGGGATGGAGACGGTGGCGCCGTCTGGCAGATCCTTGATATCCTTGTACTTGTTGGAGTAGACGCCCATGCGCATCAGGATAGCTTTGCCGATAGAGACGAGGTTTGTATTGTGCTGTTTGTTGAAGTTCTTCAGGAACGGTTCATGCTGGTAGACAACGAGGTCGAGATCGCCGTCAGCGAGTGCCTGGTCCGGAGTGACATAGTCGGAGAATTCCTTCACATTGACCTTGAGACCGTTGCTTTCAGCTTCTTTGGCAGCGGCTTCGACGACTTCTGCATGCGGGCCGGCCGTAGCACCGACGGTGATCTCTTTCTTTTCCTGTACAGAGGCAGCGGCTGAGGAGGCTGGCTTTGCGTTGGAACCACAGCCGGTGATGATGGCTGCTGCGGAGAGGGCGCAAAGTCCAGCGATGACGAGTTTCTTTAACATAGATATACTTCCCTTCTTTTATAAAATCCGGTGTCTATGTATGGAAGTGGGAGAATCCGCATTTCCTATAGATCCGGTGGAAAACAGTTTTTGGGGGCGGGGTTAGCCCGTGAGGCGGGTCGCCCATGGATTGCAGATGAAAGCTTTGCTCGAATGAGAAATTAGAAATGAGAAATGCGAAATGGTGGTGCGGCGCATAAGAATATAGAAGCGCCGCGAAGGTTTGAAACTAGCGGGTTTCTCGTATCGCAAACCTAATCCCTAGCCACTAATCCCTAGCTACCAGTCACAAGTCACCAGCCACTCATACCTGCGTTCGAACCCTGAACCCTTCTTATTTCTTATTCGCCTTTTTCGCAAGATTGCTTCCGATAAACTGGATGAGCTGGACGACGACGATAAGGACGAGGATGGTAGCCACCATGACGTCGGCCTGGAAACGCTGGTAGCCGTAGCGGATGGCGAGGTCGCCTAAGCCGCCGCCGATGGTGCCTGCCATAGCAGAAGAACCGATGAGGGTGACAACGACGACAGTGATATTCTCAATGATGGAAGGCAGGGCTTCCGGGATGAGGACTTTCTTGATGATCTGGAACGGGGAAGCACCCATGGATTCAGCCGCTTCGATGAGGCCGAAGGGGACTTCACGG
This sequence comes from uncultured Dialister sp., assembly GCA_900543455.1. Taxonomy (GTDB): domain Bacteria; phylum Bacillota; class Negativicutes; order Veillonellales; family Dialisteraceae; genus Dialister. The sequence goes on from UQRR01000105.1 coordinate 2,571, forward strand.
ATGGAGGTCTCGACCATACGGGCGGTGTAGGGGATCGCAGCGATGGTCAGTGGGACGATGGCTGCGGTGGTGCCGATGGAGGTGCCGGCGATGAGACGGGTGAGAGGAATGATCGCGACCATCAGGATGATGAATGGGATGGAGCGGATCATATTGATGACGAAGGCGAGCGGCTTATTGAGCAGGCGGCAGGCGAGGATGCCGTTCTTTTCTGTGACGACGAGGAGGATCCCCAGCGGAATGCCGACGACGGCGGCGATCAGGGCAGAAACGCCGAGCATGTAGAAGGTTTCTGCCGTACTTTTGAGAAGAAGATTACTAATGACTGGAGACATATCCGAGCACCTCGCTTGTGATAGGTAACGATTTCAGATGACTGAGCGCTTCTTTCATATCGCTGTCATCGCCAATGATGGTGATAATGAGACGGCCGAAGGATACATTCTGGATGTAGTCGATGGAGCCGTACAGGATAGATACGTCCAGATTGTACTTTTTGATGAGATTGGCGATGATCGGTTCATTCGCGACGTCGCCGCGGAAGGAGAGGGAGAGGACGGTCTGGTCGTCTGCATTCTCTTTATCGGCATGGATATCCATGTGAGAGAGCTGTTCCGGTACTTCCGAAGACATGACTGAGCCGACGAATTTTTTCAGCGTCGAGGTCTGCGGATTGGTGAAAAGGTCGACGACGGAGCCCTCTTCGATAATGCGTCCATGTTCGATGACAGCGACACGTTCTGCGATTTCCTTGATGACTTCCATCTGATGCGTGATCATGATGATGGTGATGCCGAGTTTCTTATTGATATCTTTCAGCAGCTGCAGGATGGATTTGACGGTTTCCGGATCCAGCGCAGAGGTCGCTTCATCGGAGAGAAGTACGGATGGATTGGACACGATGGCGCGGGCGATGCCGACACGCTGCTTCTGTCCGCCGGAGAGCTGGGCGGGGTACTTATCCTTGTACTCGGTGAGACCGACCATTTCGAGAATGTCATCGATGCGTTTCTTCTGTTCCGCCTTCGGCACGTTGGCAAGCTCCAGTGGGAATGCGATATTTCCTGCTACCGTGCGGGAGGAAAGCAGGTTGAAATGCTGGAAAATCATGCCGATGCCTTTGCGCTCGCTGCGCAGTTCCGCCTTGGAGAGCTTCATCATGTCTTTGCCATTGATCAGGACTTCGCCTGTGGTCGGTGGTTCAAGCATATTGATGCAGCGGACCAGAGTCGATTTCCCAGCACCGGACTGTCCGACGATACCGTAGATCTCACCATCTTTGATGGTGAGGCTGACGTCATCCAGTGCTTTGAAATTGCCATATACTTTCGTTATATGTTTGAGTTCAATCATTGGAGTCTCCTCATAAAAAACAAAAAACTTTCATCGGAAGATGAAAGCTTTAAGTCGCATCATCTTTCGAGCATATACTCGCTGGAATTGGCACCGTTTCATAAAGATGGTTGCCGTGGCTTCAAAGGGCCAGTCCCTCCGCCACTCATGATGAAAGTTGTATGAAATTCATCGGCAAGGCCGATTGAATGAATTGTACTCTTTATGAGAAAGAAAGTCAATAGGGGGGAGGGGGAGCCCGTGGGGCGTGCTGCCCCATGATTGCGTGCGAAAGTTTTCCCTTGAGTGAGGAGTGAGGAGTGGTGGTGCGGCGCATAAAAATATAGAAGCGCCGCGGAGTATAAATAATGGCGATGCCCGAAGGTGGTATGTAGTCACCAGTCACCAGTCACCAGTCACCAGTCACCAGTCACTAGTCACAAGCCACTCCCCCCCATTTTCCCTTTGCACCACTTTGCCTCTAATGCTATAATATACTAAAGTATTACATACTATGACTACCCAATGACAGGAGGATATATCAATGAGTGTGAATCACAGACTGGTGAATCCGCTGACGGATCAGCTTTTCGATGGCATTCTGACTTTGAAGACGAGAGAGGAGTGCTATGAATTTTTTGAAGACCTTTGTACGATCAATGAACTGCGCGACATGTCGCAGCGGCTGGAAGTGGCACGCATGCTCGAAGCGGGAGATAAGTATGACCGCATCGAAGAAGCGACGGGCGCGAGCACTGCCACGATTTCCCGTGTCAAGCGCTGCCTGAAATTCGGAGCCGACGGATACGTGCAGGTGCTCTCTCGGATGGGAAAAGACGTCTCGAAGATGACTGACTGATGATTTCAGGGACATGGGGATCTGATCGCGGGATCGGATTCTCCTTAGTTTTTCAAAAAGGAAAAAATACCATGCAACCATTAGAGCTTTCTCATGAAGGCTTCAAAGCCTATGATATTCGCGGCGTCGTGGGGGCGGAGGTGAACGAAGACCTGGCCTATCGCGTGGGTCGTGCCTATGCAGCGCTCTACCATCCGCGGGCGATGTGTGTCGGCTATGATATCCGTCCGAGCTCTTCTGCTATCGCTAAAGCGGTGATGCGCGGTCTGACGGATGGCGGCGCGGATGTGATGGACATCGGCCTATGCGGGACGGAGATGATGTACTTCGGTACGTTCCACTACGGACTTTCCGGCGGCATCATGATTACCGCGAGCCATAATCCATCAAATTACAATGGCTTAAAACTTGTGCGCGAAGGGGGGATCCCTGTCAGTGCAGATACGGGGCTGAAAGACATCGAAGCCCTTGCATTCTCCGGTGATTTTCCCGAGACGGAGAAAAAAGGGAAGATCTTTGAGAAACAGATCCTCTCGGACTACATCGACTGTATCCTCTCCTTTGTGGATGTCTCGAAGATGAAGCCGCTTCACATTGTGGTGGATGCAGGAAATGGCTGTGCCAATATCGCCTTTGCAGAGCTCAAGAAACACCTGCCCTTTACTTTTACAGAATTATATATGGAGCCGGACGGCAGTTTCCCCCATGGTGTGTCGAATCCGATGCTCGAAGAGTGCCAGAAGCCGCTCGTGGAGAAGGTGCTCGAAGAAAAAGCGGATCTCGGCATCGCGTGGGATGGCGACTTTGATCGCTGTTTCTTCATCGATGAGAATGGGAAATTCGTAGAAGGCTGTTACATGGTGGGACTGCTTGCATCTTATTTCCTTAAGAGGCATCCCGGAGAAATCATCATTCACGATCCGCGCGTCTTCTGGAATACGGAAAAGATCTGCCGTCTCTATGGCGGCGTGCCGGTCGAGTCGAAGGGCGGACATGCTTTCATGAAGGAAACCATGCGTCGTGTCCACGGCATTTATGGCGCGGAGAACAGTGCCCATCATTTCTTCCGCGACTTCTCTTACTGTGACTCCGGGATGATCCCCTGGCTCATCGTGACAGAGCTCATGAGCGAGACAGGCAGGCACCTTGGTGAAATGGTCGCTGAAATGGAGAACGAATTCCCTGTGAGCGGAGAGATCAATCTGCCTGCCAAGAATGTAGAGAAAACCCTCGCTGCAGTCAAGGCAGCCTATGCACCGAAAGCCTTAGCCATCGATCCCACGGATGGCGTAGGGCTTGAGTTTGAGAATTGGCGCTTCAATCTTCGTCCATCGAATACGGAGCCCCTCATCCGTTTCAATATGGAGACGATGGGCGACCGGGCGCTCCTCGAAGAGAAGAAAGAAGAAATCATGAAGCTCGTTGAGGAAAGTAACAGATAATGCGGCTTATCGCTTTTGCGCGGACAGAAGCGCCCGTCGGGCATTCGTTTTGAGAGGATAGGCTCTTATCGATCAAAGGCTCTACGCTGATGCATACATATGATGCATACGATCTCTCATGTAAACAAAGGAGCTGTGAAGAAATGAATCCTCATTTCTTCACAGCTCCTTTTTACTTTGCTTTCATTTGGTTCAGGGTTAGTCCCTTGGGCGGTTCCGTCCACTGATTATGAATGAAAGCTTTGCGCGAATGAGGAATTAGGAATTAGGAATGGTGGTGCGGCGCATAAAAAGCAGAAGCGCCGCGGAGTATAAATAGTGGCGATGCCCGAAGGCGGTATTTAAGTCA
>UQRR01000106.1 GCA_900543455.1 uncultured Dialister sp.
CATTCCTAATTCCTCATTCGCGCAAAGCTTTCATTCATAATCAGTGGACGGAGCCGCCCAAGGGGCTAACCCTGAACGCCAACCTCCTCCCTTGAACCCCAGCCACGAGACATATATAATAGAGGATAATACTCCATCGAATCGAGGACTTCTTATGAAAATTTCCATCATCGGTGCAGGAGCGACGGGGCTCGCTGCCGCCGCCTACCTGCATCTCATCTCCGTTCCCTTCACGCTCTACGTCAGAAATGAAGAGAAGCGGAAGCTCTGGGAGACGCATCCGCTCACTGTCAGCGGCAAGGTGAATACCTCCCTCTACCTGCCCATGGCACGCTCGCTCGAAGAAGCCTGCGATGCCGACATCCTTCTCGTCTTCACCCGTGCGGGCGATCACGAGGCGGTCACCGAGGAAGTGATGCCCTACATGAAAAAAGGGCAGTGCCTGCTCTTCCTGAACGGCTGCTGGGGCGCGGTGAAGGCCTACCGCGCCTTCCAGAAAGCACAGGGGGCGGTATCGATCACCATCGGCGAGACCGCAAACATGCCTTTCATCGCTGCGCTCTCTTCCGACCACGCCTCACTCCATTTCAAAGCCATGAAGGAAGAAATCGCCTACTCCGCCATCGGGGAAGAAGCCCCGTTGAGCGAGCTCCTGCACAAACTCGCGCCGAAGGTGACACGCGTCTCTTCACCCGCCGCGACCTCGCTCTCTGCGACGAATCCCATCATCCACGTAACACAGTGCCTCTTCAATCTCTCCCGCATCGAAAACGGGGAAGACTTTGATTTCTTCGGTGCGTCCCTCACGAAGCGCACCGCTGCCTTCATGGAAGAGTGCGACAAGGAGCGCCTCGCCATCGGAAAAGCCCTCGGCCTGGAACTCGCACCGCTTCTTGCCACACTGAATTCCTTCTGGGGTACCCGCGCCGGAACGCTCTATGAAGCGCTCACGGAAAATCCATCGTACCAAAGCGTCAAAGGCCCGACGACGCTTGCGAGCCGCTACATCACCGAAGACCTTCCCTGCGGCCTTACGAGCCTCCTTGACCTCTCGGACATGATGCACGTGGACTGCCCCCACATCACCGCCCTCGTCTACACCATGGCGCTCTATCTCCGCCAGCCCTACCGCCCCTTCCTCACCCTGCAGGATTTGCGCGTGGTGAAAGGATTGAAATAGCGGCTGGTAACTAGCGGCTGGTGACTAGTGACTGGTGACTGGTAGCTAGGGATTAGTGGCTAGGGATTAGGTTTGCGATACGAGAAAACCGCTAGTTTCAAACCTCCGCGGCGCTTCCATATTTTTATGCGCCGCACCACCACCGTTGAACCTTCTGAACCTGTTGAACCCGCTCCCCCTCTTTCGCAAGCAATCAAAGGGCACTCCGCCCCACGAGCTGACCCTGAACCCCATTTTTCAAGGAGCATCCATCATGAAAAAAATTTTGACCGCCCTCTTACTCATGGCAGGCACCCTCTCTCCCGCAGGCGCCGCTAACTGGATTCCGCTCCCTGCGAGCGAAAGTGCCGAAGTCGACACCGACTCCTACATCGACAGCGGCGTCCGCGCATCGATGGACCTGAAGCTGTCCCTGGACGGTACGTCTGTCATTTCCACCATGGAATTTGACAAGGATCGCCGCACCTACCACATCGCGGCGGTGAAGACCCTTGCCGCTGACGGAAGCGTCAAAGAAAGCACCCTCTTTTCTGACGACAGCTGGAGCCCGCTCCTGCCCAATTCCTTCGGAAAGAATGTGTATACCCACTTCATCGAGCAGCCGATCCCCCATTTCACGAATCCCCAGTGGCTCCCTCTCTTCAAAGAAAGCGGCGTGAAATTTCACGGCAGCACCTATGACATCGAGAAGCAGACCCTCCGCTATAAGAATGGCTACGCCACCTTTTTCCTCCGCATCGCCTACCCTTGGAAAGATCAGGACTTCTCGCAAGTCATCTATCATGTCCGCATGGACGTGCCGAATAAAAAGGTTCAGACCCTCTCCATGACAGAATATGATTTTGATGGTAAAATAAAAAATCACGGACGAGGCTCCACTGAGCGCGCCCCTATCCTCCCCGACACTCCGATGGATAAAGTCCACCAGTACATCAAAGGTGAAGTCGATGCAGGAAGGTTGAAATGACTAGTGACTGGTGACTAGTGACTGGCATGCCAGCTCATGGCATCGCCACTATTTATGCTTTGCGGCGAAGCCGCCACCACAAGTTTGAAAGCAGGGCATTGTTTGTTATTAGTTGTTTGGAAAAAGCGGTTTAAGGTTTGAGAATAAAGGTTTTCCGCTCATCTGAGCAGCCCCCTAGAGAGGGGGCGCGCCGAAGGCGGAGGATGGATCCCCATAGCGGGATAAAAATGATACAAGAAAAACGATTCCCGCCAATAGTGCGTTATCCGCTGCGCAGAAGGATGCCCCTGCGGGGCATATCCATCCTGCGCCTTTGGCGCGGCCCTTCTCCAAGGGCCTACCCGTATCATGGAAGTGACTAGTGACTGGTGAATTGAATACCACTTTCGGGCATCGCCCAATAAAAAAGCGGCAAAGCCGCTACCATATAAGCCTTCCCCTAGAAGGGAAGGCTACGATACGAGAATACCATCTTCTAAAAAGGCGGCGAAGCCGCCACCTTCATTCCTCATTCCTAATTCCTAATTCCTAATTTTCTTAAACCCTGAACCCCAACTCCCATTCCCCGAGGTATCCCATCCATGCCACGCATTTATACATCTGATCTTTCCGTAGCCGCTGCCGAAGCGTGCTACGCCGCTTTCCTGACAGGCAGCCTTCCCACGGAAGGCTGTTTCCTTGTGTCAGGCCCTCATCTTTTCCTGATGAATACACTCCCGCCGCTCCCCGAGGGGCGAGGCGTCCCTGTCTCCTTCGGTCCTGCCGGTTGGATCCACTCCGGCATCTCTTCCCAGATGCAGAGCATCGCCATCTACCGCGCATTCCTCGAAGGCCGAAGGCTTCCGGCCGGCACCGCGCTCGCTGCATCGAAGGAGGGCATCACCGTCTTCCCCGCTGCCCTCTACGAAGCCGACCTCGGCGCGATGGATATGTTTTCCCTGTCCTTCGACCCCTTGGAAGAAGTGCTGACGCCGCAGGAGACAGCGAAACTCTACTCGCTCGACGCGAAACGCGTCCAGTGGGACTGCGAACACGCCGGTGAAGGTGCCGTCTTCTCACTCTCTGAGACGCGCCGCTCCGGAAACACATGGCTTCTCACAAGAAATGCCGCGCTTCGTGTCTACGAAGGAAAGGAAACGGTATCCTATCCCATCAATCCCCTTCTCCTCGTCTTCTCCACAGTCGAAGCTGCCCACATCTGGAACCGCGACAGCGGCGTCGTCCGAAGTGCTGCCGGCGGTGCCGGCCATGCCGCCGCTCGCATGCACGAAGGCGATCGCAGGAAATCCGGCCGCATCTGGCTCGTCCGCCGCGAAGCCATGGAGCGTCTCTTCGGTCAAGCGCTCCCCGAGCGCATGGCTGAGGCCATGCGGTTTGTGAAATAGAGTGACTGGTGACTGGTGACTAGTGACTAGTGACTGGTGACTGGTGACTGGTGACTGGTGATTAGACTAAAAGACTAGGAGCCATCAGATATCTGACATCTGACATCTGACTTCTAATATCTGATGTTTCCCAGTCTCAGACGCCCCCTCTTTTGACCTTTTCCATTTTCCCAATAAAAAAAGCAGCCCCTTGCGATACGCAGGGGCTGCTTTTTTATTCTTCTTCCTCTTCCTCATCATCTACAAAAATCTGCTGTGCAGCTTTATAGCTGAGAGACGTATTTCCATTCGGCGTCTCGAGAAGGATCGGCCCTTCGTAAGGCTCCTTCTCAAGGATGGTGACTGGCATATCGATCTCGATTCCCTTGCTCTGGATATAGTCCATCAGGCTGTAGTCTTCCATGACGCGGCGCACATGGGTCTTCTCGCCTTCCTCCAGCTCAGCAAGGGCGCGGCTCGTGATGCCGCTGCGGCTGCCGTCCACACGCGGGATCGGATCCCCGTGCGGGCAGTGATCCGGATTTCCCAGATACGCATCGAGCTTGTTGCAAAGTTCATCATTCGTCTGGTGCTCGAGGCCTTCTGCCAGCTCATGCGCTCCGCTCCATGAGAAATCCAGACACTTCACAAGGAAAACCTCCCACAGCGCATGATACCGCATGAGACGTCCGGCTTCTTTACGCCCCTTCTTCGTCATCCGGCTGCCTTTGTAGGCCGTGTAATCCACGTAGCCCTGCTTCTGCAGCTTTGCGATCATTTCGCTGACAGATGGCGGCGATACATGAAGCATCTCGGAGAGCTCCTTATTTGTCACCAGATCATGGCTTTCGCTGATGATGTAAATGGCCTTTAAGTAGTCTTCCTTCCCTGATGTCATATCCATCCTTCTTTCTAGAAGAGAGGAAATAAAAATCCCTCATTCCCTAAACTTTTATGCCTATCGATTCATTACAGATATTATAGGTCATAATTAAATTTTTGGGAAGAGGGAAAAGAAAATGAGAATTAGGGACTTGGGATTAGTGGCTAGGGATTAGGTGTGTCAAGTGACTTGTGACTAGTGACTAGTGACTTGAATACCGCCTTCGGGCATCGCCTTTCTTTATACTGCGGCGTAGCCGCCACCTTCCCCGTTGAACCTTTGAACCTTCAAGTGGGAATGAGCGACCAGTCACCAGTCACCAGTCACCAGTCACCAGTCACCAGTCACTGATTCTGCTCCATTCAGTCGTCTCTGTCGACTTTGTATTTACGTTCGAGTTCTTTGTATGTATCGAGGCCGATGATGCTGTTGAAGTGTCCGAATTCGATCATATCCTTCAGGTGGTCTTCGGTCGTGCCTTTTTCTTTCAGGTTGCTGAAAAGATCATAGAGCGTCTTGGAAATCGCATAGACTGCACTGCATGCCCAGAAAACGACGGAGTATCCCATTTCCTCAAGCTCTTTGGCAGGGATGAGCGGTGTCTTGCCGCCTTCGATCATATTCGCCACGAGGTATGCACCGCTTCCTTCGAGGCCTCTTGCAAATTTTTCCAGCTCTTCACGGCTGCCAATGCCGTCAGCGAAGCAGATCTCTGCGCCCGCATCCGCATAGCGCTTGCTTCTTTCGATGGCATCATCAATGCCGTAGACCGCGCGGCTGTCCGTGCGGGACATGATCATCGTCTCCTTATCGAAACGGGCATCGACAGCAGCGCGGATCTTCTGTGCATGTTCTTCCGCAGTGATGACCTGCTTGCCGTCCATGTGACCGCAGCGTTTCGGCCATGCTTGGTCTTCGAAAAAGATGCAGGCAGCACCCGCCTGCTCGAACATCCGCTCTGTGCGGATGATATTGAGCGCATTGCCGTAGCCGGTATCCCCGTCAGCGATGATCGGAATATTGACCGCGTTGCAGATGCCGGTCAGCTGCTCTGCCATTTCCGTACAGGAAAGAAGGCCGACATCCGGCTGTCCGAGACGGGAAGCCGAGACGGAGTATCCGCCCATCGCAAGGGCCGGAATGCCCGCCATCTCTGCGATCTTCGCGCCCAGCGCATCACCGACGCCCGGGGCGATCATAATGTGTCCGGATTTCAGATTTTCGCGGAAAGCGATACGTTTTTCAGTGGCAGTTTTCATGATTTTCATAATGGGTTCCTCCTTGAATTTGTAGCTAGTGGCTAGGAATTAGGAATGACTGGTGGTTAGGATTCTCCAGCATCGTCATCCCGAGCGCAGCCGAGGGATCTCTACTGTCCTGCGGGAAATCAGCGTGTATGCACCGAGATAAAACGATGTATTGGTGCTGTCTCACATCAGGCGATGAGCGTTCTGCCATAGAGATTTCTCGCTTGCGCCCCTCTGACGACGGCACGAAGCGCTATCAAAACTCCGCGGCGCATTTCGTCATCCTGAGCGGAGTGAAATGCCGGATGTTCGATCATGTAAAGGCGGAACAGTGAGAACTGAGTCGAAGGATCTGGCGCCGCTCCAGCATTCCTCGCTTCTCATTCGCATCTAAAAAAGCCTCCCCGACCTTTCGGTCAGGGAGGCGCATCAGCGCGGTACCACTCCTGTTTCTCACTCCGCCGTCCATCATGCGGGTGTCGCAAAAAGAAAAGCCCCTGTCCTTACGGACAAGGGCGTCATACGCGGTACCACCTTGCATTATACTTCAGGCTTATCCTTAACGCGGACCAACGCTTCGCTTACTGATTTCAACGAAGTGCTCTCAGGTGACACGCTACTTTTCCATACCGGTTCCCACCTTATCCGGCTCTCTGTGATATCCAAGTCCAGCTTACTCCTGATCCTCGCATGTGTTTATGTGGACTATTATAGGGCAGAAAGAGGGGCATTGTCAAGAGGGCATGGAAAACCTGTCCATAGCGCGTTGTAGGATTACAATACATGTGTTACACATTGAAAACATGAAAAGCGAGATATCCTTGTGATATAGTTAATTCGTCAAAAGAAACCTTTATCAAAGGAGTATCTCGCATGAACAGTATATCACAACTTAT
>UQRR01000107.1 GCA_900543455.1 uncultured Dialister sp.
TGCTAAAACACCAACATGGAATTTACGGCAGTAATTTTTTAGATATTTGCCATGTCTACCTTGACAGGGGCTGATCAACATTTCACGGGGGCTTTCGTTTTTAGAAATTTTTATTTTTTTCTCTTCTTTCTCGTTCCCACATTTCCTTCTCTGCCTTTCGATGGGCATTGAGGCGCTGCCAGAACTCCTTGCGTTTTCTTTCTTCTTCTAACCAGGCTTCTTCACCGTGTTCTTCGATGAACTTCTTTTTTCTTTCTTCCATTGCTTTTTCTGTTTCTTCAAACTTCTCTTTTAAGCGTTCGTTAGCATCATAATAGTCAAGATTTTTAATTAAAAACAGTACGCTTTGCATGTTTCCAAGTCTTACTGTTTTTCTGTAGTCATCAGCCAGGTGTCCAATTGGATGGAACAATTCAATGATTTTGTCCACAAGCGTATGATTATTGTCTTCCGACATGTTTTCAATAAATTCTGCAATCTGTTCTTCATCAATGACATCAATTTCTTTGATTTTACCCTTGCCTTCTCTTTCGAAGCGTTCTTTTTCAACAAGTGCAAGGTCCATCATTTTTTTTGCATATTCTTCGATTTTTTCTGATCCATCTGCCGAAAAATCTATATTGATAAATTCCGGCCATTTCGCTTCTTCATTTTCTTTCTGTTCATTTTTTACCTGTTTTACATCGTTGTCCACGTTACATTCCCTCTTTCTTCTTTAAATAATATTTTGTTCCTTGTTGGTTTTATTATATCTCACACTCCATAGTTTAGCTATGGAGTTTAGAATAGTCCATGGTATCAATTTGGTTGTTTATTATTTTTTTCATGGTCTTTTCATAGGTTCCTTTCATTTCCGTTTGGAATAACATAGTCACAATTCCTTTGTTATTCACTTCTGTTACTTGTCCGGCCCCATGACCATTGACATATACTTTCTGGTTTTTCTTTAACTCCTTCCTTTCTTTTACAAATTCAATACCATTTTTGATTCTCAATAGCTATGCTGTATTATCATTCTCAATTAAAAGAGAGCGCCAAAGCGCTCTCTTTTAATTGAGAATGCTCACAACGATCATTTCGGACAACCGTCACTTCCCCCATGCTACAGGTGTGCCTGCTTTCTGAGTGCATCCCACATCTTCACTTCTCTCGCTGTCGTCTTCACATTATGGACGCGGAAGAGGGTACAGCCCTTTTCGATGCCCCAAAGGTTCACGGCGGCTGTCCCCTCGTCTCTTTCTTCCGCCGGAAGGTCAAGGATCGTGCCGATGAACCGCTTGCGGCTGACGCCGAGAAGCCATGGATACGGGTACGCCTGTGTGAGTTCTTCCAGGCGGGCGAGCACTTCCATATTCTGCTCGCCGGTCTTTCCGAAGCCGATGCCCGGATCCAGGATGATTTTCTCTTCCTTCACACCGGCGGCGATCGCGATGGAAAGTGTCCGGTCGAAGAAGGACTTCATCGAGGAGATGATATCTCCCATGTACACAGTACCATTCTGGTTGTGCATCAGGATGGCAGGGACGGCAAATTCGGCGGCGACGCGAGCCATGCTGCCGTCATCGTACTGAAAGCCCCAGACATCATTCACGATGTGCGCTCCGGCGGCCAGCGCTTTTTCCATCGTTTCATAGTGGTAGGAGTCGATAGAAATCGGAACACTGCATGCGGAAAGCAGCGTGGGGAGAAACTGCATGAGGCGCGCCGTCTCTTCCTCCGCCGTCAGCTCCGTGTGGCCCGGCCTTGTCGACTCGGCGCCGACATCGATGATGGCAGCGCCGCCTGTCACCATATCTTTCATATGCGACATCGCCTGCTTCTCTGTGTTCCACAGGCCTCCGTCAGAGAAGGAGTCGGGTGTCACGTTCAGGATCCCCATGACAAGGGAAACGTCTCCTAAGGAAAGCGTTTTCCCATCCTTCCATTTGTAATTGCGCACTGGTCTGGTCATAGGTCTCTCCTTTTGCAGTAAAAAACAAGGGAAACATCTGCTGCATGTTTTTCAAATTATACCATAAAAGGGCAACAAAAAAAGCGGCGTAAGCCGCTTTCCTGTGCGAACGAATCATTGAGGAGTATGATTCAGACGCAGCCGAATTGATAATCAGGGAAATAATCATCAATTGGACAAGCAGAACAACTCTGCTGCATGGCATTTCCTCCATGTACTTCTATTATACATGATATTTGAGAAATTTCCAGTGGGAAGCATCGAAACTTGAAATATTAAAGGGACTGTCTGCCCAAAAGGGATAAGTGACAGGGACGAGCTCCCCTTTGTCAAGGAATCCGTGTCCCTGCCATCGTTATGCCTCTTCGATGAGCTTCTGCAGAAGCTCTGCTTCCCGATTCACGGCTGAGAGAAAACGGGAGAGATCCGTCACGGCATCTTTCCAGTAGATGAGAGCGACGGCATCTTCTCCGCTGTACAGGAAACGAAGAAGCGCAAAGCTCTCTTTATCCCCACGCTCCTGATAGGCAGCGATGCGATGCAGGCGCGCTTCCATCTTCAAGCGGTTTCCTTCCGTATCTTCCATATAGCGGAGGATCTTCTGCCATTCCGTGGCTGCCCCGCCGGAGAGCTCCACAAGGGCAAGGATCTCTTCCGGTACGGGCAGGTCAGGTCTGAGCAGAGCATGGCGTCCGATCTCTTTCAGCACGTCGAAAGCCTCCCTCGCTGCCGCCAGAAAAGCCGCCGCATACGACTGTCGGCTTCCTTTCCATGTCTTGGAAAGTTTCAGCGTCATCGCCTCTTGAAGCGCCGCCTTATGACGAAAGGCAGCGAGGAACGCGCTATATGTCTCCGGCGACATGTTCTTTGTCCACAGGACTGTCAAAAGATCGGAAGCTGCCTGCCAGTCTTTTTCAGACGCACGAACGGCGTCCCAGAATTTTTCTTCCTTATTTGTCATGGATACTCCTCATACCGGGGAAAGCGGATCTCATCTCATCGGGATAGAATCCGCCTTCCTCTTTTTTCTGCCGGTAATTTTCACCGGCAGCCTACAGCTCGATACTTTCTCCGGGCTTCACGACAATGACATCGATGCCCTCTTCCCTGCCTTTTTCCGCAAACGCAGCCGGGTCCTGCGCGATGACGGGCCATGTATTGTAGTGAAGGGGAATCACATGTTTCGCTTTCAGGAATTTCGCCGCAAGGAGCGCATCCTTTGGCCCCATCGTGTAGTTATCCCCGATCGGAAGGATGGCATAGTCGATATCATACATCTCGCCGAAGAGCTTCATATCACCAAAGAGCGCCGTGTCGCCTGCGTAGTAGACGGTCGGGCCATCTTTGAAAGAAATGATAAATCCGCAGGGGATACCGCCCGGCACGCCGCAGCTGTGCAGCGCCTGTACCATTTTGATCGTAGCGAAGTCTGTCTTGTACTGGCCGCCTAAATTCATCGGTGCAAAGTTCAAGACTGTCTTCGGGAAAAGACCGATGACTTCGGGAATGGCGACGACGGTGGCGCCTGTGCGGCGGGCGATTTCTACGGAGTCACCGAAATGGTCGCTGTGTGCATGGGAAAGCAGGATGTAGTCGCATTTCACCCGATCCGGAGATACGGCGGCATCTCCATTTCCCGTGAGGAAGGGGTCAAAAAGCAGCTTCTCCTTGCCGGTGTCCAGACGGAAGCAGGCATGTCCGAAAAATGTGTACTTCATAAAAATCGCTCCTTTCGAAACTCATAAAATGGTATGGATGGCTTGGAATGTATCGCTATTTATTCTTTCGCGCCATGATCTCCTTGACGATCTTCTGTGCCACATCAGCGAGGGCGATCCCGCGCTTCATGCTGGTCTGCTGCATACGGCGGTAGGCATCTTCTTCGCTGATATGGTAGTAGTCCATCAGAAGTCCTTTGGCGCGGTCGATAATCTTTCTGGCGGCGAATTCACGCTCCATGTCCTTCACCCGATCCACGATCTCGCTCTTCTGCCTAAACTGAGACACTGCGATCTGGATGGCGGGGAACAGATTTCTCTCATCGACAGGCTTCATGACATAGCCGAAGACCATGGACTTCTTCGCCTTTTCGATGATGTCTTCATCGCCGAAAGCCGTCAGGAGGACCACGGGCGCCGCATTGTCGTGGGCGATCATCTTCGCTGTCTGGATGCCGTCAAGGCGCGGCATTTTCACATCGAGAATGACGAGGTCCGGCTTTTTTTCTTTGACAAGTTCCAAGGCTTCCACACCGTCCGAGCCGACGCCAACGACCGTGTGACCTGCTTCTTCGAGCATTTCCCGTAAATCCATGCAGATGAGCGCTTCATCATCTGCTATGACGATTCTATATTTTTCTGCCATTCTTATGCCTCCATCAAAGCGAGCGGGCAGTAAATATCTGCCACGACCATAGAATCCTCATTTTTTAAGCTGAACTCCCCCTTGAGTTCGATTTCTGCGAGATTTCTGACGATTTGAAGCCCCAGATCAAATGTCTTTGTACCGAAATCTTCCGGCAGCGGGTGTCCGTTATTTTTGATATACACATGCAACCGTCCATGATCGATCTCTGTGCCGACCACCAGCGTGCCGCGCGGTATTTCATGAAATCCATGGTCGATCGCATTGTGAATGAGTTCATTCGTCGCGATGGCAAGCGGCACGGCCTTTTCGGAATTCACGATCAGAGGTCGCTTTCCTTTTTCACGCACCACATCGATGGGACGAAGCGCGAGACTGTCGACCGAGAGCTTGCAGATCTTATCGAGAAGTACATCCATATCAATCTGGTCCCCGCTCTGGTTCGCCAGAATGTCGTGAATTTGAGAAATCCCAAGGATACGGCTGACAGCTCTCTTCAGTGCTTCTTTCGTATCTTCGTCTTTCGAGCGGCGCGCCTGCATGCGAAGCATCCCTGCAATGGTATTCAGGCTGTTTTTCACGCGGTGATGTATTTCTTTGATGACGGAGTCCTTTACAAGGATCTGCCGTTCTTTTTCGCGGATCGCTGTCACGTCGGTCAGGACGAGCACCGTCCGCATCACCCGACCTCCAGAAATGATCGGGAGTCCCCAGGCGGAGAGCGTCATATTTTCAGATACTTCATCGCTGAAGGCGGGACGGCCTGTCTTCATGACTTCGTCGACCAAGGGGAAGTGGACGATGGTGTGTCCGATGATGCCCTGCTGCTCGACCGCTTCCTTGTCCAGCACAAGATAGAGATCATCGGCCATGTCATTCGCATACATGATGCGTCCGGCAGCATCGAGGATGATGACGCCGTCCTGTGGCCGAATGCTGTAGTAGTCCTTGCCGGCGAAGGGGACCTGCAGAGCCAGATTGGCCGTGTCGGTCAGCACCTGCTGCTGGGACAGGGACGCAGAAGCAAAACAGACGACGGCGAAAGGCCGCCCTGCATTGTCGACGATCGGATATGCTGTGACGGCGATTTCCCGCCCCTGATCCAGTTCCTTCCTGCCGACGACCTTGCGCCCTGTCTGGAAGACATTGTCGACGATCGCGAGATCATCGACCAGAAAGGTGTCTCCGGCATGGAAAAATGTCGAGCCATGGGTGTAGGATGGCTTCACGGCGGTCAGTATGACGGAGATGTCTTCATTCTTCCCGCGGGCACAGAGGTAGACCTGGCTCTTGGAAATATCGGAAGCGCACTGCAGAGCCACCTGCATGTGATCTAAGATTTTTGCCTGTACGCCAGTCAGATCGGTCGTGTCACGGACCAAAGTATAGAGCTGGCTGACTTCGATTCCTCGGGTCTGCATCGCGTTTCATCCTCTTTTCTTTCGAAAATTACAGCTTCACCTGATCCGCCAGAAATGGCAGACGGGGATCTGCATTGAGTGTCAGCGGGGCAAAGTCCCCTGCCTGCGCCATGTAGTAGGCACGGCAGCCGATCATCGCCCCATTGTCTGTGCAGAGGACGGGATCGGGACGGCACATGCGGACGCCGCGCTTGTCACAGGCAGCTTTCAAGGCTTTGCGAAGGCCGCTGTTGGCAGCGACACCGCCGGCCAGCGCGATGGTCGTAAGACCTGTCGCATCCACGGCGCGCATGGCTTTCTCGACCAGTACATCGACGACGGCTTTCTGGAAAGAGGCGGCCACATCCTTTGGACGGACCTCTTCTTTCTTCATTTTGGCTGTATTGAGGTAATTGATGACCGCTGATTTCAGTCCGCTGAAGGAGAAATCATAGGTGTGCTCTTTCCCAAGTCCCATCGGGAAATGGATGGCATCCGGATTTCCTTCCTGTGCCAGACGGTCGATGTGAGGGCCGCCCGGATAGGGATAGCCCATCACACGGGCGATCTTATCGAAGGCTTCTCCGGCTGCATCATCGCGCGTCTGTCCCAAAAGCTCAAAGGTGTTGTAATCCTTCACGATAACGATCATCGTGTGGCCGCCGGAGACGACAAGCGCAAGGAATGGCGGTTCCAGATCCGGATACTGAAGAAGATTCGCAAAGATATGCCCTTCCATATGGTTGACTGCGATCAGCGGTTTTCCGAGTGCCCATGCCGCGGATTTCGCCGCTGCGACACCGAC
>UQRR01000108.1 GCA_900543455.1 uncultured Dialister sp.
TTACTACCTGGAGTGAAAAAGGACACAAAAGAAGGAGCTGTGAAGAAATGAATCCTCATTTCTTCACAGCTCCTTTTACTCTTCCCCTACGATCTGGACTTCGGTATGCAGGTCCACACCATAGGCTTCTTTGACCTTCTGCTGCACCTGATGGATGAGAGAGAGCATATCTTCGCAGGAGGCACGGCCATTATTGATGAGGAAACCGGCGTGTTTCTCGCTGACCTGTGCATCGCCCACAGAAAATCCTTTGAGCCCCAGCTCTTCGAGCATCTGTCCGACAAAATGACCATCGGGACGCTTGAAGGTGGATCCGGCGCTTCGTTTTTCAAGGGGCTGCTTCGTAGCTCTTCTCTGGTTGAGATCCTTCATCAGCGATTCGATGTCCTTTTGATTCCCCGGCTTTAATGAAAGGGTGATATCGAGGATGACTTCCCCGTTCTGCATGAAGGGACTGTGGCGATACCCATAGCCCATATCCTTGATGGAGTGGACAATGATATCCCCCTTCGCATCACAGGTGGTGGCGGAAACGATAATCTTCGCCATTTCTCCGCCATACGCCCCTGCATTCATATAAGCAGCTCCGCCGATACTGCCGGGAATGCCGCTGGCAAATTCCATTCCGGAGAGACCATACTCCAGAGCTTTTCTGGCAGCAGCTGCCGTGGGTACTCCGCTCGCGACCGTCAGAAGATTTCCTTTCCTTTCCATGCGGTGCAGACGGCCTGTGAATACCACCGCCCCGCGGATACCTTTATCTCGGACGAGCAGATTCGCCCCGCCGCCCAGCACGAAAAGCGGCACCTCATGCTTGTGTGCGAGCTTTGTGATGAGGCACACTTCTTCTGTCGTTTCCGGCATCAGAAAACAATCTGCCGGCCCGCCAATGCCAAAGGTGGTATGACGCTTCATGGGTTCATTTGTCTTTATCTGATTCTCTCTTAAAATGCTAGAGAAAATGCTTGCATAGTCGTTATTCATATCCGATTCCTTACCTTATAAATTCATATCTTATTTATTATAAGGATGAGCAGGGATGGCGTCAATGGGAAAATAGGACCCTTGAGTGACTGGAGACTGGTGACTGGTGACTAGTGACTAGTGACTAGTGACTAGTGTCTAGGGATTAGTGGCTAGGGATTAGTGGCTAGTGTCTAGGGATTAGTGGCTAGGGATTAGGGGGCTCAAGTGACTCGTGACTTGAATCCTTCTTTCGGGCATCGCCCATATATTCGAGGCGAAGCCGCCACCATCATTCCTCATTCAAGTAGAGCTTTCAACTGCAATCAAGGGGCAGCACGCCCTATGGGTCTCCCCTTTCTCCCATTAAAAAACCGCAGCCGAAGCTGCGGTTTTTATTCAGGTTGTCAGATGAAATGAATTATTTCTTTTCGATCAGTTTCAGATCGACAGCGATATTCTTTTCGACGTTTTCGCCCTTAGCGAGCTTCAGAGCAGCATCGACGCCAATTTCACCCATCTTGTCTGGCTGCTGCGCGATGGTAGCTGCCATGGTGCCGTCTTTGACTGCTTTCACGCCGTCATCAGTGCCGTCGAAGCCGATGATGAAGATCTGCTTGTTGGCAGCTTTGGCAGCGGAGATAGCGCCGAGAGCCATTTCATCATTCTGTGCGAAGATGGCTTTGACATCCGGGTTTGCCTGGAGGATATTTTCAGAAACGGTCAGGCCCTGGCTGCGGTCGAAGTTTGCACTCTGCTTTGCGAGGACTTTCAGTTTCTTGTCAGCGATGTTATGGAAGCCCTGGCCGCGTTCACGGGAAGCGGATGCGCCCGGGATACCTTCGAGTTCAGCGACCGGAGTGCCTTCGCCGAGTTTGGAAACGATGTATTCTGCTGCCATTTCACCGCCCTTGATGTTGTTGGAAGCGATGTGTACAGCGACTTCGCCCTTGTCAGAAGCACGGTCGATGGTGATGACCGGGATCTTGGCTTTGTTTGCTGCGAGGACAGAGTTGGATACTGCTGCGGAGTCTACCGGATTCACGATGAGGACGCTGATGTTGCCCTGAAGCAGGTCAGCGATATCATTGGACTGTTTGGCCGGATCATTCTGTGCATCGACGATCTTGACATTCACGCCAGCCTTTTCAGCAGCTGCTTTGACGCTGTTTGCCATGGTGACGAAGAATGGGTTGTTCTGCGTGGAGACAGAGAAACCGATGGTGACTTTCTTCGCGCCGGAAGCAGCAGAAGAGTCGGCTTTCTTATCAGAGCCGCCACAACCAGCAGCAGAGATGAGTGCTGCGCCAATGAGAGCTGTTAATGCGATTTTCTTAAACAAAATGTTTTCCTCCTTAGTTCTTCTTGCGATCCATCAGGACGGCAAGCAAAATAACTACGCCTTTGACAACCTGCTGATAGAAGCTGGACACATTCAAAATGTTCAGACCATTATTCAAAGTACCGATGATGAGAGCACCGATGAGCGTGCCGGAAATACGGCCTTTGCCGCCTGCGAGCGAGGTACCGCCCAAGACGACAGCTGCGATAGCATCCAGTTCATAGCCCATGCCGGCCGTCGGCTGCGCACTGTTCAGGCGAGCAGTCAGGATAGCGCCGGCGATAGCACAAAGGCATCCAGTCAAAGCATACGCAAAAATCTTGATTCTGTCAATCTTAATCCCGGAAATATAGGAAACTTTTTCATTCCCGCCGACCGCATAGGTCTGACGGCCAAGCGGCGTCTTCTTCAGGATGAAGAAAAGAATCAGGAAGGCGATGAGCATCACGATGGCAGGGACGGGGACTTCCATGATGAAACCCTGGCCAAAGCCTGTGAAGAAAGGATCATCCGAAAGGCCGGAGATCGGATTGCCATTCGTATAGACGAGCGTCGCGCCGCGGTAGATGGTCATCGTGGCGAGCGTCGCGATGAAAGGAGCGACTTTTCCGTAGGAAATGATGACACCATTCACCGCGCCGAGCAGGATACCGATGAAAGCGGAGAAAAGGATCGCAAGCTCCGGATTCGTCCCTTTGGCGATCATGCTCGCCATGAGCGCAGAAGACAGCGCGAGGATCGAGCCGACGGAGAGGTCGATGCCTCCCGTCAGGATGACGAAGGTCATACCGAAGGCGATGAGCGCATTGATGGAGATCTGACGAGCCAGATTTTTCAGGTTCGACGGATCGATGAAGCTGTCATTCAAGGCCGCGATAACGATAAAGAGGACAATGAGGCCAATGAGCGGCCCCATTTCTCTCACAAGATTTTTAACTTTTTCGGAATTCATGCTTACTCTCCTCCGGTAGCCAATGTCATAATACGTGTCTGTGTCGCATCTTTATGATCGATGATGCCAGCCAGATGTCCTTCGTGGATGACCATGATACGGTCGCTCATGCCGATGACTTCCGGCAGTTCAGAAGAAACCATGATGATGGATACGCCTTGGGCGGTCAGTTCATTCATCAGGTCATAGATATCCTTTTTCGCACCGATATCGATGCCGCGGGTCGGTTCATCCAGAATGAGCAGCTTCGGATGCATGCCCACCCACTTCGCGATGACGACCTTCTGCTGGTTGCCGCCGGAAAGCGCGCTCGCCGGAAGCTCGATGGTCTGCGTCTTGACGCCGAGCTTGTGCGATAATGTATCTGCGAAGCCAAATTCTTCCTTGTCATTGATGACGCCGCTCTTGGCGAGGGCATTCACACTGGGGAGTGCGATATTTTTCTTGATCGAAAAATCCAGAATGAGCCCTTCTGTCTTACGGTTCTCTGTAATGAAGCCGAAGCCGAGCTTGATGGCATCGAGCGGCTTTTTGATCTTGATCTCCTTGCCGGAGAGGTAGAGCCTGCCTTCCTTGTGCGGATCCACGCCGAAGATCGCTCTCATAATTTCCGTGCGGCCAGCGCCCATGAGACCGGCTACGCCCAGGATCTCTCCTTTTCTGACAGAGAAGGAGATGTGCTCGAAGACGCCCGGCTGCGAGAAATCTTCGACCTTGAATACTTCATCACCGGGTACATTCGTACGCGCCGGATAGTACTCGCTCATCACGCGGCCGACCATATCGCCGACGATCTGGTCCATATTCGTTTCTTCTGTCGGGCGGCTGCTGATGGTCTGCCCGTCACGCATGACAGTGATGGTATCACAGTTATTGAATACCTCTTCCATACGATGAGAAATATAGATGATGGAGACACCCTTCGCTTTCAGCTTTCTCATGACTTCGAAAAGGCTGTCAGTCTCACGCTCCGTCAAAGCGGCCGTCGGTTCATCCATGATGACCGTCTTCGCATCGAGCATCAGGTTTCGTGTGATTTCTGTCATCTGCTGCTGTCCGACAGAGCATTCCCCTGCGATTTCATCGAGCGGCAGCGTGATGCCCATTTCCTGACACTTTTCTTCTGCCATCTGCCGCATCTTTTTGAAATCAATGAAGCCAAAAGCCGTTTTCGGCTGATTCATCAGGAAAAGATTCTCCAGAATAGACAGATTCGGCCAGATATTCAGCTCCTGATGAATGAAAGCGATCCCGTGCTCTTCCGCATCTTTATTATTGCGGAAAGTCACTTCCTTGCCATCCACCAGAATGGTGCCCGCATCCGCTTTATGGATGCCCGTCAAAATATTCATTAATGTGGATTTGCCTGCGCCATTCTCCCCCATCAGTGCGTGGACTTCGCCAGGACGGATGTGGAGATTCACCCCGCCTAAGACCTTATTTGTCCCGAAGGCTTTGCAAATCCCGATCATATTGATATCCATGTACTACCCCTCTTAGAAGATGACGCCGGACTCGAGAATGATATTCGAATACGGAGTGATTTCGCCCGTGCGGATGACGGCTTTGCAGTCTTTTTCCCACGCCTTCAGCTCTTCATGGCTGTCCAGCATGACCCATTCCACCGTGTCCTGTGGGAACACTTCGTGGAGCGCTTTCCACTGCTCCGGATTCTCCGTTTCCGTCTCCGGTGCGATATAGACCTTCTGGATCTCCATGTACTTCGCCATTTCCTTCACGACTTCGATGAATTTCGGCTCACCCAGGCGGAGTGCGAGGTCGATCTTCGGCGTACCGGATGGCACCGGAAGACCGCAGTCTCCGACACAGATCTTATCTGTGTGACCGAGGTCTGCTAAAACCTTGGCAATATTGCTGTTCAAAATCCCTATTTTCTGCATGAGAGCATCTCCTCCACTTCTTTGCGCCATGGCATACCACCCTGAGCACCGATTTTTCCGACAGACAGTGCCGCCGCCGCATTCGCAAAACGGATGGCTTCCTGGATGCCCATGCCTTCACAGCGCGCCGCCGCAAATGCCCCATTGAAGGTATCGCCTGCCCCCGTCGTATCGACGACCGGCACCGTGAAGCCGGCGACCTTGACGACCTTGCCCGCTTCGCCATAGACCACACCGTCTTTGCCGACAGTCATGATGACCTTGCCGGCTTCGGAAATCAGGATCTTATCCCGATCCATCCCGTCAAACATCAGTGCCGCTTCATGTTCATTCGGCGTGAGATAGGTCACTTTCCTGACCCATTCCTTCGGGATATCTGTGTACGGTGCCGGATTCAGCATCACAGGAACGCCTGCCTCAAAACAGCGGTCAATGATATAGCCGATCGTATCCATCGGGATCTCATGCTGCAGCATGACGAGCGCCGAGGAAGAAATCACGTCCCAGTCCTTATCGATCATCTCGCGGCTGACCTTGTCATTCGCCCCTTTGATGACGATGATACTGTTATCCCCTTCCGCCAGCGTGATATGTGCCGTGCCTGTCGTGATGCCGGAGAGCGTCTCCACATAGTCTGTCTTCACGCCGCTTCCTTCCAGCGCCTCTTTCATGAGCGTCCCATAGGCATCATCGCCCACACAGCCGATCATGTACACGGTAGCCCCCAAGCGCGATGCCGCGACAGCCTGATTTGCACCCTTGCCGCCAGGAGAAACGATCAGGCGGTTGCCCATCACAGTCTCACCCGCCTGCGGCCTTCTGTCCGCCTCGACAGTGATATCCATATTACAGCTGCCTATTACAGAAATATGACCCATAAGCTTCCATCTTCCTTTACTCTTGCAACCACTCTATCGAAATCGGGTATCCAATGAAAAAGTATCCACATAACACTTTTCTCTTTTTACATAACCGTATTATTCTAGCATAAAGCATTCCAAGAAAAAAGAGAGGGAAAAAAATTTTACAATATGTAAGAGTTTAGTGACTGGCGACTAGTGACTGGTGACTAAAATGCCATCTTCGGGGGCATCGCCCTATTTATACTTCGCGGCGCTTCCATATTTTTATGCGCCGCACCACCACTCCTCACCCCTAACTCCTCACTCCTAACTAGGGAAACACTGATTAAATCGTTGTCAGATTTCATTCTTGGATTTTTATACAGAGCAAGGAATCATCTGACGCGA
>UQRR01000109.1 GCA_900543455.1 uncultured Dialister sp.
AGCCCCCTCAGCCCTTCGGGCAGCTCCCCCGATGGGGAGCCAAGAACGTTCTGCCGCTTAACTTAATAGCCTTCCCCTCGAGGGGAAGGTGGCGAGCGGAGCGAGCCGGATAGGGTACTAGCGGTATGAAAGAGAGGGGGGATACGAGGAGCGGGATGCTTCACATGCACGGACCACGCTAGATGATGCGTGTCTGGCGGGCAGTCATGGTATAATGGAGTGAAAACGAAAGGATGGGATAGGATGGAGGAGTCGATCGATGGGAACATGCCGACGGGCGCGCCGTCGCTTTATGTGCTGAATCATCCTTTTGCGGATGGTGTGCTGGAGATGGCGGGCGTGGTGAAAGCGCCGGAGAAGGTGCTGGTGCGTATCGATCACAAGGTGCCGCCGAATACGCCGGAGGAGTCGCTCCTGCAGCGTCAGCTGATGGAGCAGGCGCGGCGGCAGGGGCTTTCCTTTGCTTACGGGCGGGGGATGGCGGTGCATGAGGCTGCGGCGCGGTCGCAGGCGGGGGATGTGGTACTCGCCTGTGATCCGGATGTGCTGATGGTGGGCGCGAAAGGGGCGCTGGGGCTTTGCCTGTCGCGGCAGGAGATGGCGAAGGCGCTGGCATCGGATGCATGGATGGATCGGGAGAGCCGGCCGCTTCGGATTTCTTTCGTGGGGAAGATGGCATCTGATGTGGATGTGAGCGATGTGGGGCGCATGCTCATTTCCCGTCTGGCAGGGCGGGTGACAGCAGATACGGTGCTGGTGTTTTGCGGAGGGGATTTCTCTCTGGAAGAGAGGATGGTCCTTTGCGGGATGATGCAGAAGCTGGGGGTGCGCTCGGCTCTGTTTCGGCCGTTCTCCGGAGCGGGTGAGCGGGTGATAGACCTTGCGGAGGTGAAGCCTTCGCTTTTGCTGCCAGATGGGCGTGTCACGGAGGAGCGGCTCTCTTCCGGTGTGCAGGCGGTTTTCGTGGGCGGTGCGTATGGCGGTTTTCTGAAGGATATGGAGATCCTCGCAAAGGCGCTCAGGGGGAAGCGCATCGCACGCGGTGTACGTCTCAGCGCAGCACCGGCATCGGCTGAGGTGTATGAAGAGGCGGCGAGCCTCGGGTTTCTTTCGGCTATCATGGAGGCGGGCGGTTTGGTGCTGAGCCAGTGTGCGACGCCGGACTATGAGGCACGCATCGGGGCGGCAGAGCGGATGATCTCCAATGATATCCACAATGAAGCGGGCTATGCGGGCGGCGCGGTATTCCTCTCTTCGACGAGGGTCGCAGCGGAGGCGGCGTTCTCGGGGATGCCGGATGGAAGTACAGGAAGGGGGATGTCTTCACCGAAGCGGGAGCTGCCTGTGAGAGAAGCGAAGCGGGCGGAAATGCGTGTGCCGTCTTCCCAGACGCTTACGGGGCGCGTATGGAAATTCGGTGATGACATCGATACGGATATCATCATCCCGACGCAGCATCTTTCGTATGCGTCGTGGGAGGAGGTGAAGCGGCACATGTTTGAGCCGCTTCGCCCGGAGCTGGCTCGGGAAATCCGCGAGGGGGATATCCTCGTCGCAGGAAGCAATTTCGGCTGCGGTTCATCGCGGGAGCAGGCGGCGGAGGTCATCGCGACTTCCGGAATCCGCTGCATCATCGCGAAATCTTTCGCCCGCATTTTCTTCCGCAATGCGATCAATAACGGGGTGCTGCTCATCGAGTGTCCGGCGCTTCCGGATCATGTGCGCGAGGGGGATACGCTGAAGGTCATCATCAATGATTGTATCCTGCATCAGGGGAAACGCTACCCCATCCCCCGGATGCCGGAGAATCTCTACCGCCTCATCATGGCAGGCGGACTGGTGAAGAGTGTGGGTGGGATGCCGGATGTCAGACATTAGACTAAGAAAGTAAGAGGCAAAGCGGCATCCTCGTTTCGTTGCCTTCCCCATTGGGGAAGGGGGACCGCGTCAGCGGTGGATAGGGTGCTTTCGTATATCGTCGACTTGAGACGCATTTCCTCGCTCTCTTTCATACCGCTAGAACCCTATCCGGCTCGCTCCGCTCGCCACCTTCCCCACGCGGGGAAGGCTGTGATACGGAAATACCGCTATCCCCATCCAACCTCCGCCCCTTCGGGGTCTTCCTTCCAGAGGAAGGAGGGAGGATCCACGCGAGCCCCTTCCTTTGGAAGGGGCTGACGAGCGCAGCGAGGCGGGGTTGGTTTCCTTTTTCGGCGGCGAAGCCGTCACCTTCATTTCTGATTTTAATTTCTCATTCGTGCAGAGCTTTCGCACGCGATCAAGGGACGGCATGCCCCACACCTACTACCAAAGGACAAACGAATGAAACATACTGCTACTCCCCATACGATGGCGGAAAAAATATTGATGCGCCACACAGGTCTTTCGGATCTGAAGCCCGGTGATCTGGTCGTGGTCCGTCCGGACTATGCGGTCTGCCATGACATTTATACGGAAAAATTATATAAAAGGCTGCAGGAAATGAATTTCTCATCTGTCAGATACCCGGAGCGGCTGGTGATCTTTCACGATCATTTGCAGCCGGCTTGTCTGCCTTCTGATCCGAGAAGTCTTTCCTACGGGTACAGGCTTTGTGAGACCTACGGCATTGCTGATTTCCATCCGACGGGCGGCATCTGTCACCAGCTCATTCCGGAGATGGGCTATGCGAAGCCGGGGCGGATCATCCTCTGCACGGACTCGCATACGACGACCTATGGTGCAGTGGGGTGCTTCTCTACCGGTATCGGCTATACGGAGATGGCGTATCTTTGGGGGACGGGTGAGCTATGGCTCAGGGTACCAGCTTCGATCCACATAAAGATAGAGGGGACGCTGCCGCCGCATGTCTATGCGAAGGATATCATTCTCCGTGTCTTGGGGGATCTCAAAGCAGCGGGCGGGACGTACAGGTCTCTCGAATTTACAGGGAGTGCGATCTCTTCTCTTTCCATCGACTCGCGTCTCACCATAGCCAATATGGTGGTCGAGTGCGGTGCGAAGGTGGGGCTCTTCCCTGCGGATGAGAAAACGGCAGCCTACTGCGGGGAGAAGCTCGAAGAAATCGACTGGGTGAAGCCTGATGAGGGGGCCTCCTATGAGAGGACGCTCACGTATCGTGCCGAGGAGCTCGTGCCTGTCTGTGCCTGCCCGCCCTATGTGGACAATATCCGGCCTGTGCGTGAGGTCTTAGGGACGAAGATCACACAGGTCTGTATCGGTTCGTGCACGAATGGAAGACTGGAGGATCTCGCGATCGCTGCCGGCATTCTTCGCGGAAAGAAGGTCGATCCTTATGTGAAATGTGTGGTGACGCCGGCTTCGAATGCCATCATGGAAGAGGCTATGCGGCGTGGCTACATCCAGGACCTTGTGCGAGCGGGCGCGCTGGTGACGCCGCCCTACTGCTCTTTCTGCGAGGGCAGGACCATGGCGCTCATGGGGGAGGGCGAGGTCATGCTCGGTACGAATAACCGCAATTTCCTCGGCCGCTTCGGTTCACCGCGTGCGAAGGCCTATCTCGTGAATCCGGAAGTCGCTGCGGCTTCCGCGATCGCGGGGGAGATCGCGAGCGTGAGGTGATGGGCGGTGTTTCCTCAGAAAGTGTCTTGCCGCCTTGCTTTCTTCGCTGCGTTTTGATTTCTCACTATTTCTTCCCAAGGTGCAGGTCCCCTGTTATAATGAATAGAGATTCAATTACAGGAGGCCAATTATGTCACAGAGTGCTATGCAGGAGATCACCTGTCCGAAATGCGGGAAGAAGACGTCTTTCCTCGTATGGGACAGCATCAATACGATGGAGAATCCGGAGATGAAGGAGAAGGTCAGAAATGACGAGGCCTTCCGTTTCCACTGCCCGGAGTGCGGCGCGTCAGCGCTTTTGAATTACAATTTTCTCTATCATCAGCAGGAGGATAAGGTGCTGATCTACGTCAGCGCAGATGGCGAGGATGCATCGGAGATGGCGCAGATCTTGGACCAGCGGGGGAATGCCTTCGACGGCTATCGGAAACGCATCGTCCGTTCCTACAATGCATTCAAGGAAAAGCTCCTCATCCTCGATGCGGGCTTCGATGACCGGATCGTGGAGATCATCAAGAGCTCCGTGTGGGACAATGTCGAGGCGCACTACAAGGATAAGAAGATCGATGAGATCTATTTTGCGACCAATGACGACGGCGTGCACGGCTTCCTCTTCCGCAGAGCGGGAGAGATGGTGGCATCGATGGAATTTGATGAATCCCTGTACAAGGCCATCTATGACAGCGCGTATGAACGCCTCGATGCTGCGACAAGGAATGATCTCTATATCGATCGCGACTGGGCGAAGGATGTCGTAGAACGGATGGGATAGAAGAGGAAGCCCGTGGGCGGGGCGCCCTTTGATGGCGCGAAAGAGGGTTCAGGGCTCAAGGTTCAGGGTTCAGGGTTGTGGTGCGGCGCATAAAAATCAGAAGCGCCGCGAATTTTTAGAAACGGGTCATCACGCATCGCAAAGCCCCTTCCTCTTGGGAAGGGGCCGCCCGCAGGGCGGGGGATAGGGGGAAAGTGTGCAGGCAGCTGGTCAGCAGGTACGGGACTGACTACGGCATGTGCAGAACGGAAAACGTAGTCAAACAAACATAGTTAGCCTCAAATGAAGGGACTGACTGCTGTGTCATTTGTCTTCCTATCCCCCCTGCCCCCCCTTTCCGTAGGAAAGGGGGTACGATACGAGAAAAATGTTGTTGCCCCCATTCCTCATCCCTGCTTTCAAACTTAAGGGGTGTGGTAGCGGCTTCGCTGCAATTTTAAATGACGATGCCCACTTGCCGTTTTCATCCTCGCTTCCATGTAAAAAGCCGCAGAGCGAATCAACAGATTCGCTCTGCGGCTTTTTGGATGCAGATGGAATAAAAACGGTTTTTGGGCATCGCCTCATATATACTTGCGGCGAAGCCGCCGCAACAACCCTGAACTCTGAAGTTTGAAAGCAGGGATGAGTAGCTAGGGATGAGTAGCTAGGGATGAGTGGCTAGGGATTAGGAGTCTCAAGTGACTAGTGACTTGAATACTACTTTCGGGCATCGCCTCATATATACTTGCGGCGAAGCCGCCACCTTCATTCCTAATTCCTCATTCGAGCAGAGCTTTCATTTACAATCAAGGGGAGCCCTGAACCCTGAACCTTTAAACCTTAAACCTTCTTACTTCGTCCCGAAGATGCGGTCGCCGGCATCGCCAAGACCCGGGAGGATGTATTTCTTTTCGTTCAGCTGACGGTCGAGGGAGGCGGTATAGATCGGAACGTCCGGATGCGCCTGATTCACGACCTCGACACCTTCAGGGGCAGCGACGAGGCACATGAATTTGATATTCTTGACGCCTTTTTCTTTCATCATGTCGATGGCTGCGACGGCGCTGCCTCCGGTAGCGAGCATCGGATCGACAAGGATGAAGTCGCGATTTTCCACATCCGGCAGCTTGCAGTAGTATTCGATCGGCTTGGCGGTGACGGGATCGCGGTAGAGGCCGATGACGCCGATGCGGGCAGACGGCATGAGTTCGGTGAGGCCTTCCACCATGCCGAAGCCGGCGCGCAGGATCGGGACGATGCCGAGCTTCTTGCCGGCGACCTGTTTCCCTGTCGCTTTTTCGAGCGGTGTCTCGATGGCGACATCTTCGAGCGGCAGATCGCGGGTGAGCTCATAGCCCATCAGGAGTGTGATTTCCTGCAGCAGACGGCGGAACTCGCCGGAGCTGGTTTCTTTCTTTCTCATAATGGTCAGCTTGTGCTGGATCAGCGGATGATCAATGACATGGATATGCATAATGGCCTCCTCAGGGAAATACAGAGTGAATAGGAAGTAGCGATTTTTGCTTTTCTCATTGTATCACAAATGAGAGGGATGTGGGGCTAGACTGAAAGACCAGGAGACGTAAAGACTGGGGGACGTCAGACATCAGACATCTGACATCAGACATCAGACATCTAAAGTTTCAAGCGGGCATCGCCCTATTTATACTCCGCGGCGCTTAGATCCTTCGACTCAGTTCTCCCATTTTAGATAAGCCATTTTTTAACATACGACGTTTTTCTCCGCTCAGGATGACGAAATGCGCCGTACCATCCCCTTTGAGTCCTCAGAACCTATAGAACCCGCTCCCCCTCTTTCGCACACAATCAAGGGCGGCACGCCCCGGGCGAACTCTGAAGTTTGAAAGCAGGTATGAGTGCCTAATGTCTAGTGACTGGTAGCTAGGGATTAGTGGCTAGGGATTAGGGATTGGGGATTAGGAGTGACTAGTGACTGGGATTCGCCGGCATCGTCATCCCGAGCGTAGCCGAGGGATCTTTACTGCACTGCGGGAATCAGCGTGTATGCGCCGAGGGAAAACGATGTCC
>UQRR01000110.1 GCA_900543455.1 uncultured Dialister sp.
CATGGAGAAAAAAGAAGGCTGAAACTGGGGGATTCCCCCTTTTTCTTTTTCAAAATCCATTCATTGGGTAAAATTCGTATCAAATTGTTACACGGTTGCTAAATAGCATGTTCCAAACCTCATTTTTCAAGGGGTTTTTCAGCGGCCTCTCCGGAGGAAGGGACTAGTGGGGGCGTCCTTTTCGTATCGTCATTTCGAGCGAAGTCGAGAAATCTTACTTGTAGAGCGATAAACGACTGGGAGACTAGGAGATATCAGACATCAGAAATCAGATATCAGATATCAGATATCTGACGTCTGGGATCTGACATCTGACCTCTGGCATCTGACATCTGACCTCTGGCATCTGGTATCTGATGTCTAACGTCTATTCTAGCTACTAATCCCTAGTCACCAGTCCCCCGATTTCTTCTGCAAAGCGCGCTTCATTTGTGTTATAATCTGATAAGGATTCTCTATTATCCAACAATTTGAGTAAGTAAGAGGGAAGGTATCTATGAAAATCACGACAGAAGAAGCTCAGAAGATCGCTCTTCTTTCCCGTCTGTCCTTTGCGGATGAAGACCTGGAAAAGATGAGAGACTCCATGAACAGCATCCTCACCTACATGGAAGAACTGAACCAGTATGATACGACTGATGTAGCGCCGACCGTGCATGCCGTCGAGCAGTACAATGTCATGCGCGAAGACGTCCCGCACCAGTCTTTTACGAATGAAGAAGCACTCATGAATGCGCCGGAAAAAGAAGACGGCTATTTCAAAGTGCCGAAGATTATTTAAGGAGGCAGCCGAGTGAAATACACGATTCATGATCTCCATGAACAGCTGGTGAAAAAGGAAATCTCCGCTGTCGAACTCACAAAGAAAATCATCGCGCATCGTGACAGCGTAGAAGGGGACATCCATGCCTACCTTTCTACCTCCGATGAGAGTGCGCTCTCTGTCGCAGCCAAAGTCGATGCGAAGATCGCTGCCGGAGAAGAGATCTCCGACCTCGCGGGCATCCCGGGCGCGATCAAAGACAATATGTGCATCAAAGGCGAGACCTGCACCGCGGCATCCCGCATGCTCGAACACTGGGTATCCCCGTATGATGCGACGGTCATCGAAAAGCTGAAGGGGGAAGACTATATTTCCCTGGGCAAGACGAATATGGATGAATTTGCCATGGGCTCTTCGACGGAGCGCTCCGCCTTCGGACCTTCTCACAATCCGTGGAATACGGACTATGTACCGGGCGGCTCTTCCGGTGGCTCTGCGGCAGCTGTCGCAGCGAATGAAGCCATCTGGTCGCTCGGCTCGGATACGGGCGGATCCATCCGCCAGCCGGCTTCCTTCAATGGCATCGTCGGCATGAAGCCGACCTACGGCCTCGTTTCCCGTTACGGCCTTCTGGCTTTTGCATCTTCTCTCGACCAGATCGGGCCGCTCGTCAAAGACGTCACCGATGCGGCGATCGTCCTCAATGCGATCGCAGGCCATGACCCGCGCGACTCCACGTCCATCCCGCAGGAAAAGAAGGACTACAAGAAAGCCCTCGTCCGCGATGTCAAAGGCATGAAGATCGGCGTACCGAAAGAATTCTTCGGCGAAGGCATCAAGGAAGAGACCAAGGCAGCGATCGACGCAGCACTGGATTTCTACAAAAAGGAAGGCGCGGAAATCGTCCCCGTCTCCATCCCGCATATCAATAGCGGTGTCTCTGTCTACTACATCATCGCTCCGGCAGAAGCCAGCTCGAACCTCGCCCGCTATGACGGCGTCAGCTACGGTTTCCGTGCGCCGGGTGAAGATATCATCGATATGTACATCAAGACCAGAAGCCAGGGCTTCGGCGAAGAAGTGAAGCGCCGCATCATGCTTGGGAACTACGTCCTCTCTGCCGGCTACTACGATGCGTACTATCTGAAAGCACTCAAAGTCCGCACCTTACTGAAACAGGAATTTGACGAAGCCTTCAAGCTCTGCGATGTCATCGCAGCACCGTCGGCTTCCGGTACTTCGTTCAAATTCGGTGCCTTCTCCGATCCGCTGTCCCTCTACATGGAAGATATCTGCACCGTACCGGTGAACCTCATCGGCGCACCGTCCATTTCCATTCCGGTCGGTTTCAAAGACGGCATGCCGCTCGGCATGCAGCTCATCGGCAAGACGCTCGCCGAAGAAACCATCCTGCAGGCAGCCTACACCTTCGAACAGGCTCATCCTGAATTCACCAAAACCGCGCCAAAAGGAGAGATCAAGGAATGAAATATGAAGTAGTCATCGGCCTTGAAGTCCATACCGAGCTTCAGACCACCACCAAAATCTTCTGCAGCTGCAAGACATCCTTCGGCGCAGATCCGAATACCAATGTATGCCCTGTCTGTCTCGGCCTGCCGGGCGTGCTGCCGGTCCTGAATAAAAAAGTCCTCGAATACGCTGTCCGCGCCGGTCTTGCTCTGAACTGCGAGATCTCCCGTTTCAGCAAATTCGACCGTAAAAACTATTACTACCCCGATCTTCCGAAAAATTTCCAGACCTCGCAGTTCGACCTGCCGATCTGTGAACACGGCTACCTCGATGTCGAAGTCGACGGCGAAGTGAAGCGCCTGCGAATCACCCGTGCCCATATGGAAGAAGATGCCGGGAAACTTGTCCATCACGGCACCTCCATCACCGATTCCGATTATTCGCTGGTCGACTATAACCGTACCGGTACGCCGCTTCTGGAAATCGTATCCGAGCCGGATATGCGCTCTGCTAAAGAAGCTGTCGCTTACATGGAAAAGATGCGCGCGATCCTGCAGTACGTCGGCATTTCCGACTGCCGCATGGAAGAGGGGAGCCTGCGCTGCGATGCGAATGTCTCCGTCCGTCCTGTCGGTCAGAAGGAACTCGGCACCAAGACAGAGATCAAAAACATCAACTCCTTCAAGGGCGTAGAACGCGCCATCGAATACGAAGCGATGCGTCAGGCTGAACTTCTCGAAGAAGGCGGCAAAGTCGTCCAGGAAACCAGAACATGGGACGAAAAAGAAGGCGTCACCAAGTCCATGCGTACCAAGGAAGAAGCGAATGATTACCGCTACTTCCCGGAACCGGACCTCGTCCCCTTCACCGTCTCT
Source organism: uncultured Dialister sp. (assembly GCA_900543455.1). Taxonomy (GTDB): domain Bacteria; phylum Bacillota; class Negativicutes; order Veillonellales; family Dialisteraceae; genus Dialister. The sequence goes on from UQRR01000110.1 coordinate 3,109, forward strand.
GATGAATACATCGAAGAGATCAGAAAATCCCTGCCGGAACTCCCGGATGCGAGAAAAGCGCGCTATATGAAAGACTTCGGGATCTCCGATGCCGATGCTGTCTTCATGACGAATGACAAAGCCACCGCCGACTATTTCGAAGCCTGCGTGGCAGCCGGCGCAGAACCGAAGGCCGCTGTCAACTGGCTGATGGGCGAATTTGCGAGCCAGCTCTCCACCGATGGCATCGAGATCTCCGCGGCTCCTGTCAAGGCAGAAGACCTCGCAGGTCTGCTTTCCCTGATTTCCAAAGGCACTATCTCCGGCAAGATCGCGAAGAAAGTCTTCGCCACCATGTGGACGGAAGGCGGCAAAGCAGAAGACATCGTGAAAGCCCAGGGCCTCGTACAGATCTCCGATACCGGCCCCCTGCAGGAACTGGTCGACAAAGTCGTTTCTGAAAATCCGAAAGCCGTAGAAGACTTCAAGGCTGGCAAGAAGAAAGCCGTCGGCGCTCTCGTGGGGCAGATCATGAAAGCGACGAAGGGCAAGGCCAATCCGAAGGTCATCAATGAGCTTCTGAACAAGAAACTTGCATCCTTATGAGTGAAGATAAGAAATCAGACTACACGGAAGTCCATGAAGAACCCAGACGCATGTCCGAAGAGGACGTGAAGGACTACCATGGACTCACCCTGAATGAACAGGGAGAAGAATATCGGAAAGAAGCACCGCAGGGAGGGATCCATATCGAATTCATCGATGTGAAGAGCATCCCGTGGTGGAAAAAGGCTCTCTACATCGCCGGCATCATCGCCTTCCTTGCGATCGTGCTCGCGGTCGCCTGGTTCTTTGTCGTATGGGGCGCGGTGATTTTCCTCGCCGGCGTCATCGTGTATTTCTTGAAAAAATATCTATTTTAATCAGTGCTTCCCTAAATCCCGCTTGCTGAAAAGGCAGGCGGGATTTTTTTGTTTTCTATATAGGAACGCAGGTTGCAAATCTTTTTTGTTTGCTTCCGATTTCTGGGGAAACACTGATTCAATCGTTGTCAGATTTTACTCTTGAATTTTTATACATGACGAAGTCATGTATAAAAATTTTTGTGGAATCTGACTCTGCGATTGAATCAGCGTTTCCCTGAAAATGGTAAGAAATGACAGTGCTTTTTCCTTGACATTTTGATATAGTAAGGGTAGAAGGAAAGTCATCGATGATTTCACAAAGGAGGAACAGGTATGGGTCTCATCAAAGCAGCTTTAGGGGCCGCCGGCGGCGTGCTCGGCGACCAGTGGAAGGAATTTTTCTACTGTGACTCGCTGGATGCGGATACGCTCATGGTGAAAGGGCAGAAGAAGATCAGCTCCTTCGGCAGAAGCTCGAATACGAGCGCGGAAGATAATATCATTTCCAATGGCTCGAAGATTGCCGTCAATGTCGGGCAGTGCATGATGATCGTGGAGCAGGGGAAAGTCGTCGAGCTCTCAAATGAGCCGGGCGAATTCATCTATGACGCATCGAGCGAGCCATCCATTTTCACCGGTGACCTCAAGCCCGGCGTGAAAGAGATGCTGAAGAAGATGGGCGAACGCTTCACCTATGGCGGAGACACGGGGAAAGACCAGCGCGTGTACTATTTCAATATGAAGGAAATCCCCGGTAATAAATACGGTACGCCGAGTGAGATCCCCTTCAAATCCTATGACAATGTGACCGGACAGGTCCTCACCATGCGTATCCGCTGCTTCGGAGAATTCAGCTATCACATCATGGATCCGCTCCTTTTCTATACGAATGTCGCAGGGAATACGGAAGACCGCTACGACCGGAGCGCCATCGACAGCATGCTTCGCACCGAGCTTCGGACGGCGCTGCAGCCGGCTTTCGCCAGACTCTCGGGGCTCAAGATCGACTACACAGAGCTTCCGGGACATACCATGGAGCTCGCAGATGCGCTGAATGAAATCCTTTCCAAGAAATGGAGAGAGCTGCGCGGCATCGAGATCGTTTCCTTCGGCGTGGACAGCATCAAGGCGAATGAGGAGGATGAAGAAAAGCTCCAGAAAGTCCAGATGGGGCTTTCTATGGCACATCCGAACATCGCGATGGGCGTCATGGCCGATGCGACCTCAGATGCGATGAAGCTCGCCGCGCAGAATGAGAGCGGCATGGGTGCGGCCATGGGCTTCATGGGGATGCAGATGGCCGGAAATGCCGGAAGCGGCATGTATGGAGAGATGGCGGCGCAGGCGAAGGCAGCCCAGCCAGCAGAGCCTCAGGCAAAGCCCGAGAGCTGGACATGCGCCTGCGGGCAGACAGGAAATACAGGGAAATTCTGCATGAGCTGCGGCAAGCCCAAAGAAATGCCTCCAGCGCGAGAGATCTGGGACTGCACTTGCGGGCAGAAGGGAAATACAGGAAAATTCTGCATGAACTGCGGAGCGCCCAAGCCGCAGGCGCCCGCCAGCTGGCACTGCCCCTCCTGCGGCGCGCTGAATCAGGGGAAATTCTGCACAAACTGCGGCGCGAAGAAACCGGAAGCCGCGCCGGTGTACAAATGTGATAAGTGCGGCTGGCGGCCGGATGACCCCACGCATCCGCCGAAATTCTGCCCAGAGTGCGGCGATCCTTTCGATGATCACGATAAGGTGTGAAATATTTGTAGCTAGGGATTAGTAGCTAGGGATTAGGGGTTTCTCACATGCGTTCCTAGAAACGATAGACTATGAGACTTTAGATGTTAGACCTTAGACATGAGACGTTAGAAGTCAGACATCAGATATCAAGAATCAGATGTCAGATGTCAGACGGCTGTGCTTCGCTGCATCTCGCCCCTTCCCATGGAAGGGGCAGGCGAGCGAAGCGAGGCGGGG
>UQRR01000111.1 GCA_900543455.1 uncultured Dialister sp.
TGGTGACTGGTGACTTAAATGCCACTTTCGAGCATCGTCCTATTTATACTCCGCGGCGCTTCTATGTTTTTATGCGCCGCACCACCCCCGCCCTACCCTCTGAACCTGTTGAACCCGCCGAACCTATTTCGTACGTAATCAAAGGGCGCCCCGCCCCGGGGCTAACCCTGAACTCTGTATTTTCCCAAGGAGTCCCCATGACCGACACAGAATACATGCAGATCGCACTTGATGAAGCCCAAAAAGCCTATAACGAAGGAGAGATCCCCATCGGTGCCGTCCTCGTCTATAAAGACATCATACTCGCTGCTGACCACAACCGCTGCGAAGCCACCTTCGACCCCACCAGACACGCAGAAGTCAATGTCATCCGCGCTGCCTCCCATTTTCTTTCCAAATGGCGTTTGACGGACACGCGGCTTTATGTTACCATAGAGCCATGCCCAATGTGCGCAGGTGCTATCATGAATGCCCGCATCCTGCATCTGATCTACGGCGCAGCCAATCCCCTCTACGGCGGCATCGACTCGCGCTTCCACATCGGAGAAGGAATGGCAAATCACACCTTGGACATCACTTCCGGGATTCTGAAAGAGAAGTGTCAGGTGCTCATGGACGATTTCTTCACCCATCGCCGGAAATAATTTCATCATGGAGCAGTATCGAAGTGGTCATAACGAGGCGGACTCGAAATCCGTTAGCCTTTCGAGGCCCGTGGGTTCGAATCCCACCTGCTCCGCCAAAAGAAACGCTCTTTGCCTTTTTCGGCAAAGAGCGTTTTACTTTGACTGATTTCCGATTCCCCCAGCTTTCTAAAACTCTTCACTGAGCAGAAAATCAGCGATATGCATGATCTTGATCCCCTCGTAATTTCCACCAGCGAAAGCATCCGTCGTCAGCACATACTTTGGATAATTATCATGAATTTCCAACAGGCGCGCAAACTCACGTTCCTTCGTTTTTTCAGAAGCAATGGTCTGGGATACCTGGACGTAGAGTTTCTCATTCTGCTTCACTGCCAGAAAATCGATCTCCCCATCCGATGTTTTCCCCACATACACATGGTAACCACGCCTCTTCAGTTCCAGATAGACGATATTTTCCAGGCTGGATGCCACCGTATCCGCATGATACCCCAGCGCGCTGTAGCGCAAAGCAACATCCGCCAGATAAAACTTTTCCTGCGTTTTCAAGAGAGCCCGTCCCTGCAAATCATAGCGTGAACAGCGGTGCAGCAGGTACGCCTTCTCGAGTTTCTCCAGATACGCATACACCGTCTCATTCGTGATCGTGCGATGCTCTGATTTCATATAGTCCGAGATGGACTTCGCAGAGAACGTATTTCCTACATTGCTAAAAGTATACTTCACTACCCGTTCGAGCTGGTCGATTTTCTTCACCTGATTCCGGCGGACGATATCTGCGAAAATGGTTGATCGATAAATATCTTGCACAATCGCGTAAACCTCATCCTGTGAATAAGGCTGCAGATGCGTTGCAGGAAATCCACCGAGCCGCACATAATTCACCAGCTCCGCCTTCGGATCCCCCACCGATGTATATTGACGCTTGAACATCAGGTACTCTCTGAAAGAAAGGGTAAATACGTGAAACGAGATATAGCGCCCCGTGAGGTATGTGGAAATCTCCGAAGACATCATGCGTGAATTCGAACCGGTCACATACAGATCCACGTCGAAGTCTTGCAAAAGTGAATTCACCACCCGCTCCCAGCCCTCAATTTCCTGCACCTCATCCAGAAAGAGATAGCTCCTGCCCTCTCTAGACAATCTGGCTCTCAGATCAGCATACATCTCTTTCGCTATCATGTCCTCATACTCCATCGAGTCATAGCGACAGCTGATGATCGAGCTCTCTGGTACATGCCTTTCTGTTTTCAGCCGCTCCATGATCATCTTCAGGATAGTCGACTTACCCGAACGGCGCACTCCCGTCAGGATCTTCACGAATGGCGTATCCACATACGCCATGATTTTCTCTATATACAGTGGCCTTTCTATCATCGCATTCACCTCCATCTTTGTATATCATACCGTAAAAAGTTTGAAAAATCAAAAGTTTTACGGTATGAACCCGTAAAACTTTTGATTTTTGAATGGTTTTACGGATAAACCTTTTTCATTGCAAAAAACCATCGCCTGATGCGACAAGCGATGGTTTTTCTTATTTATGAATCAATTCATACCACGCATCCGCCATGCGGCCATACTCTTCCATGGAGAAGGTTTCTCCGCGGCGGGAACCGTCGATATCGGCTTTCTCAAGGATTGCTTTCACCATATCGGCAGAGATGCCGCCGGCTTTCATGGCATTTGTGAAGACTTTACGGCGCTGCCCGAAGCCCATCTTGACGAGGCTGAAGAAGAGCTTTCTATCCTTCACACTGACCGCCGGCTTCTCACGGCGACGGATCTTCAGTACCGTCGAAGTGACCTGCGGCCGCGGAATGAAGGCAGTCGGCGGGATGTCTATGACGCGCTCTACCATGCAGTCGAACTGGACCGCAAGTGTCAGCGCGCCGTAGTCCTTCGAGCCGGGCGCGGCCAGGATACGGTCTGCCACTTCCTTCTGCATCATGAATACGAAGAGGGAAATGGGAAGCCCTGACTGGATGAGCGTCAGGAGGATCGGCGTGGTCACATAGTACGGCAGGTTCGCCGCGCAGTGCCAGTCCTTTTCTCCCAGAATGGTCTTGAGGTCGGCTTTCAGCACATCCTCATAGATGATATGAATATTTTTATAATGTTCCAGTGTGTGATCGAGGACGCGCTTCAAGCTCTGGTCGAGCTCGAAGGCTGTCACATCCGCACCGGTCTCCGCGAGTGCCTGCGTCAGGGTGCCGATCCCGGCCCCGATTTCCATGACGGGCGTCCCCTCGCCTAGCTCTGCAGCCTCTGCGATGGCAGCGACAACGTCGGGACGGATGAGGAAGTTCTGGCCGAGGCGGTGCTTCGCATGGATACCGAAACGGTTCATCACATACTGGACGACTTTACGGTCTGCTAAATTGGCGTCTAACATGTCGGCTCCTTCTGGCATGCTTCCAATGCCTTATCCCACTCGCTGCGAGTAATGCCGAAATGATTCAGCCGTTTCAAGAACTGTTTCCCATTCCCATAGCCGATACCAAGGAGCGCACCGACTCTGGCTCTTTTTTCCGAAGAATCCGGCCTGCCTGTAAGGCCAGCTGCAAAAATATCCCCCATGGAAAACTCCTCAGAGTCTTCCTGATATTGGACGCGGAGGCAGGAAAGCGCCTTTCGGATGGACTCGGGCGAAGCGTCTTCGATGCCCACGTCATCTTTGGTGGAGGCTTCCGACTTCGGCACGAAAGCGTGCAGTGCCTGCGGGAAAAGTTTGGTCAGGCGCTGGCGGATGCGTTCCCCCGGGCCATCGGGATCCGTCAGGATGATGATGCCTCGCTTTTCATAAGCGAGGCGGATCTGTTCTAATGTTTCGCGGCGGATGCCAAAACCTTCCGTGGCGATCATATCAGCTTCTACAGCATGGCTCACACGAGCGATATCTGATTTACCTTCTACGACAATGACTTGACGAATCATATCAGTCTCTAGCTACGTAGCCGATGCCACGAACGGTATGGATATATTTTTTGCCGACTTTTTCATCGATCTTGCTGCGCAGATAACGGACATAAACGTCCACGATATTCGTCTTGCCTGCATAGCCATAGCCCCAGACCTTTTCCAGAATTTCTTCTCTTTTCAGTACACGGTTTTTATTCTTGGCCAGGAAAAGGAGCAGGTCGAATTCTTTCTTTGTGAGGTCGACAACTTCATCGCTGGCACGTACTTCATGACGTTCCGGATAGATGGAGAGGTCACCAATGGTGAACGCCGGATCCACGATAATTTTCGGTTCTTCGTGGCGGCGCAACGCAGAATGAATACGAGCAATGAGTTCCTTGGTCGCATATGGCTTTGTCATATAATCATCGGCACCGGCATTCAGCGCTTCGACCTTCGCATCGACAGACGTATCGGAAGACAGGTAGATGATCGGCAGAGAGCTGATTTCTCTCACCTTTCCCAGAATCTCATGGCCGCCCTTCAGTGGTTCATCCGGATCCAGGAGAATCAGGTCCACCTGACGCTGACCTGCCAGATCAACAGCCGCCTCTCCCGTATTATCAATGAGGCAGCTGAAGCCTTCCTCTTCCAGCTTGAGCTGCATAAAACGGCTGACACTCGGATCATGTTCGATGATTAATACACAGTTTCTCATTATGAAGTTCCTCCCATAGCAAGTAAAAAGAAAAAGGAAATCCAATCGCACAGCTTTGTTATTATTTTTAGTGGGGTATTGTTATTATTATTGAACCCGCAGCTATGCAAAAGTAAATAGTCATTAGAAGTTATTTTCCTTATATGAGTATAATACCATAGCTTTCTAGGATTTCAAGTCCTTTCTTTCAAAAAAACGATAAAATTATTAGTTTTTAAGTACTTTTGAAATTTTCAATTCTCTGCTATTCTTCCATTTTATTTGAGAATAGATCCTAACCATAGCGTATTTTACTTGATTTTACTGATATTTATGAATTTTTCTGATTCTCATTTATCGCATTAGTCCTCTATGAGGAAATCGAGTTTTCTATACGTTTACCTATACCCCCTATATGTATAAATTTTTTCTATTATTGGCTGAATATTGTTCAAATATGAAAATTTTCGGTATGATGTGAGCCTGTCTTTCATATTAGTATAAGTATCATACAGGCAAGTATTTGATTTTTTCATACTTTACGGTTGTTGTATAATAAAAAGAAACGATTCAGGGCAGCGTTTCCTTAGGTCCCTTTCTATGGATTTCAACGGAAGCAGGGATCGATTTTCATATAAATACCCAGTGAGAAATGCTTCTTGTTTTCTCATTTCTGATTCTCGGTTGCTTTACACAAAGGAGTACCATCCATGCATCAATATGTCACTTTCATCGGTGGGTTTCCGATCCGTTTTTATGGAATCTTTTTTTCTCTGGGCATCATCTTCGGATGCATCATGGCCTACTACCTTTTGAAGAAGGACGGCCGCGGCTGGCATGAACATGTCTTTGATCTCGGCATCACCATCGCCTTTGTCGGCATCATCGGCGGACGTCTCTGGGATGTCTTCTTCTTTGACTGGGACTACTACCATGATCATCTGCTTGAGATCCCCTACGTGTGGCAGGGGGGCATGGCCATCCAGGGAGGCGTCATCTTTGCCTGCGTGGCTGCTTATTTCTATCTCAGAAAACACAAGATACCAGTCCTTTCCTTTGCGGATACCGTGACGCCTGCCATCATTTTCGGACAGGCCATCGGACGTATCGCAAACTTCATGAATGGTGATGCCTTCGGTCATCCGACGGGCGCCAATTTCGGTATTCTGTATCCTGATACCACACTTGCCTACCGCACCTACGGCGCACAGCCTCTCTGGCCTGCCGAGGTCTGGGAGTGTCAGGGCGATCTCATCATTCTGGGACTGCTCCTGTGGTATGCCTGCTTCAAGCATGCCCGCGGCACGACCTTCTGTCTCTACATCATGCTCTACTCACTGCTTCGTTTCTTTCTGGAATTCTTCCGCGGTGACTATGGCAGTCTGGCCTTCGGTCTCAAAAGCGCGCAGCTTACAAGTCTGACGTCCTTCACCTGCGCTCTTCTCGTCTTTATTTTCTTCTCTGTCAAATATCGTGCAGATGCGAAAGTGGAAGAAAACCCCGGAGATCCCACTTGAAGACGAAAAGACTAAAAAGGCGTAGAAAGCCTTTTTAGTCTTTTCGTCTTTGAGTCCTTCGGTCTCCTTTCTGCCAAGCATGCCAAAAGGCGATGTGAAATAACGATCATCTCATTTTCGCGTTCAATCTGCCGCGGGGGACTTGCAGCTCTCATAGGAGT
>UQRR01000112.1 GCA_900543455.1 uncultured Dialister sp.
CATGCCCCTATTGCCTTCGGCACTTCCCCCGAAGGGGGAAGCAAGACGTTACGTAGCTAACGATTTCCTTAACTTAACAGCATTACCCACACGGGGAATGCTTTGCTTCGGGATAGCAGTATTTACAAAATATGGAAAACCTGTGAACCTCTTAACCTATGAGGATACACATAGAGTGCCATCGCCGAGATCGCATCGCACACGGCGATGGATGGAGCGGAGCGGACAATAAAAAAGGAAATCCCATTTCTGAGATTTCCTTTTTTGATTCAGGTTTATTTGCGAGAACTCACAAATTAGAATTTGTAGTTCAGGGAAACAGCCCAGGAATCGTCGTCCTTAGCACCTGTGTTGTTTTCAGTATCAACAGAGAATGCATATTCAGCGTGCAGCTGTACGTTCTTCTGGAGGGTTACGTTAGCGATAGCGTTCCAGAAAGTTACGTTGGTTGCTTTTGCCAGGAAGTTCAGCGGCGTGGTCTGCAGACCGGTCATGCCTTCGGCGAACAGGCCTTCATCAACATCATTGTATGCTACAGCCAGATCCCAAGTACCAGCTTTCTTCCAGTCAGCTTTGCCATAGGACAGGCCTGCGTTCCAAGCGGTGTCATAGTCATCAGCAGTGGTGTTCTTCCAGTATTCACCGAAAACATTGAACTGCTGAACCGGAATGTTCAGGCCAACACCGTAGATTTCGCCTCTATCGTCACTTGGGCCTTCTTTAGAAGCGATGTAGTCAGCGTTCAGTTTTGCAAAGCCAAAATCGTAAGTGCCCTGTGCGAAGTAGACATCTGTATCCGCTGCTTCCGTGCCAACGACTTTATCTCCAACCTTCTTTGTTGCATTCAGCTGACCAAAGCCAGTGGTCAGAGCCAGTTTGCCATTCTTGTAGGAAGCCTGTGCGCCATCATAGCCCTTGTTCGGGTTGATGAGCCAGCCGCCCTGGTTACCAAAAGCGATCGGCTGACGGCCGAGACGTACTGCGACTTCTTTGCTGAAGTTGTGGTTTACATACAGCTGATCCATGGTGGTGTTGGAATCGCCATTGCCTTTGAAATCCATTTCGTTCAGGAAACGACCCTGTACATAGGTGGATTCATTGACCTGACCTTTTACATTCAGGCGGATACGACCATTCCATGCATCGCTGTCGTTGCCTTTATCCTGATAACGCATACGAGCGTCGCCGGACCAGTAGAGGTTGCCGACTTTCTTTTCCAGGTTGGAGACGCGAACGCCGAGGTTTGCGAGTTCGTCAGCGTATTCGCCAGCGAGTTTGTCCAGAGTTGCCTGCTGTTCAGCGTTCAGCTGGTCTTCTTTAGCCATGAGGCGAGCTACGATCTGAGCCAGTTCGTAACGGGTCATGTTTCTTTCGCCTTTGAAGGTGCCGTCCGGATAGCCTTCTACGACGCCCTGAGCGGACAGATCGGATACTGCCTGATAAGCCCAGTCATCAGCGGTAACATCGGAGAATGGATTTGCAGCGTAAGCGGATACGCCAGCGGTGAGTGCTGCTACAGCAGCCAGTGCGAGGATCTTTTTCATAGTAGTGATCTCCCTTTGAAAAAATTTTGCTTCTTCTTTTCAAAGTCGACATCCATGAAAGCTCCGCTCGAGTGACCGTGTTTCCTCTGCTTGCTTTTCATGTCTGTTTCCTTTGGACCATGAGCCCGAAGCTTAGACTTAGGTCTAGTAGTAGAGTATCATACTTTCGACTTTGGTTCAAGGATGGTTTTGGCTCATACTTTTAGAAATTTCATGTATGTTTGCCAATCTTCCCTCCTTCTTTTTTAATTTTGAAAATGCACAGTCTCTGATTTTTCTTGTATTTGTCGATATCCGGAACAGTAAATAACATTAAAATCATTTGCAGCATTAGATTTTCTCTTCTTGTAAGTATAGATAGGTTTTATAAGTTATTTTCTTGCAGAGGGTGCTTTCGTGAATCGTCGACCTGCGATGATCCCCTCTCTTTTTCATCCCGCTTTCCCCATCCAACCTCCGCCCCTTCGGGGCACCTCCTTCCATAGGAAGGAGGGCGTATCCACACGAGCCCCTTCCCTTGGAAGGGGCTGCCGAGCGCAGCGAGGCGGGGTTGGCTTCCTTTTTGGGCAGTGCTCGGGTACTCTCGTAAACGACGCACTTGAGACGATCTTCTTTGCTCTTTTTCATCCCGCCAGAACCCTATCCGGCTCGCTTCGCTCGCCACCTTCCCCACGCGGGGAAGGCTTTGTTTCGGAAATACCGCTTTCCCCATCCAACCTCCGCCCCTTCGGGGCACCTCCTTCCATAGGAAGGAGGGAGTGTACACGCAAGCCCCTTCCCTTGGAAGGGGCTGCCGAGCGCAGCGAGGCGGGGTTGGCTTCCCTTTTGGGCGGCGCTCGGGTGCTCTCATAAACGACGCACTTGAGACGATCTTCTTCGCTCTTTTTCATACCGCTAGAACCCTATCCGGCTCGCTCCGCTCGCCACCTTCCCCACGCGGGGAAGGCTTTGCCGGCGGTATTGTTTTTCCACATATGCGTGTATTTGTTCTGACAATGCGAGAAAAGCGTTATTCTCGTTTCGCTGCCTTCCCCATTGGGGAAGGGGGACCGCGCAGCGGTGGATAGGGTGCTCTCGTAAACGACGTACTTGAGACGATCTTCCCCGCTCTTTTTCATACCGCTAGAACCCTATCCGGCTCGCTTTGCTCGCCACCTTCCCCACGCGGGGAAGGCTTTGTCGAAAGCACGGGTGGTGCCGACGAGCTCGACTTCATCAGCGATGATGTTGCTCTGGGTGCCGCCATTCGTCATACCGACGGTAAGGACGAAGGTATTCTGCGGATCGTTCACGCGGCTGGATAAGGTCTGCAGGCCCATGACGACGGCTGCGGCAGCGACGATGGCGTCTTTGCCCTGATCCGGCGCACTGCCGTGTGCAGATCTCCCATGGATCTCTTCTTGATTTCTTCCATAAATAACTCCCCGTTTTTCAAATACCCATAAAAAAAATCCCGCACACGAAAAGAGCATCTTCGTTTGCAGAATCTTCATCGCTAGGCTTGTGAAATTTGCTGAAATCAGGTATCCACCGATCTCTCATGAAAAGCAAGTTTCACAAGAACGCCCCTGCCGTCTTCATCTCAGTATCGCAGACGGTCAAAAGGAAGTGGTCGAGGTAGCGGGCGCACTCCGTGAAAAGGGCTCTTGAGATCGAGCCTTCGAAGTGGCTTCCCCAGCGGTAGCCGCGAAAGCGGCAAAGGAGGTCTCTCGCTCCTTCGGAAAGTGCTGTCGGGTCTTCTATGGCTTCCGTAGGATCGTAACCCGCCGCGGCCAGTAGCTTGATGGAGGCAATGAAGGCGATGACGCGAGGATTCCTCTCCTCCGCTGCGCGGGCAGCGGCCATAAGGATGTCATAGGCTTCCTCCTCCTTCTGCCCCACGGGATAGAGGGCAAGCACCAGCTCAATCACATAGTACCAGCAGGTCATGTCTTCGTAGGAAAGCTTCATCATGTCGAAAAGAAGGCGGCCCTCATACTGACTGATAACACCATACTCGGGATAGATCGCTGCCGAAAGGCGGACGCAGGCAAAGGAGAGGAGGATGCCTGTCCCGCATCGGTTCATCACGGCGCGCGGCAGCGTCAGATGGATGAGTCCCATCTCGCGGGTAAAGAGCGAAAGGCTCCGCCCGCCTTCGCCGCCTTTGGACGCACGCAGGACGATCCCTTCTAGATTTCTGATTTGGGGTGTTGGCATGGTCGGGTGTTCCTTTACATAATAGATGCGTGTGATGGTTCGGGGTTCAGGGTTCAGGGTTCGGGGGAAGCCCACGGGACGTGTTGTCCCTTGATTGCGTGCAAAGAGGTTCGGCGGGTTCAACAGGTTCAGAGGGTTCAACGGGGGTGGTGCGGCGCATAAAAATATGGAAGCGCCGCGAAGTTTTGATAGCGCTTCGCGCGCATCGTCATTTCGAGCGTAGTCGAGAAATCTTTATTGCAGAACGTTCATCGCCTGATATGAGGCAGCACCAGGACATCGTTTTCCCTCGGCGCATACACACTGATTCCCGCAATGCAGTAAAGATCCCTCGGCTGCGCTCGGGATGACGATGCCGGAGAATCCCAGTCACCCCTAATCCCCAATCCCTAATCCCTAGCCACTCATCCCTGCATTCAAACTTCAGGGTTGTGGTGCGGCGCTTCGCGCCGATTTTTTTTGTAGAGGCGATGCCCAAAGGTCTGCGGAGAGCAGGTTTCCCGTTTACGCTTTTCTGATATCATTCGTTTGACCGCGAATGGCAAAGATTTCTCGCTTCGCTCGAAATGACAAGGAGAGAAAGCTGCTCATCCCTAGCCACGCATCCCTAGCTACCAGTCACCAGTCACTAGTCACTAGTTCCCAGTCACCTTCTCCGCTTTCACGCGGACGATACGGAAGCCGGAGAGGCGCAGGACGGTGAAGCGCCAGCCGGAGAAGTCGACGTAGTCGCCCACCTTCGGGATACGCTCCAGATTGGAAAAGACGAAGCCGGCGATGGTCGCGCTTTTATTTTCTCCTGCAAGATCGATCTCCAGCCGGTCTGATACATCTTCGAGAATGACGGTGCCGTCAAATTCATATGTCCCGTCCTTTTGACGGACGATCTCATAAGGGACATTCTCCGCAGGCTGCGGGATCTCACCGATGAGTTCTTCGACGAGGTCATTCAGTGTGACAAGGCCGGAGGTGCCGCCGTACTCATCTACGACGACGGCGAGGTAGATGCGGCGGTTCTTCATGAGCTGGAGCAGCGCCGGCGCGGGCATGACTTCCGGCACGGTCAGGATCTCACGATTGATCTTCTTCAAAGACAGCTGGCCCGAGAGACAGCCCTGCAGAAGGTCTTTCACATGGATAAAGCCGATGATCTGGTCTCTGTCTTCGATGCAGACCGGATAGCAGGTGTGATGGCTTTTTGGCAGCACGCGCCGCATCGCTTCGGACAGATCCTCGTCAAAGTGGAAGACGACGATCTCATTTCTGGGGATCATGACATCACGCGCCATGAGGTCGAAGAAATCGAATGAATTCTTGATGAGCGTATTTTCGAGGGCATTCAGGCGGCCGCTTCGGTGGCTCTCTTCGACGATGCATCGGATCTCGTCCTCGGTGTAGGTGAAATTGACTTCATTGCGGAAGGGGATCCCCCGCAAACGGAAGATGCGATGCGTCACAAAAAGACCTGCCGCGACAAAGAGCCGGTACAGGTGTCGGTTCAGGCGGATGACCCATGTGTGCGAAGCGAGGATGGGCAACGGATCAACCAGTGCATGCGCCCCGGGGAGAAGGATCGTCCCCACCCAGTACACCAGAAGAAGCCCCATGACAAGGAGCGCGATGAGGATGTACACGCCCCATTTCCATTCGGCCCAGAGCGCCCCGCCCAGAAGTGATTCCTGAAGGACGAGCGCATGGCTTACCAGCCTCAGGAGAGAGATCCCCAGCATGGCGCTGCACAGCACGAAGGAGACCTGCGTGCCGCCGATGATCTGCGAGGTGCGCCGGTAGAAAGGCGCCACCTTTTCGATGAGCAGAGGATCCTGCTCGTCATTGTCTTCGATGTATTTTTTCCGCATGCGAGCGAAGGAAAAGTTCACCATCGTATTGTTGTAATTGATAAAGGAAACGGCCAAGATGACGAGAAGCCAAAGGCCGATCCATTCTATCTCTGAAGAAATAAGTCATTCACTCCTTTTTAGGTTGTCAGGTTCAAGGTTCAGGGTTCAGGGTTCAGAAGGTTCAAAGGGTTCAGAGGGTTCAGAGGGTTCAGAGGGTTCAGGTGGCGGCTTCGCCGCAGAGTATAAATAGGGCGATGCCCGAAGGCGGTATTCAAGTCACTAGTCACCAGTCACTAGTCAC
>UQRR01000113.1 GCA_900543455.1 uncultured Dialister sp.
TGAACCCTGAACCAAATGAAAGCAAAGTAAAAAGGGGCTGTGAAGAAATGGGGATTCATTTCTTCACAGCCCCTTTTCTCATGGGAAGCGGACACGGAAAAGAACGGGCCAGGGAAGCGATGCTGTTTCCGCTGCCCGTTCTTTCATACGAGGTGCAGTGTATTCTTGAAGTCTTTGATATAGTGTCTGGAGACAGGCACTTTTTCTTTGGGGTAATGGGAGAGCGTCAGGAGAAGGGTGCCATTGTCCTGGTTCTGGATCTCCTGGATCATGGAAAGGTTCACAATGTAGCCCTTGTGCGTGCGGAAGAAGCCCAGGGGGGAGAGGAGAGACTCGATGTCGCGAAGCGTCATCTTCGACTCGATGATCCCTCTCGTCGTATAGAAGAGAGCGCGGTCTGACTTTTCGCTAGAGATCAGGATGATCTCCTGCGCGGGGGAGATCATGATGGTCTTGCCCTGCGTCTGGAGGGAGATCTTCTGTGAGGTGGAGACGATCTCGCCCGGTGCCCGTTCCTTTTCCATCAGGGCGAGGCTGTCGGCCAGGCGAGAGATGGTGCGTGCGATGCGGGCTTCGTCGTAGGGCTTCAGAATGTAGTCGAAGGCTTCGAGCTCGAAGGCCTGCACGGCGAATTGAGAGTAGCCTGTCGCAAAGACGACCTTCACGGAAAGGTCCATGCGGACGATCTCCTTCGCACATTCGAGCCCGTTCATGAGAGGCATCTCGATATCGAGGAAAAGGATATCGACATTCGGATGTGTTTTCAGAAAGGCGAGGACTTCGCGTCCGTTTCCGCATTCACCGATGACTTTGACGCCGGGGATGTTCGAGAGCTCATAGGTCAGCTCGCCGCGGGCCGGCAGTTCGTCGTCGGCGACAAGAGCACGGATTTCTTTCATGGGATCCTCCTTTTGGGGAAATGGGTTGGGGTTTAAGGTTTAAGGTTCAAGGTTCAGGGTTCAGGGTTCAGGGTTCAGGGTTGTGGTGGCGGCTTCGCCGCGAATATATATGAGGCGATGCCCGAAAGTAGTATTCAAGTCACTAGTCACTAGTCACTCGAGGCTCCTAATCCCTAGCCACTAATCCCTAATCCCTGCTTTCAAACTTCAGGGTTCAGGGGTGCGGTAGCGGCTTCGCCGAGAATATAAATAGGGCGATGCCCGCTTGAGACTTGGAGACTTTAGACTCGAGAAGTCTGAAGTCTCCAAGTCTGATGTCTGATGTCTCCTAGTCTCCCAGTCTCCCAGTCTCCCAGTCACCAGTCACCAGTCACTAGTCACTAGTCACCAGTCACTTGAGATTCCTAATCCCTAGCTACTAATTCCCAGTCACCAGCCGCCCGCTCACGCATTTGTGATACGGATCATCTGTCCTGTTGCAGCGACTTTTTCTATGGCGGCGGGGAGAGCGGGTTCCTTGCTTTCTATCTTCGGAATGTTGGTGAAGACAAGAGTGCCTTTGTTTTCACGGCTGACGATATGGAGGCCGCTCTTTTCTCCGAAGAGGGAGAGCAGGCGCTGGTGGACATTGATGAGACCGATGTGGTCGCGTCTTTTGTGGTCGATAAGCAGCTTTTTCAGCTTACTTTTGGGGATGCCGATGCCGGTGTCGTAGACGTAGACCTTGAAATAGTCCTTGTGCTCGATGAGGCCGGTCTTGATGCGGCCGCCCTCAGGACGCTTGAAGATGCCGTGGACGACGGCGTTCTCTACGAGCGGCTGGAGGAGAAGCGGCGGGACCTGGATCTCTTCCAGCTTGTCCTTGGGGAAATCATAGGTGATCGAGAGGCGGTCGCCGAAACGGGCGCGCTCGAGCTCGGTGTAGCACTCGATGACGTGCAGCTCTTCGGAGAGCGGGATGAATTTCGACGGGTTGTTCAGGCTGTGGCGGAAATAGTCAGAGAGGTAGCTGATGAGCTTTCGTGCATTTTCCGGATCGCTTCGCACATAGTAGCTGATGGTATTCAGCGTATTGTAGAGGAAGTGCGGATTGATCTGCGCCTGAAGAGCGCGGATCTCGGCTTCGGCGAGAAGATTTTCCTCTTCCTTCATCTTGTCGTATTCATAAATGGCTTCGAGCATGTGGCAGATGCCGGAGAGGAATTCGTTGCCCATGTGCGTGAAGTTTTCGCCTTTGCTTTTCGCAGCGATGAGGGTGCCGACGGTTTCCCCCTTGTAGCGGATGGGGAGGGTTGTGAGATGCGGCATGGGCGGAAGTGATTTCTGCAGCTTGAGGATGGCGATCTCCGCATCGCCCTGATTGCGGTCTGCTTCGGTTTTGTAGGCTGTGCGCGTGTAAATCTGGTCTTTGTATATGATGGCGGTCCAGATGAGAGAGGGGAGAGACGCCGTCACGATCTCGGCGGCTTTGGATACATTGAAGCCGTTGAAACCGTCGTGGAGTGTGGAGAAAAGGGTATTCACAGCGTCGAAGGTCGTCTTCGTTGTTTCTGATTTCTCTGTATCGCGCTGATGCGTGTAGAACTCCAGCACCATGTAGAAAAGGCTGACGGCGATGGTATTCGTGATGATGATCGGCAGCGACAGGTCGAAGAAATCATTCGGGTGCGCGATGGTCTCCGGCCAGGTAAGGAAAGCGAAGAAGACCCAGAAGAGGATTTCCAAAATGCCGGCATAGAAAAAGCTCCATGACCAGAGATTGTGATGGTGGCTTTTCAGCGGGTTCGCCAGATAGCCGGCGGCGATGCCCTGAATGATGGAGAGCCCGCCGTGGATGAAGGCCGCGTCCGTGTCGAAGAAGAGGGCGCGGTGGATGCCTGCGATACATCCGACAATGGTGCCGACGATCGGACCGCCGACGAAGCCGCCGAGCATGATGCCGACAGCACGGAAATTCATGATGCCGCCGCCCGCTGAGACATTCCAGTACGAGCCGCAGAGTGCCATCAGGGAGAAGATCACGATGAAGAGAACGAGATGCCTCCGGCTGAACTGCTTGGCAAGGATCGCTTCGCGGAAAAAGAGCGTGCGGCTGACAAGAAGGAGCAGCAGGAGGAAGATGGAGATACCAAACCAGACGTGCTGTACGCCGATGATCCAGGATGTATTCATAGAGCACCTCGCTTTATCGGGAATGTGAGGAGGGAGAGATCAGAGGGCTGCTTTCTGATCGCTTGTGCCAAAAGTCTTCGGGGGCGCTCGTCGGCTGTGAGAGCCGGTGATGCGGCGCTCCGTGATCTGTCATACATTGATATAGAATGATCTATAAAAAACATATAAATGATAGCCTGCAATAAATGAATCGCAGAATACATTCATTTTGAATGCATGATACCCGTTGCCATTTGCATCTTACCCTTAAAAATTTCTTTTAGGGAAAGCTGTCGGGTATACTAATGGCGAAAGGAAGATGAACAGGAGATCCGTATACCCCCCTCTATTATAACAAATGACAAGAAAGAGGGGGAGATTTCCTGGTACCCAGCTGTACTAGGGAAACGCTGATTCAATCGCAGCGTCGAATTTCATATGGGTTTTTATACATAGCTTCGTCATCATCCTCCTTAAATAGCTCGCTATTCGCGTCAGATGATTCCTTGCTCTGTATAAAAATCCAAGAATGAAATCCGATAACGATTGAATCAGTGTTTCCCTAAGCTTCCTCTGCTCGTGAATGGAAGGAAGCTTTTGATAGAGACAAGTGGTTTCAGCAAAAGAAAGGAAGAGTATTATGGTTATTTACGGTGTAGCACTTCTGGCGGGCTGCTATATGGCAGGCAATGTGATCGGCGATATACTGGGCGCGCTTCTGGGCGTCAAGGCAAACATCGGCGGCGTCGGCTTCGCGATGCTGTTCCTCATCATCATTTCCGCATGGGCGCAGCAGAAAGGCATCATGAAAGCGCCGGAAGAACAGGGCATCAAATGGTGGTCTGCGATGTACATCCCGGTCGTTGTAGCGATGAGCTCCATCCAGAACGTAGCAGCTGCCCTTTCTGGCGGTGTGGTCGCCATCCTCGGCGGTCTTCTTGCTGTTGCGATCGGCTTCCTCATGATCCCGGTCCTTTCAGGCAAGAAACAGAAGGAAACTGTGGCAGAAGACAGCTTGGCACATAGCAAGTGAGAAATGGGGAGTGAGGATGAAATTCCTCATACCTAGTCACAAAAAATGTATGCAGCACGCAAGGGCGTCGTGGTCGCTTAGAAATAAGGAGATAATTTCATCATGGATATCGCAGCAATGATTACCAAACTTTTCGTCAAGAACGGCATGATCTTCGGCTTCATGCTTCTCGGCGTCATTATGTATGTTTCATTCAAGCTGGGCGCGCTCACCAAGGGGCGTGTCCATGGCAGCGCCATCGCCATTTTCCTGGGGCTTGTCCTCGCATACATCGGCGGTGAAATGACCGGCGGCAGCAAGGGGATCGCAGACGTTCCGCTCTTTGCCGGCATGGGTCTGGTCGGCGGCGCCATGTTCCGCGACTTTGCTATCGTTTCCACCGCTTTTGGTGCGGATCTTCGCGAGATCAAAAAGGTGGGCTGGAGAGGTGTCGCTTCCCTCTTCATCGGTGAATTCATCTGCCTCGTCGCAGGCATCGCTGTTGCGTATCCGCTCGGCTATACCAGTGTGGTCGATATGGTCACCATCGGGGCAGGCGTTGCGACCTTCGTTGTTGGGCCTGTCACCGGCGCGGCTCTCGGTGCGTCTTCTGAAGTCATCGCCATCTCCATCGCTGCCGGCGTTGTGAAATCTGTCCTCGTTATGGTCGTCACCCCATTCGTTGCCAAACCGCTTTCCATCAATAATCCGCAGTCTGCCATGGCTTTCGGCGGCATCATGGGCACCACCTCCGGCACTGCCGCAGGCATTGCAGCGGTCAATCCGAAGCTCGTTCCCTACTGTGCGATGACCGCGACCTTCTTCACCGGTCTCGGCTGCCTTCTCTTCCCCTCTGTCTTCTACTTCGCTACAGCGATGATTTTCTAAAAAGATCCAGGGTTAGCCCATGGGAGCTCGCTCATAGATCGCGGATGAAAGATTCGCTTGCATGAGAAATTAGGAATGAGGAATTAGGAATGAAGGTGGCGGCTTCGCCGCATATATATGGGGCGATGCCCGAAAGCGGCATTTCAGTCACCAGCCCCTAATCCCTAATCCCTAGCTACCAGTCACCAGTCACAAGTCACTAGCTCCCAATCCCCCTTTCCTCTTACCGCCCCTATTTGTTATGATAGGGAAGCAGCAACAATAACAACAATAATAATGAAAACCTGTATACTTATTTCTGTACAACCCTATTTTTATTGAAAGGAAGTCCATCCATGTTAGAAATCAAACCATGCAATAAGAACTGGCACACCAGAGGAGACGATACCGCAGCCCGCATTGCAGCTGCCGCTCCGTATGCAGAGGGAAAGATCGTTGACGCAGCCAATACCGTCAAAGTCCTTGAAGCGGTCCTTCGCCCGGGCGATAAAGTCAATATCGAAGGCGATAACCAGAAGCAGGCGGATTTCCTCGCGAAAGAGCTCTGCAAGGTGGATCCGTCCAAAGTGCATGATCTTCATATGATCCAGTCCACCCTCTCCATTCCGGAGCATCTGGATGTCTTTGATAAAGGCATCGCCAGAAAGCTGGACTTCGCATACGCAGGCAGCCAGGGCAAGCGTCTGGCGCAGATGGTACAGAATGACGGTGTCGAACTCGGCGCTATCCATACCTATCTCGAAATGTATTCCCGCTACTTCATCGACCTCGTGCCGAGAGTTTCCCTTGTCTGCGCTGACTATGCGGATGCAGCCGGCAACATTTACACCGGCTTTTCCACCGAAGACACCCCGGCGATCGTCGAAGCGACGAAATTCAATCAGGGCATCGTCATTTTCCAGGTCAATCAGATCGTTGACAA
>UQRR01000114.1 GCA_900543455.1 uncultured Dialister sp.
CCTTAAATAGCTCGCTATTCGCGTCAGGTTATTCCTCGCTATGCATAAAATTTCAAGAGTAAAATCTGACAACGATTTTATCAGTGTTTCCCTAGAAAATGCTCAGACGCGTTCCCTCTTACTATGAAAGTCGGCTGTCAGGTTGGGCGGGTTCATTGGGTTCAGAGGGTAGGGCGGGGGCGGAAGGGACGCACAATTCATATAGCGTCCCAATACCCCCATATATAATTTCGCGGCGCTATATATTTGATGCGCCGCACCACAAGTTTGAAAGCAGGGATTAGTAGCTAGGGATTAGGAGCCTCGAGTGACTTGAATACTACTTTCGGGCATCGCCCCATATATACTCGCGGCGAAGCCGCCACCACCATTTCTAATTTCTCATTTCTAATTCCTCATTCGAGCAAAGCTTTCATTTGCGATCAAGGGACAGCGTCCCACGGGCTAAGCGTGAACCCATCCACCGTCTCCCCTTGCTGATTTCCCCTTTGCCCCTTATAATAGAAAGAACAACTCAGCAAAGGAGACATATCATGGAAGGATCCACCAGCAGTATCATTTTTATCGCGCTCATCACGACGCTTCTCGTCGTATTCAATTACCGCACCATGCGCTTCAAGAAAAATGTGGCGGACATCGTGCAGCAGATCCTCGCGCATAATAAGCGGGACAGAATGCTGCGGAATCAGGAATTCATTCACTACTTCCTTTCGAGCGGAAATATCTGGCTCGCGCACATGGATGTGGACTTCAGAAAGACTGTCATGGTGCAGACCGGCGTCTCGGTGCTTTCTATCGTAGGCGGGCTTGCACTCATCGCGGCCTGCGTCTTCTGCGAAGTGTATCCGCTTGCGATCTACCCCGTCGCAATGCTCGTCTTTGCATGGAAGGTGGGATTCTCTTTTGAGACCATTTCCAAGGATGAGAAGGTGAATGCACGCCGCGCGATGGAAAATTATAAGAAACAGTATCCGAATGATCCTACGGTGAAGCAGAATAAGTGCACGGATAAGTCTCCGGCCTGGTATATGACGGCGAAGAAGCTGGCCAAGACCGGCAGCCTCGGCCGCGGCAAGGCGGATGCGAAACCGGAAGCAAAGACGGTCGTCAAAAAAGGAAAGAAATAAAAAGGGAGCTGTGCAGCGCACAGCTCTTTGTTGTCAATGAAGGGGGAGGGTTAGCCCACGTGGCGTACTGTCCCTTCATTGGGGATGGAAGCCTCGCTTGAATGAGAAATGAGAAATGAGAAATGGTGGTGGCGGCTTCGCCGCGAGTATATATGAAGCGATGCCCGAAGGTCTGCGGAGATAGGTTTCCCTCGTATCGTCAGCCTTCCCCTCGAGGGGAAGGTGCCCCATAGGGGCGGATAGGGCACAGGCGGCAGGAAAGACAGATGCGGAAAGCGGAACAGCGCGGCACATGTGGAAAAAGCGTAAGTCCCTCGCCGCGAATGACAAAGATTTCTCGCTCTGCTCGAAATGACAGTGCGAGAGTGCCACCAGTCACCAGTCCCTAGTCCCCAGCTACCAGCCACTCGCGGATCCTAATCCCTAATCCCCAGCCACCAGTCACTAGTCACCAGTCACTAGTCCCCCATTGATACGAAAGAAGTGCATACGATGTCCTTTGAAAAAGTAAAAGAATATTTTGAGACCCTCGGCATGAGGGATCGCTGTATGGATCTGCAGGAGTCATCGGCGACGGTGGCGCTGGCGGCACAGGCTCTCGGGACGGAGGAGGCGCGCATCGCGAAAACGATGTCCTTCCTCTTGGATGACAAGCCGCTCATCATCGTCGTGGCGGGAGATGCCAGGGTGGATAATCACAAATTCAAGATGAGCTTTCATAAGAAGGCGAAGATGATCCCCGGCGCCGATTGTGAGAAGTACATCGGCCACCGCCCCGGCGGCGTGTGTCCCTTCTGCCTGCCCGAGGGCGTGCCGGTCTATCTGGATGTTTCTTTGCAGCGTTTCGACATCGTCTATCCGGCAGCAGGCACAGACCACAGCGCTGTGCGCCTCTCGATCCCCGAGCTCGAGTCCTCATCCAAGGCCTTGGGCTGGGTCGATGTGTGCAAGAATTGGGAGAGCGAAGAGGGTTAGCTCAAGGGGCGAGCCGCCCCAAGGGCTAACCCTGAAGTTTGAAAGCAGGTATGAGTGGCTAGTGACTGGTGACTTGTGACTGGTAGCTAGGGATTAGTGGCTAGGGATTAGGAGTCTTGAGTGACTGGTGACTTACATACCACTTTCGGGCATCGCCCCATATATATTTGCGGCGAAGCCGCCACCTTCATTCCTAATTCCTCATTCCTAATCCCTCATTCAGGTCGAGCTTTCATCCCCAATCAAGGGACGGCGCGCCCCACGGGCTAACCCTGAACCCTGAACCCTATTCACTCATATTTCTACGGAGTATTCCTATGATCGTTTCACAGTTCGGCGTCGAAAGCTGGATGGACCAGTACGAAGAAGGCGCCAAGTACAATATCACGGACACCTGCGCGAAGCCTCTCTCGCTCACAGAGCTTTTTTCGCTGGCGGGCGAGGATCGCGCAGATTTCATGGAGCGCTTTTTTGCAAGAGAGCAGACATACGGCACCATCTTCGGCTCGGAGAAGGTCAAGAAGGAAATCAGCCGTCTCTATGAGAGCATCTCTCCGGAGGAGATCCTGACGGAGCATGGTGCGACGGGTGGGAACCAGCACATTTTCTTCTCGCTCATTCGCCCGGGGGATCGCGTGATCGCATTCTCCCCAAGCTATCAGCAGTTTTACTCTGCACCGGAAGCGCTCGGGGCGGAGGTGACGGTGCTGCGCCTTCGAAGAGAGAATGGCTATCTGCCGGACCTGGATGAGCTTTCGCGGGCAGCGGCGCGCGGCGTGCGCATGATCTGCCTCAATAATCCGAACAATCCGACGGGCTCTCTGATCCCTGCGGATATAATGGCGGACATCGTCACCATCGCGCGCAGGGCAGGTGCCTACCTTTTCTGCGATGAAGTGTACAGCGGCGTTTCCATTGATGGAGCATCCACTCCCTCCGTTGCCGATCTCTATGAGAAGGGGATCGCGACCGGGTCAATGTCGAAGGCCTTTTCGCTGGCCGGGCTTCGTCTCGGCTGGCTTGCGACCCATGACCGGCAGGCACTCGCCCAGTTTCGCCGCGTGCGGGACTATGACCTTGTGAGCTGCGGGCTTTTCGATGAGGAAATCGCGGCGCTCGCCTTGGTGCACAAGGAAAAAATCCTTGCGAGAAACCGCGCCATTCTGGCAGCCAATCTTCCCATTCTGGATGCCTGGGTGAAGAGGGAGCCGCATGTCTCTTACGTGAGACCGACTGCCGGTACCATGGCACTTGTGCATTATGATCTTCCCATCGGCTCGCGCGATTTCTGCCGCCGCATGTATGAGGAGACAGGCGCCTTCTGCGTCCCCGGCGACTGCTTCGATGAACCATTCTCTTTCCGTGTCGGCTACGGCCATGAGGCGGACGTACTGAGAAAAGGGCTGGATGCGGTGAGTGAATTTATCAGGCGCGTGACCGGTGTGAAGTGACTAAGAGACAGGGAGACATCAGACGCCCGCTTTGTCATTTCAAGCGAAGCGAGAAATCTTTTTCGCTTGCGGTCAGGGACTCACGCTTTCCCCACATGTGCCGCGCTGTTCCGCTTTCCTCATCTGTCTTTCATGCCGCCAGTGCCCTATCCGCCCCTTCGGGGCACCTTCCCCTCGAGGGGAAGGCTATTAAGTTCGGCGTTTCCTTAACATACGACGTTTTTCCCCGCTCCTTGCCTAAACCGCGCAAAGCAAGTACAATAGAAGAAAGTTCCCCAAGGAGGCAAAGCTATGATTACACCAATGGACATTCATAATAAAACTTTCTCCAAAGGCCTGCGCGGCTACAGCGAGGAAGAGGTCAATGATTTCCTGCGCCAGATCGTCACTGATTACGAGCAGATCTATCGTGAGCATCGCGAGATGGAAGAAGAAATGGACCAGATGAAATTGAAGCTCTCCAACTATGAGAGGATCTCGGATACCATGACGGCGACGCTCCAGCTTGCCAAGGATACCGCTGAGAACGTCAAGAAGAACGCAAAGAGAAATGCGGATATCCTGATCTCCAATGCCAAGATGGAAGGAGACAGACAGGTGAAGGACGCGGAGGACTATCGCCGCCGCCTGGCTGAGACCATGATCCATACGGAAGGAAATATGAAGAACTACGTGAGCAAGATCCGAAAGGATCTGGAGCTTGCGCTGGCATCCATCGATGCGCTGGAAAATCTGAAGGCTCCCATCGTCCCTGGCTATGCCTATCCGGCTGTCGAGCCGGAGGAGGAAGCGCCGAAGACCGAGGAGGCATCTTCCGAAGCTGCCCAAGAAGAGACAGTGGTAGAAGAGACAGTGACAGAAGAAGCGGTGACAGAAGCAGCGGTATCCGAAGAGCCTGCCGCAGAAGAGAGCGGAGCAGGGAAGGAAGCACCGGCAGTAGAGAAAGCACCGGCAGAGGAAGCCGCTTTGGCAGAGGAAAAGCCGGAAGAAGAGAAAGAGGCGAAGTGACGGGAATGGCGTGACCGGTGATTTCCACCGCGGCGACGACCTTTCACGTTACGGATCCCCTTTTGCGCTGTACTATACGCATATTCATTGGAACGAGAAAGAAGCCATTGGCACCTCCGTGCCGATGGCTTTTTGCGTTTGATGCGTCAGAGAAGCCGCTGTGATATCTTCGTGGCAGCTTTTTGTGATGGAAAAGAAAGCGGCAGCGGCCGCACGCTGGAGCCGAAGGTAGGTGATATCGATTTTTACAAATTGCAATAAAAAAGCACAGGCGGAGCGCCTGTGCTTTTGTCATCCTGCCAGATGATCTCTGAGAGAAGTCTGATGTCAGGGCGGTTACTTTTTCTCTCCGAAGATCCGAAGCATGTAGATGAAGAGATTGATGAAGTCGAGGTAGAGGGTGAGCGCGCAGAGGATGGCGAGCTTCACACCTTCATCGGTGGTATTCGTGTTGTTGGCGAAAGCGATCTCGCGGATGCGCTTCGTATCATAAGCGGTGAGGCCGACGAAGATCAGGATGCCTGCGTAGGCGAGGATCATTTCCAGGAAAGAATTGTCGAGGAAAAGATTCACCACGGTAGCGATGATGAGTCCGAAAAGCCCCATGAGGCACAGATTGCCCATCTTCGAAAGGTCAGTCTTCGTGAGGTAGCCATAGGCAGACATGACAGCGAAGGTGCCTGCGGTGATGAAGAAGACGCTCGCGATAGAGGTCATGGTGTAAACAAGGAAAATGGAGGCCATCATCGCACCGTTCAGGACGGCATAGATGATGTACATGGCCGCCGCTTTTTTGAGAGACATGCGGGCAACCGCGGAAGAAAGGTGCCATACGAGGGCGACCGTCGCGATGAGGAGCGCCCACATCGTGAATTTGCCGGCGAAGACCAGAGAGAGCAGCATCGGGCTGCCTGCTACGGTGTAAGCGGTGAAGCCGGTGATGGCAAGGGCAATAGCGACCCAGAGATAGATGTCTTTCATGAGGCCGGGCATATTGATGGAGAGGGATTTCTCCCGCTCCCAGGCCATGTCGTTGTTGAACGAGTTCATAGGAAATCTCCTTTCAAAAAATAGGATCATCGGGAATCCGATGGAATATTCACTCCTGCTATTATTATAGCATATACCCATAGGGGATATAGAAGAAATTGAGTAGTCGATTGCTGGGGATGCGGCTTCCCGCGGCTGGGTAATGGTGTTAAGTTAAGCGGAAGAACGTTCTTGGCTCCCCATCGGGGGAGCTGCCCGAAGGGCTGAGGGGGCTACGTAGCGGTATTGCATGAAAGT
>UQRR01000115.1 GCA_900543455.1 uncultured Dialister sp.
TCCTATGAGAGCTGCAAGTCCCCCGCGGCAGATGGAACGCGAAAATGAGATGATCGTTATTTCACATCGCCTTTTTGTTTTGGGGTAACGAAAAATGAGAAATGTTGGTGGCGGCTTCGCCGCAAATATATATGGGGCAATGCCCGCTTGAGGCGTTAGAAGTAAGACATCAGAAGTCAGAAGTCTGATGGCTGATGTCTCCTAGTCTCCCAGTCTCCCAGTCTCTTAGTCTAATCCCTAATCCCTAGTCACCAGTCACCAGTCACCAGTCTCCTGCATCGCCAGAGCCTTTGCCGTTCCATTGGCATCGAAGATGGTGATGCGGTTCTTTCCGTTTTCCTTGGAGGTATAGAGCGCGTTATCGACCCTCTTGTAGAAGCTCTGCTCGAGCTCACCCTGACGGGCAATGGTGACACCGAAGCTGGCGCTGACGGGGAAATCGTCCGGGAGGACATGGGCGTGGAGAAGGTCATCCTTCATGTGGATGGAGAGCGTCTCCGCTGTTTCCAGCGTGGAGCCGGGAAGGATGATGAGGAATTCATCACCGCCCCAGCGGCCCGCGTAGCCTCTGCCTGCGGTGTGCTTCTTCATGAGACCGGCAAGGGCGCGGATGACGGCATCGCCGATGGAGTGGCCATAGGTATCATTGATTTCCTTGAAATGATCGAGGTCGATCATGATGGCAGAGAGCGGCATCCCGATGTCTGCATTGTTTTTGATGCATTGGGCGAGGTACTTTTCCATCGCACCGCGGTTGAAAAGACTGGAGAGGCTGTCGTGGGTCGCAGCGAATTGGAGAGCGTCCTGCGTCTCTTCCAGCTCTTTCATGGCGGTGCTGATGAAGGTCGCCAGCTGCAGGAGGTGGGTCATGTGCTGCGTCAGGTGGACGGGGGTATAGGGGACATCCTTTGTATGCGCCTCTGCCGCTTCGCGGAAGACGGCGACATTCCCTGTCAGATGGGCGGCGACGAGACGCTGCCCTGCGCGGTATATTTCTCCGTGGGCGTAGATGCCAAAAGAAGGGGTGACATGGTTGTAATTCGCAAGGACGTCGCCCAAATTTTTATTGAGAAACTGGTAGCGCGCAGCGCAGGAGAGAATGTGCGCGCTTTCTCCGCCGAAAGCGTGCATATCCTCCCAGATCTTCTTCGTTTCAGAGAGCATCAGCTCCGGATCGCCGTAGGAGAGGCGCAGCTCTGTACCGACGGTGCAGCGGATATTGAAAAGGATGCCGCCATCGAGCGTGCGTCCCTGCGGCAGGTGTGCATGGACATAGCCATCTTGCATCTGGAGCAGCGGAAAGGGGAGCGACTGCTCCTGAAAATCAGGGGTGTGGATGTAGTTATCGTAGTAGTAGACCGCAGGCTTGTGGTCGAGCTCTTTGATGACCATGGGGCCGTCCATCGCGGTCACGGTGAGGGGACGGGAGAGCGGGCGGAAGCCCAGGACATGATTGAGCATGATGGAAATATCGCCTGTATAGACGCGAAGAACCAGCCCGGAAGTTGAGATGTATTTCTTGGAAAAGACATAGGTATGGTTCGGCCAGGTCTGTGAATCCGCGAGTGCGCCCCAGACGGGAAGCGTCCCCGGCAGCTCGTGCGTCAGTACGTTCAGGAAAGGCGTAAAGTCAGAGAAACGGTCATCGCTCTGAGAGGCCAGGATCTCGATGCCGCAGAGGGGCTCAGAAATCTTAGCGATTTCGCTCATTACTGCACATCCGACGGCCTCTTCCTTCCCTGGTTCATGGTCGAAGCAGATCGTATGGACGTATGTTTTTTCGAAGACTTCGAAGAGGACAATGATCTTTCCGGTATGGTTCACGCCCTGTTCGATGCATACGCTGCTCGTCATCCCTGAAATCTCCGCTTCCGGAAAGGATAGAGACAGCGCATCCACCATCTTCTGAAGTCCTTCCGCTTTTGTGTAGGAGGTGAAAATAGAAATCAGAAGAGAGCTCCCTTTCACGCCGAGGGAACGAAAGGCGCTGATGACGCCTTCGATCTCGGAAGGCTTGGAAATGGTATACGAGTACGGTTTCATAAGGAGTTCCTTTCTTTCGGGGAAATTGGGAAATTGGGAAATTAGGGTTCAGGGTTCAGGGTTCGGGGTTCGGGGTTCAGGGTTCAGGGTTCAGGGTTCGGGGTTGTGGTGGCGGCTTCGCCGAGATCCTTCGGCTCAGGTCGCAACTGTTCTGGCATTCGTTATCTCACATACGATGTTTCTCGCCGCTCAGGATGACGAAACGGGGCGATGCTCGAAAGTCGTATTCAAGTCACCAGTCACCAGTCCCCAGTCACAAGTCCCGCGTCACATCTTTCACCTGATGCTCGGCATCGAGGAGGATGATGCGGTTTCTGCCGCCCTCTTTGGCGAGGTAGAGGGCATCGTCCATGCGTTTGTAGAAGGTTTGCTCCGTCTCATCCGGCGAGGCAGTGGTGCAGCCGATGCTGGCGGTGAGGAAGGAGTGGTCGGGGAGCTGGATCGTCTGGATGGCTTGCTGCAGACGGCTCGCTACGATGCGCGCGTTCGCGAGTGTGGTGCCGGGGAGAATGATGACGAATTCGTCTCCGCCCCAGCGTCCGGCAAAGTCGGTCGGGCGTATCATGCGTTTCATGATGGCTGCGACTTCGCGGATTACTTCATCCCCTTTATTGTGACCGAAGGTATCATTGATATGCTTGAAGGTATCGAGGTCGATCATGAGCGCGGAGAAGGCGAGCTGACGCGCACTGGCATCTTCATGGCAGTGGCAGAGCATTTTCTCGATCGAGCCACGATTGAGGAGGCCGGTGAAGCTGTCATGGCTGGCAGCGAAGGAGAGCTGCTTCTGCGTCTCAGCGAGCTCTTTCGTCGTTTCTGTGATGAAGGTCGCGAGCCGCTGGACTGTAGAGAGAGCTTCCCCAAGGACAACGGGGGTGTGATGCTTCTTCGCCGTATTCACGAGGGGCGCCTCGCCTTCGCGGAAGCAGACGGAGATGAGGGTCATATTGGTCGTCTGGGTTTTCCCCTCGATGCGGATGAGCTCGCCATTCACATAGCCGCCGGGCGCGACGCAGAAGTCGCTGTAGGCAGACAGGATCTGATTGACATCCTCTTTCAGAAAGTAACGGCGTGTGACACAGGAGATGAGGAGCATTCCTTCGGGGGCAAAGCGTTCGATATGGACAAGTGCTTCGCGGCTGGAGAGGATGACCTGGTCGGGATCGCCGTAAGCCATCTGCACCTGATCGCCGACATGGCTGATGACATTCGTCTGGAGCGCGCCGTCGCTTCGCGTGTTCAAAGGCAGAACGGAGAGCTGGACATGGTCCGCAGTTCTGACGAGCGGAAAGAGCAGCTCACTTTTTCCAAAGTCCGTGCTGTGGAGGTATTTCTGATAGAAATAGGCCGCAGGCTCGTGGTCGAGTGATCGGATGACGAGCGGGCCGTCCATCGCGGTGATGGTCAGGGTGCGTCCGAGGGGCTGCCAGCCCATGACGCTTTGCGTCATGACTTTTACATTGCCAGAAAAGGTGATGAGAAGGATGCCGCATGACAGGATGGCATCTCTGGTGAAGACATAGATACCATCTTCCTGCAGGTAGGTATGGGCATAGCCGCCGCAGATAGGAATGTCCTTCGAGAGCTTATCGAGCGCTGCCAGGAAGGGCTCGAAATCGTAGTATTGCTGTGTCAGGAAAAGGAGCACGGCAGAGAGATCCGCCTCTTTTTGGCAGTCGGCAAGCGCTCTTTCGCCGAGGGTCTCCATGGGCTCTTTGGAAAAGTCATAGATGGCTGTGTGTACGTCGCTCTTTTCGAAGAACTGGATGGTGACGATGGTCTGATGAAGCCGCATGCGGCCATTATCGATGCCGCCGGAGGTCGTCATGCCGGCGATCTCCGCCTCGGGGAAGGCAGCACAAAAGAGCCGGGTCATCTCGCGGATCGTTTCCGGCTTATTCCAGTGCGTATATATGGAGATCAGAATAGACTGCTTCCCCGGTACATAGGAGGCTGCAAAAAGACGGATGCAGTTTTCTATGTCACCGAGAGAGCGGAGACAATAGGACTTTTGGATCATGAATCATCGAACCTTTCTAAGAGGACCTCCGCGCATTCATTGTAGAGGCTCCTAAGGAAATACTGATTGCAGGAAACAAATCCATGGTGCATGTTTTCAAAAGAGTCAGTATTTCCGATGAGGAAGCGGAAATCCGTTTCTTTCGGGTTTACGGTACGCCGCCCACCCATCTAAAGGTGAAATTTTTCGGGGGGGGGTAAACAGTTGTTTGTAAATATACATGCGGTCTAAAAGTGGAACTCCAGATGCGTTGGGGGGATTTCTTATAAGTCCCTGTGAGTCCTAAACGGTAGACGCCAAATTCTAAAGTCCCAGCTTATACTTTGTTTATGTAATGCATTATACCACTCCTTGTTCCGGCTGGGAATAGGTCATATATAGAAATATAGAAAATAATTAAACTGGCTTGCGGTCGAAAGTATAAAGGAGAGAGCAGTGACTAGTGACTAGTGACTGGAAGATGTTAGACATCTGAAGTCTGATGTCTAAAGTCTAATGTCTCCAAGTCTCAAGTGGGCATTGCCCTATGTATACTCCACGGCGCTTCCTGATTAAATGTCAGTTGTTTAGAAAATGCAATACCAGTCCCCAGTCACTAGTCACTAGTCACCCGTCTAGTCATCCCCTGTCCCCTGTGATATGATAGAGAAAATTTTTTACTATGAAGACCCATGATAAAGGAGGATCTCAGATGGAAGATCCCAATTATGAACAGACAGATATTTTTGCATTCATGATGGAAAAGCCAGCGGGGAAGAAGCAAAGAGTGCGTACAAAGAAGGCGGCTCTTTCCGCGGAGCCAAAACGTGCGAAGGCGGCTGTCTCGGAAGAAGCGTCACTCTTTGGCGAAGGGATGGCACAAGAGAAGAAGCCGGCTCGCGTGAAGAAGGCTTCACCGAAAGCGTCGGCCGCTTCCCCGAAGGCAGCGCCCAAGCCAAAAACAGCAGCGAAAGAAAGGGAAGAGAAGGAAATGAGTGAGCCGGGGAATGCCGCGTCCGGAAAGGGCAGCTGGCGGGAAAAGGTCTGGGAATTCGACATCACCCATCCCTCGCAGGATATCAAGGACACGATGAAGGAGGCGCTCGTGGCCGAAGGCTTCATGAAGCGCGAGGCGAATAAAGTATTCAAGGGGCTTTTCTTCAAGGAAAAAATCTTCAATACAAAGAACCAGGCGCTCGAGTATTTAGAGAGTGTCCCGACTTCGTATGCGGTGAAGTACAAGATCGGTATAGAGCCTTCGCCCAAGATGCTCTCTCTTGCGAAACGTCTCAAAGAAAAAGAAGAACGTCTCGCCGCCTATCAAGAGACGCAGAATGAGAAAAAGTTCGCGGGGGACTTCATCACCTGCCCGCATTGCCACTCGCGTGTGAATGCTGGCTTCGTGAAGCCGCCCCTCTGTCCCGTGTGCGGTGATGACATGCGCTCGGATACCGCGGTGAAGACCATCCGCGCTCTTGAAGAGACGGTAGCGGATCTCAGGAAGCGCTACGAGGATACCGCAAGGAAGTACAACAGCAAATTCACCGGCGGTGAGAAATGGATCATCCGCCTCGTGAATCCGTTCTGGGACGAAAAGTGATGAGGGGACTGGGTAACTAGGTAATGCTATTAAGTTAAGGAAACCGTTAGCTACGTAACGTCTTGCTTCCCCCTTCGGGGGAAGTGCCGAAGGCAATAGGGGCATGCTAGCGGTATAGCGT
>UQRR01000116.1 GCA_900543455.1 uncultured Dialister sp.
TACGCTCGAAATGACGATGCGCGCGAAGCGCTATCAAAACTCCGCGGCGCTTCTGATTTTTATGCGCCGCACCACCACTCCTCACTCCTAACTCCTAACTCCTAACTAGTAAGCAGAGCTTTCAAACGTAATCAAGGGGCGAGCCGCCCCACGGGCTAACCCTGAACCCTGAACCCTGCGCCCTAAACCATGCTATAATAAAGAAAAGTTTTGAAAATGAAAGGAGCCCCATCATGAAACTTGTCATCATCAATACCCTCTCCGAAGACAAAATCAAATCCCTGAAAAAAGCCGTCCCCGGTGCTATCGTCGAATCCTACAAATCACCGAAAGAAGCCATTCCCCATGTCGCAGACGCTGACGCCATCGCCATGTGGGGCTTCCAAGACGTTGAGCCCATCCTCGCCGCCGGGCCAAACATCCGCTGGGTACACTCCCTCTCTGACGGCGTCGAGCGCCTCCTTTCCCCCTCCATGCTCTCACGCCCCATCCACCTCACGAATTCCCACGGCGTCCACGACCGCGCCGTCTCCGAGCACACCCTCGCCCTGCTCCTCGCATGGATGCGCCGCATCCCCGACGCCGTCCGCCACCAGAGCGCCCATGAATGGATACGCCCCCGCGGCGACACCCTCTTCGGCAAGACCATCCTCATCGTAGGCTTCGGCAGCATCGGCCGCGCCATCGCCCAGCGAGCGAAAGTCTTCGAGACCCGCATCCTCGCCGTAAAGAAACACCTCTCTACAGAAATGTTCGCCGACCATGTCTACCTCGAAGACCAACTCGCCGAAGTCCTCCCGGAGGCCGACATCGTCATCGCCGCCCTCCCTGCGACGCCCGAGACGGATCACTTCTTCGGGCAGAAGGAATTCGCCCTCATGAAGAAATCCGCCCTCTTCATCAATATCGCCCGCGCCTCCGTCGTCGATGAAGCCGCCCTCATTGACGCCCTCTCGCAGAAAGAAATCGCCGGTGCCTGCATGGACGTCTTCTCGAAAGAGCCCCTCCCCGGCGATCACCCCTTCTGGCAGATGGACAATGTCATCATGACCCCGCACATCGCCTCCATGGTTCCCGACTTCTGGGACAAGCTCACCAGCCTCCTCCAGATGAACTTTGTCGCCTTCGCCCGCGGAGATAAACTCATGAACGAAGTCGACAAGAAAAAAGGATACTAACATCCCCAAAAGAAGGCTTTATGTCGAGGATAGAGCCATCCCCGTTTCGTAGCCTTCTCCATAGGAAGAAGGGAGTGTCCACGCGAGCCCTTCCCTTGGAAGGGGCTGCCGAGCGCAGCGAGGCGTGGTTGGCTTTCTTTTTTGCGGCGCTCGGGTGCTCTCGTTAATGGCGCACTTGAGACGATCCCCCCTCGGAATAGCATCCCCATACGCACAATAAAGCCGCCCTGCGGCGCTACTTGCATAGCGCCGCAGGGCGGCTTATATATTTCAACAGGGGCAATTCCATGTCATCCGGCAGGAGTTAAAGGGGACCCCTGTTGACAACGATATAGATGCAGGGCTCTGCCCTTCTGCGGAAGGTTCGTAGTGAGAGTGGGCTCCGGCCAGCTGCATCAGCCGGAGCTCGTGATCTCACTTGACTTTCTGTACCTGTTTCCGCTTGCCTTAGCCTTCAGCTTTTTCTGCTGTGGATTTTTCAGAAGCAGCCATCGCCTGCAGTTCCGGCTTGAATTCTTCTACCAGTTCTCTTTCAGCTTCTGCGCCGCGAGAGAGTGCATTGTAGATGATCTCTGCCATTTCATAGCGGGTCATGGTGCGTTCGCCGTGGAATTCGCCGTCCGGGTAGCCCTGGACGATGTCATTGCCCGCGAGGCGGGAGACAGCTTCATACGCCCAGTGGTTTTCCGGTACATCCGGGAAATCCTTCGACATATTCGGATTCAGGACGGAGAGGAGAGCGTCCATGCGAGCGGTGAGGTCAGCCACCTGTGCTTTCAGCGCATTGGTTTCCTCACGGGAGAGCTTGTTGCCGCCCTTGCCGAGGCGAACGGATACGCCGCCGCCTACCATGTTCTCACCGGTGCCGAATGCGGTGGAGAGGTTCACCATCACATTATCATTCGGGCGGTAGAATGCGCCGATCGCTGCTGCGGTCTCGCTGCCGTAGTTGCCGATCGCTGCTGCGATGTTCCACTTGGAGCTCGGATCGAATTCCATCGGACGCAGGTTTGCCATAGCGGCTGCATTCGCGCCGACTTTATCGACCTGATGTTCCAGATCTCTCTTCACACCGTAGAGCTGTCCGCCATTCACTGCATCTTTGCTGCCTTCAGAAATGCTGCCGTCAGCCACATTCGTGATCTTCTGGTTATTCGCATTGATGCCATTCGCGTCGATGTAGGTCTTGCCGTCCACTTTGTAGGAGCGTGCCGTCACATCGCCTTTGATGGTCGCATTGCCGTCGACGGAGAGGTTTTTCTTGATATCGACATCATCATGGAAGGTTGCTTTCTGCGTCACATCGAGTGTTCCGCCTACTGTTGCATTTTCCGTCACCTTCAGGGTCTTGGTGGTGGTGGTGCCTTTGACGCCGAGGTCGTTCATCACGTCGGCGTAGTCCATTTTCGCGTAGTTTGCTTCGACCTTGCCTGTAGAAATTTCATTTCCTTTGACATTCGTCCATCCCTGCGGCGACCCCGTATTTGTACCGTTAACCGTGGTGAAGCTGGATGCGGTAGAGCCAGCGTTCGTAAAGGTCGTGCCATTGTCCTCATCCGTGGTCACGGTGATGCCACCTGCGGTGTCGGTGATCTTACCATTTTCGATCTTGCGATTCGCTGTACCCACGGTATCGGTGATGCTTCTCGAAGTGATCACGCGGGTATTATCGCCCACCTTGTCGGTCAGCGTCTCGTTCGCTTCGTTGGTAATGTTCTTCGCCGTGTTCGAAATATCGCCGGTCACGTTCGTGGTCTGGTTTCCAGTAACGGTATGCTTTTCATCGCCCGTCACGGTTGTCTCGAGACCACCCTTGTACTCTTCCGTGGTCTTGCCAGTGACGGTAGTCTTCTTGTCTCCAGTCACAGTCGTTTCCTGACCGCCTTTGTAGTTCTCCGTCACCTTGCCTTTCACATTTTCGGTCTTGGTGCCAGTGACTTCGTGCAGCTCATTGCCGCCGACGGTGGTGGTCAGATCTTTGCCTACGGTATTCGTCATATCGCCGGTGGCATTGTTTACGATATTCTGTGCCTCGTTTGTGATGGTGCCATTCTGCGCGGTATTGGTGATATTGAGCTCATCCTGCTTTGTCGAGGTCTCACCGTTTTCGCCCTTGATGGTTTTATCATATCCCTTTGCCGTATCGATGGTACTATTGGTATTCTTGCCATCTTTGTCTTTCAGGTAAGTTTTGTTTTCGCTCGCAGTCTGGGAAGTCGTGCTGGAGTTGCCATCCTTGTCTGTGATGATATCTTTGGTCTCTGTCTTCGTCTGTGTGCGGTTGTTCAAGTTGTCCCGATCCTTCACATTATCCATGATGATATCAGAGGTCTGCTTATGGAAGCTCTGATCGCCCGTTGCACTATTGGCAAAGCCTACTTTGTGCTCTTCTGCATTGAAGGTGGACGAGCTGGAAATCGTTTGTCCTGCCCCATCGACTACAAGATTCTTAGAGGTTACTTTCCCATGATCGATTTCGGTGTAGTTATTGGTCGCTTTGTCTCCGAAAATCATCTTATCCGTGGTGATAGTGCCGGTGACTTTCAGATCGCCATCAACCGTGGTGTCTTTCAGATTGGTCGTGCCTTTGACCGTGACATCTTTCTCAAATGTCGCATTCTTCTCCGCGGTCAGTTCACCGCTTAGCGTGGTTGCACCAGTGACACCGAGCGTGCCGTCGACCTTCGTGTTCTTGAGATCGGACTCACCCGTAACAGTCAGCTTGCCTTTCAGCGTGGTATCGCCGCTGGTCACGGTCAGACCTTTATCCATCTCTACGGCTTCCTGGAATGTCGCCTTTCCAGTGGTGGTGAGCGTACCATCGACCTTCGTATTTTTGAGATCAGTCTCATCCGTAACAGTCAGCTTGCCATCCACCTTTGTACCTTTCAGCGTGGTATCGCCGCTGGTCACGGTCAGACCTTTATCCATATTTACCGCTTCATTGAAATCCGCGTTTCCGTTTACCGTCACCGTGTTCGCCGTATTCGTGCCGAGGATGACGTTGCCTTTAAGGTCAGCATTCCCTGAGGTCGTGATCGTTTCAGCAGCCAGCCCCTTCACATCTTTGACATTGCCCTGTTTATCCACTTTGACAATGCCTTCGATGGTGGTCTGAGTCTTCTCCGTGTTACGTGCGATACCGCCGGTCCGATCATTGGTGTCTTTGATAGCATTTTCACGATCCTGAATTTCTTTGTCGATCTTTTGATCCAGTGCTGTATCGGATGTAATGCGATTAGCAATCTCCTTGTCGATCTTCTGATCCAGCGCCGTATCGGATGTAATGCGATTAGCAATCTCATTGTCGATCTTCTGATCCAGTGCTGTATCAGATGTAATACGATTAGCGATCTCATTGTCGATCTTCTGATCCAGCTCAGTCTTTGCTGTAGTCAATGCACCAGAAGTGGCAAATTTAGCATCCGCATCTGTTTTCGTGTAGACATCGGCTGACTTCGCGTAATCCGCCAGTTTCGTATTTACTTGATCTCTCGTATATGTCTGATCTTTGGTGAACACATTCGCTGCATCGGCTTTTGCATTGAGCTTGTCGTCTACATCTCCCTTGGTGTAGGCATCGGTAATGCCATATCCAGCAAGCGTGGTCGCTTTGTCCGCCTTGCCGTCAAGCGCTGTTGTAACTGCGGCTTCATCCGCTTTGTCATTCACAGTAGCTGTAAGATTATTCAGCGCGTCTTTTGTAGCAAACGTGGCACTAGCAAGGGTTTTATCCAGTTTATTATCTTTCAGATCTTCAATCGCAGCTTTATTCGTTCCGATGTTCGTTGTATTTGCCGTTACATCAGTTGCCTTTGCATACTTCGCATCCGCTTCTGTCTTTGTGTATGTCTCATCAGTCGTATAAACCGCGCTAGTCCCACCAGCAACTTCATTCACATGCACAACAGCTGCTTCCGCTACGCCCAATCCCCCGCAGAGGAGAGAAAGCGCCATGAGAGACGCGAGAAGGGAACGTCTAGTCACCCCCCCAATTTTTTCCGAGCCTGTAGCCGACTTCGTGTGAGAGCGAGCGATTTCAGACGCTACCACATAGCAATTCTTTGCCTTGGACCAGATGACTTTGTAGATGCTGTTCATATTGATTTCCCCCTTTGCGAAAAACAATGAACATTTTCTCCGTACCGGATGTCGGAGTTTTCTCTGTCTTTACATTACAGGAAATCTGTCCCCTGCGGTACCTTTTGCTGCAAAAGTGGTCGAAATTCTGCAAAAGTGGTCATTTTAGTGGCTGGGGACTGGTGACTGGGGACTGGTAGCTAGGGATTAGGGATTAGGGATTAGGGATCACAGCATGGGATAGCGGTATTCTCGTTTCGCAGCCTTCCCCATTGGGGTAATGCTATTAAGTTAAGGAAATCGTTAGCTACGTAACGTCTTGCTTCCCCCTTCGGGGGAAGTGCCGAAGGCAATAG
>UQRR01000117.1 GCA_900543455.1 uncultured Dialister sp.
CTACCAGTCACTTGGGGCTCCTAATCCCTAGCCACTAATCCCTAGCTACTAATCATCCCTGCTTTCAAACTTGTAGTGGCGGCTTCGCCGCAATTATATATGAGGCGATGCCCGAAAGTGGTATTTAGTCACCAGTCACAAGTCACCAGTCACTAGTCACTCGAGGCTCCTAATCCCTAGTCACCAGTCACTTGAGATTTCTAATCCCTAATCCCTTATTACTTTCTCTCCCTCTTCCACTTCTTGACGGCCATCATGAATTTCGGGATGGCCATCATGCGCCCGATGCGGGAGGGCTGCAGGTAGAGACGATACGCCCACTCGAGGCGGTTCTTCTGCATCCAGAGCGGGGCGCGTTTCAGATTTCCACTCATGACATCGAAGACGCCGCCTATACCCATAGCCAGCACGGGTCCGAGCTCGTCCTTATGATGATAGAGCCATTTCTCCTGCTTCGGGACGCCGAGGCCTACCAGGAGGAGCTTAGCTCCGCTTTTCCGGATGTCTTTGATGATTTTCGTTTCTTCTTCCTCGTCGAAGTAGCCGTCATGGCAGCCCACGAGCTGGATTTTCCCATGCTCCTTCTGGAAACGGTCTGCGGCTTTCTGTGCGACGCCGGGCGCGCCGCCTAAGAAATAAACCGGCCAGCCCTCTTTCGAGGCGATCTTCAGCAGCTCGACGGAGAGGTCGGCTCCGGTCACGCGTTCTGGGAAGGGCGTGCCGAGAGTTTCTCCCGCCCAGAGCACGCCGGCACCGTCTGGAACGACGAGATCGGCATGATTCAGGATGTGCCCGAGCTCCTTGTCTTCCTGCGCCTGCATGATCATTTCTGCATTGGCTGTAGCAATGAGGCGGGGTTTCTCATCCCCCATCCCTTCTTTCGCCCACCGGAGGACTTCCTGCATGGTGAGCGCGTAGACCGTGACGTCCATCACATTGTGCGAGGATTTTTCTATGTCGATCATTTTACGCTGTAGTTCGGTGCTTCCTTGGTGATGCTGACATCATGCGGATGGCTTTCACGCAGACCTGCGCCGGTAATCTGAATAAACTGGGTGTCTTCATTCATGGCCTTGATGTCCTTCGCGCCGCAGTAGCCCATGGATGCACGGAGACCGCCGATGAGCTGGAAGAGGACGTCGGAGACATGTCCCTTGTAAGGAATGCGGCCTTCGATGCCTTCCGGTACGAGCTTCTTCGCATTCTGCTGGAAATATCTGTCCTTGCTGCCAGCCTGCATAGCGCCCAGAGAGCCCATGCCGCGGTAGGATTTGTAATTCTTGCCCTGATAAATGATCATTTCGCCAGGAGCTTCTTCCGTACCTGCGAGGAGGTTGCCGAGCATGACGCAGGACGCACCAGCGCCCAAGGCCTTCGCAATATCACCGGAGTACTGGATGCCGCCATCAGCGATGATCGGGATACCGGTACCTTCGGCTGCCTTCGCACAGTCATAGATCGCTGTGATCTGCGGTACGCCGATACCCGCAATGACGCGGGTCGTGCAGATGGAGCCAGGTCCGATACCGACTTTGACAGCGGAAACGCCAGCTTCGATCAGTGCCTTGGTCGCATCATAGGTCGCCACATTGCCGGCGATGAGTTCCAGATGCGGGAATGCCTTGCGCAGACGGCGGATGGTCTGCAGCACGCCTTCGCTGTGACCATGTGCGGTATCGATGACAAGGACATCTGCTTTGGCATCGAGAAGCGCTTCGACGCGGTCTTCCACGTCCGAAGTGACACCGATAGCAGCAGCGACCTTCAGGCGGCCGTCAGAGTCTTTGTTCGAATTCGGGAATTTTCTCATCTTTTCGATGTCACGGATGGTGATGAGGCCTTTCAGATGGCCATTATCGTCCACGAGCGGCAGTTTTTCGATGCGGTGCGCCTGCAGGATGCGTTTCGCTTCTTCCATGGTGGTGTGTTCCGGAGCGGTGATCAGCCCTTTGGAAGTCATGATGTCGCTGATCGGACGGGACAGATCCGTCTCGAAGCGCATATCACGGTTCGTAAT
The DNA here is from genome assembly GCA_900543455.1 of uncultured Dialister sp. GTDB lineage: Bacteria > Bacillota > Negativicutes > Veillonellales > Dialisteraceae > Dialister. The sequence continues at coordinate 2,018 of UQRR01000117.1, forward strand.
GATGCCGACCAGTTTGCCGTTCTCTGTGATCGGCACACCGGAAATATGGTATTTGTTCATCAGTTCATCCGCATCCGACAGGGTATTGTCCGGAGCGAGGTAGATCGGATCCACGATGATGCCGTGTTCCGAACGCTTGACCAGTTTCACTTCTCTGGCCTGTTCGTCGATGCTCATATTCTTGTGAATGACACCGATGCCGCCCTCGCGCGCCATGGCGATCGCCATTTCTGCTTCGGTGACGGTATCCATGCCGGCGCTCATGACCGGAATATTCAGTGTGACATTCTGTGTCAGGTGGGTGCGTACATCTACGTCTCGCGGAAGGACATCCGAGTGTGCCGGAATCAGCAGCACGTCATCAAAAGTCAGCCCCTGCTTGCCAAATTTGTCTTCTCTCATCATAGCCTCCATTCAAAAACTTTGGTTACTTATGTGATGTCATGTCTATCTCTCTGCCGGGACATACAGATTCATAGGATCCGCATTCTCCCACTTGCCAAAGAGGTGCATTCTTTTCAATTAAAACATTATACCATAAATCACAGAGCTGTGTCTTGTATGATTTTTGAAGGTTCGGGGTTCAGGGTTAACCCATTGGGCGTGCTACCCTTTGATTGGGGATGAAAGCTTCGCATAAATTAGGAATGAGGAATTAGGAATGAAGGTGGCGGCTTCGCCGCAGAGTATAAATAGGGCGATGCCCGAAGGCGGCATTTCAGTCACTAGTCACCAGTCACTCCTAATCCCCAATCCCTAATCCCTAGCTACTCACCCCTGATTTCAAACTTAGCCCGTGGGGCGTACTGCCCCTTGATTGGATTGTTTGCGAAAGAGGGAGCGCAGGTTCTACAGGTTCAGAGGGTAGGGCGGGGGTGGTACGGCGCATAAAATTAGGGGGGCGCCGCGGAGTACATATAGTGGCAATGCCTGTTTGAGACGTTAGACTTAGAGACGTTAGACGTTAGATTTTGGACGTCAGAAGTCTGAAGTCTGATGTCTGAGTCTGATAGTCTCTTAGTCTCCTAGTCTCCTAGTCACTAGTCACCAGTCACCAGTCACTAGTCACTTCTCCCCCAATTTTTCAAAGAACGCCCCGCCGAATCTGTGCGAGAGTTCTTGTCTGAAGTCCATGCCACGGTCGACAGCTTTCTTTGCTTCCTTCCTCGCTTCTTCGAGGAGCGGGAGGTCTTTCACGATATCTGCCGCCTTAAGGTCCGGCATGCCGTGCTGGTGATAGCCGAAGAATTCACCGCTGCCGCGCAGGATGAGATCTTTTTCAGACAGGAGGAAGCCATCCTGGATCTCGCACATCAGCTTCATGCGGAGCTGTGTGATTTCATTCTGGTTATCTGAATAGAGGATGCAGTAGGCCTGTGCCTCCCCGCGCCCGACACGGCCGCGAAGCTGGTGCAGCTGCGAAAGGCCGAAACGATCGGCTCCGTAGACGAACATAATGGTGGCATTGGGCACATTGACGCCGACTTCGATGACGGACGTAGCGACGAGGAGTTTCTTCTCTCCCCGGTAGAAAGCCTGCATGACTTCCTCTTTCTCGCTGTTTTTCATCCGCCCATGGACAAGTCCCACAGGAAACATGGGAAATACGCGGTCGCGCAGCTCTTCATACACGGAAACGGCGGAGGCGAGATCCTGCTTCTCACTCTTTTCGACGAGCGGACAGACCACATACACCTGATGTCCCGCTTCCATTTCCCGTCCCATGAAATTGAAAACGCGCTGAAGCATATCACTCCCGATGGCGTAAGTCTTCACTGGATGTCTCCCCGGCGGCATCCCACGGATGGCTGAGACATCGAGATCCCCATAGACAGAGAGCGCCATGGTGCGCGGGATCGGCGTCGCTGTCATGACGAGAATGTGCGGAGACTCCCCTTTCGTTTCCAGCGCCTTTCTCTGCTTCACGCCGAAGCGGTGCTGCTCATCAGTGATGACGAGACCCAGATGGGCAAAGATGACATCTTTCTCGATCAAAGCATGGGTACCGATCAGCACATCGATATCGCCTGCTGCCAGCTGCTTCAGGATCTCATGCCGCTCAGAGGTCTTCGTATTTCCGGAGAGGTAAGCGACGCGGATGGGAAGGCCTTCGTAGAAATGCTGGAATGTCTCATAGTGCTGCCCTGCCAGAACCTCAGTCGGTGCCATGAGTGCGCCCTGATAGCCATTCTCTACGATCTTGGCGAGCGAGAGCGCCGCGACAGCCGTCTTGCCGCTCCCGACATCCCCCTGCACCAGACGGTTCATCGGGACGAGCCCTTCCATATCGTCTTCGATATCGCGAAAGGCCTGCTGCTGTCCTTCTGTCAGCTGGAAAGGGAAATGCTCGCGCACCTTGCGGACGAGCTCACCGGATGGCGCGCACTTGATGCTCTCGCTCCCCTCTTCTCTTTTTTTACGCAGGAGCAGGACGCCTGCCTGCATGAAGAACAATTCCTCAAATGCGATCCTTCGGCGCGCTTCTCTCTGCTCGGCCCAGTCCTTCGGATCGTGCATCGCACGGATGGCGGCAAGCCGTCCCATCAGTTTTTCTCTCCGGACAGTATCCTCCGGAAGATTCTCATCGGCATCCTCCACCAGCTTGAGCGCCCCTTCGATCATGCGCCGAAGCTGCGGCGTCTTGATCCCCTCGGTCAGTCCGTACACAGGGACGAGCTTTTGAAATGACGGCAGATCTTCCGGCTCGATGGCCTCGATTTCCGCATTGCTGATCTGGTTCCGGTTATAGCCATACTCCACCTTGCCATATGCCAGCACATGCTTCGAACGATGAAAAAGATCCGCTTTCCACGGCTGATTGAAATACGTGAGCACCACCCCGCCCGTATCATCGACGATCATGACGTTCAGGATCGACATGCCTCTACGGGGATGGATCTCCTTCATGTTCACCACTTCCCCATAGACCACAGCCTCTTCATCAGGCACCAGATTTCCCATCGGCGTGACCTTCGTCCAGTCCTGATAGCGCCTCGGGAAATAGGAAAGGAGATCTTCCACGGTATGAATGCCAAGGCGTTCCAGCTTCTCCTTCATCCGAGGGCCGACGCCCTTCAGATATTGGACGGAATCAGATAGTTTCATGGATGACCTCCTTTGAATGGTTACGGGTTCGGGGCTCAGGGTTAGCCGGGACGGCTCCGTCCACTGATTATGAATGAAAGCTTTGCGCGAATGAGGAATTAGGAATTAGGAATGAAGGTGGCGGCTTCGCCGCAAGTATATATGGGGCGATGCCCGAAGGTAGTATTTAGTCACTAGTCACCAGTCACTAGTCACTTTCGAGCAGAGCTTTCATTCGCAATCAAAGGGCGATACGCCCCACGGGCTAACCCTGAACCTCGAACCCGACAACCCTAATTCTTTTCTCCTATTATAATTCTTCAAATACTCTGCTGTAAATGTTGGTTTGTCAAACATATGTTACACCGTGCTTGATGAAATCATGGAGTGTATCTTTTGGAGATTTCCATCCAAGC
>UQRR01000118.1 GCA_900543455.1 uncultured Dialister sp.
ACTAGTGACTGGTGACTAGTGACTGGTGACTGGTGACTGGTGACTGGTGACTGATGAGTGGTGACTGGTGACTGATGAGTGGTCACTGGTGGCTGGTGACTCATCCCCGAAAGGAGGATGCCATGAACAAACGAATGCTTGTCGATACCTCGATGCTCTTTGTTTTTCTCCTGCTGCTGGACTACCGCTACGTCCACAATTTCGGTCATGAGATGTTAGCCCTTGTCTTTACCGCTCTCTTCCTTCTCCACACGATCTGGAATGCGAGGTGGTACCGCGCCCTCTTTCGTGGGCGCTGGCCGAAGCAGCGCATCGTCCTGACCGGTATCGATCTGCTTCTGCTCTTCCTTTTCCTTGGCGTCATGCTGACGGGGCTCTCCTTCTCGCACACGATGCCGATTTTCAATATCCGCCCGCCGCTCTGGGTGCATCGGCTGCACCGCCTCTTTGGCTTCCTGATGCTCTTTGTGATGGGGCTCCATCTCGGTATCCACTGGCAGGGGATCTGGGCGAAGATGAAACGGGCCATGCACATCCCGGATACGGCGCTGGCATCCTTGATGAGCCACGCCGCGGCACTCATCCTCGCGGCAGCAGGGGTGTACAGTTCTTTCCTGTATGCCCTGGGCAGCCGCCTCTTGCTTATTCCCGTGCGCTCGCTCTCGCGGCCGCCTACGACGCTTTGCCTTTTCCTTGCCTGTCATCTCTCGATCGTGATCCTCTATACGGTCATCGGGTACTACGGATGGAAATGGGCGAGCAGAAAATAAAAGAACCTACTATCATCGCCAATCTAAAACTCACGAACCTTTTCCGGTTCGTGAGTTTTTTTGACCCTCCTCATTCTTAATCTGGCGTTCTCTAGTCCGCGAACAGATTATCGCGTATCCTTATAGCAGGAAGGAGGAAAAATGAATCACAGCTATCTCTGCATCGACCTCAAGAGCTACTACGCGTCTGTCGAGTGCGTGGACCGCGGGCTGGATCCCTTCACGGCGAATCTGGTCGTTGCCGATCAGGCGCGGGGGATGAGCGCGCTCTGCCTCGCCGTCAGCCCCGCGCTGAAAGCGCTCGGCGTCCGGAACCGCTGCCGCCTCTTCGAGATCCCGCGCGGTATCCCCTACCTCATCGCACCGCCACGGATGCAGCACTACATGGACGTTTCTACCGAGATTTACAAGATCTACCTGAAATTTCTCGCGCCGGAAGACATTTTCCCCTACTCCATCGACGAGTGCTTCATGGATGTCACGCCCTACCTAGCCATGTACGCCAAGACGCCTGTGGAAATGGCAATTTCCCTCATGAATCAGGTCTACCAAAGGACGGGCATCTGCGCGACCGCCGGCGTGGGGACGAATCTCTTCCTCGCCAAGATCGCGATGGACATTCTTGCCAAGCATATCCCCTCACACATCGGCGTCTTGGACGAAAGATCCTTTAGGGAAATCATGTGGCATCACCGTCCCATCACCGACATCTGGCAGATCGCGAGCGGCACCGCGCGCCGTCTTGCCAAGATCGGCGTCTACGACCTATACGGCATCACGCGCATCCCCGAGGCGACGCTCTACCATCTCTTCGGGAAAAATGCCGCCGCTCTCATCGACCATGCCTGGGGCCGTGAGCCCTGCACGCTGTCCGATATCCGCACCTATGCGCCGAAGTCCCGCTCGATTTCCGCCGGACAGATCCTCTTTACAAACTACACCAGCGAAGACGCCCGCATCCTTCTCCATGAAATGGCAGAGACACTGATCCAAGAACTTCTGGAAAAAGAGCTGGTCACAAGGGAAATCAGCCTTCGCATCGGCTACGCAGGAGAAGAGCGCGCCTCCTCGGGCGGAAGCCGCCACCTTCCCGGCTGGACCGACATCCCCAGCCGCATCCAGAGCGCTTTTTCTGCGCTCTATGAGGCGAAAGTCCGCCGAGAGATCCCCATCCGCTCGCTGAACCTCAGTCTGGGCCGTCTCGCGCCCGCCAGCGAAGGCTATGAGGAGACGAGCCTTTTCGGCGATGCCAAAGCCGAAGAGAAAGAGCGCGCCATCGAGAAGGTCATGATCGAGATCAAAAAAAAGCATGGCAAAAATGCCATGCTTCGCGGGATCGACTATATGCCCAAGGCGACGCTGCGCCTCAGAAATACACTGATAGGAGGTCACCATGCCTGATAGAAAAAGAGCCGCGCAGTTCATGCCGTTCAACGGCCTGCGCGGCTACGCCGAACAAGTGACGGCCGCCCAGATCCGGCGAGCCGCCCGAAGAGAGATCACCGAAGACCGCGCCCGCACCCTGAACGACGCCCTGCTCGAGCTTGAGAAGGGTGACACCGTCGCCATCACCTATTTTACAGGAAATGGCTACGCCTGCACCCATACCACCATCGTCGAAGTCGATCCCGTCTATCGGAGACTTCGCACAGAAGACGGTATCATTCACTTCAAGGATCTGTGGGATGTGGTGTGCGAGTGAGAGGAAAAATGTAAGGAAATACGGATTAAAAGTGACTGGGGATAGTGACTAGGAGCCTCGAGTGACTGATGACTGAAATGCCATCTTCGGGCATCGCCACCATCCATACTCTGCGGTGCTTCCATATTTTATGCGCTGTACCACCATTTCTCATTCAAGCGAAATTTTCAAACGAAATCAACCGGCGATATGCCCTGCGGGCTAGTCCCGAGTCCCAAGATCCTGTCTCCATCCAGCCGATGCCCTCCGATATCCAGCTGATCGGTATACTGCCAGAGGAAGGCTTCGGGAAAGTCGCAGGTTCTTCCCCACTGCGCGCACCAGAGCGGCCAGCTGGAAGCTCTCTCCGGACAAATCATCCGCGTCAGCCAGTCATAGCTCGCATAGACCCCGGCAAGATAGCCCGCACTCTTCAGAGAATCCACATACGCACCGCACATCGCCGTGATGAGCGAAGGCTCCACGAGCCCCCGCGCCGCCTTCCAACCGTCCGCATCTTCCATGTCATACCAGACACCAAGCGGCAGCTTTTCCGGGGAAAGTCCACAGTCTGCAAGGACATGCACGGTGAACCACGCCTCATCCTCCGCCGCCTTTGGCGTATCCGCGTAGCTGTAGTAGTAGACTCCGACCGGCAGCCCGGCGGCGAGCGCGCCATTGATATGCTCATAAAAGAAACGGTCCAGATGCCCTCGTCCCCAGCCGAGACGGATGATGGCGAAGGCGATCCCCGCCCGGCGAATCTCCTCCCAGTCGATCTCCCCATTGTGTTCCGATACATCGATGCCTGTGTTGTACATAAGTTCTCCTTTTTGATACTAATAGTGACTAGGGATTAGGGATCAGGGACTCGGAACGCCGAGTCCCTGATGACTGAATGCCATGGAAATGCAATACCAGTCCACAATCACCAGCCACTAGCCACCAGTCCCTAGTCATCAGTCCCTATCTTCCCCTCAGCTTTTTCAAAAGTTCCGTCATGGATGAGACGCCGGCATCCGACAGGTTCTCAATGACGGAAAGTGCTTCCGTCGCGGCAAGATAACTGACCACGATCCCTGCCATACCGTCCGTGGAGACCCCCGCTTCCTGAAGGAGCGCATCGCTCACGATCCCCGCTGCCACGCAGAGGTTGTAAAGGATGAGCTTCTCCGTCCCCCGCTTCTTCATGATCTCACTGGAGATCAAGCGCTGCCTGCGCGCCTCCCGGATGCCGCAGACCGCCTCCAGAAAGGTCGGCTGTCTGCCGCAGGATACCAGATGCGCATGACTGATCGCGATCCAGCGTGTGAAACAGTCGAGGAAGATCAGAATGCCAAAAAGCAGGAGCATCGCCAGCTGTTTCTCAAGGGTCAGGAAAAGGATCCCGCCCATCAGCTTCATGGGAAATCCATCCGTCAGCCGTTCAAACATGTCATTCACCTCTCTTCACCTCCTTCTGTCTATATAGTGTTTTCGGGGGACAAGAAAATTGTCATTTCTGCCAAATAAAAACGCACGACACAGATACATGTGTTGTGCGTTTATTTAGTCGCCCATGGGGCTTGGCGTCCCTTGAGCATGCAGAGGATGTTCAGCGGGGAAAGTGCGGCGCATAAAAATATGGAAGCGGCGCAAAGTATAGATGGTGGCGATGCACGAAGGTCTGCGTATCACAGGTTTCCCATTTTGAGTTTTTTAACATCGAACGCCTGACCGCGAATGACAAAGATTTCTCGCTGCCGCTCGAAATGACGAGACGAGGATCTGATGTCTTCCAGTCTCTTACTCTCCCAGTCACCAGTCGCCAGTCACTAGCCACCAGTTCCCCTATTTCCCCAGCGCCGCGAAGAGCATATCCGTGAATAGACCGGCATCGGAATTGAGCGCGACCTTCGCCGTCACAGGAGCTTTGCATTTTTTCGTATTGTGGAAATCTGCCACCATACGCCCGTCGCAGAGGCCGCCTGCGATGTCGATGTCTACATTCGCATCTGCGAGCTCAGTCACGACATTCTCATTGATGAGGTAGGCGATGGCGAGGGCATCGTGAATGGGAGCCATGTGGTTATCGTAGCGATAGAGCATCGCGCCGGCGACAGTCCCTGCCTGGTGACGGAGGGCATAGTTATGCTCCGATACATCATTGACCTTAAGGTTGTCGATGCGTTTCTGGACAAGAGCCGCTGCGACTTTCGCTTCCGGTGTACCGAGCTGCGCCAGCTCTTTGCATTTTTCTTCGGAGAGGCACGCGCGCCAAGTGGCATCGAGCGGAAGAATGACCTTCGGGATGGCCGAGTCCATGACGATCTTCGCCGCTTCGGGGTCTGCATAGAAATTGAATTCAGCTGCCGGACTGGCGTTGGCGCCGCAGTGTCCGCCGCCCATGATGACGAGCTGCTTGATCTTTCCTGCGATCTTCGGCTCTATACGAAGAGCCATCGCAAGATTCGTCAGCGGGCCGACCGCTGCGACATAGATATCTCCTTCCGACTCCATCAGCGTCTTCACGAGATAGAAGACGGCATGTTCCTTCTCTGTCCGGATCTCGGCTTCGGGGAGCGGGAGAAAATCGCCGTGACAGTCATTGAGCGTCACACGCGGAAGGCCTGGCTTTCTCCCCGGGATCTCATTGCAGATGATCGGTTCCTCACATCCGCGATAGACAGGAACGCTTGCTTTCATGAACTGCACCACACGCAGTGCATTCTCCGTGGTCTTTGGCACGATGCGGTTTCCGTTCACCGTAGTCACGCCGATGAGGTCGATGGCGTCCGATTTCATCGCCAGCATCATGGCAATGGCATCATCAGAACCGGGATCGCAGTCAAGAATCACTTTCTTCGGAATCATAGCAGAATACCTCCTGTAAAAGAAATCATTGGGATTGGGTTTAATGGTTCGGGGTTCACCCGTGGATTGTGGATGAAAGTTTTGCTCGAATGAGGAATTAGATAATATGAAGTGACCTCACATTTGTAGCATCGTGGATTTACCCGTAAAATATGGTTTAGCAATATATCCA
>UQRR01000119.1 GCA_900543455.1 uncultured Dialister sp.
AATTCCCTGTTTGGGAGTACCATAATACACAGTTAGGTTTTTCATTGCAGTTAAATTCTAACACAAAAAAGGACTTTCGATTTTTTCGAATCAAAAGTCCTTTTTTGTATTCATGGAGCTATTATTTCACAGCCCCTTTTTTGTTTTTAGTGACTAGTGACTAGTGACTAGTGACTGGTGACTGGTGACTAGTGACTGGGGACTAGGGATTAGTGACTAGGGATTAGGGATTAGGGATTGGGGATTAGGAGTGGCTGGTGATTAAGAGACTAGGAGACATCAGACTCTCGTATCGTCATTTCGAGTGCAAGCGAGAAATCTTTGTCATTCGCGGCTCAGCGGTCGATGTTTGGAACCCCAAAACGGGAAGCCTGCTACCCACTCACTTTCGGGCATCGCCCCATATATATTCGCGGCGAAGCCGCCACCACCATTCCTCATTCCTCATTCCTAATTCCTCATTCGAGTAGAGCTTTCATCCCCAATCATGGAACAGCACGCTCCACGGGCTGACCCCGCCCCATTTTCCTCATGACAAATTTCCCGTGAACATTTATACTAAAGAAAAACGAAAAGGAGAGCACTATGGAAGTTGTAGCTTTTTATGGACCGCCAGGCACAGGAAAGAGTGACCGTGCGCTGGTGATCGCCTATGAGAATCAATGCTCCTGCATCATTGATGACGGGATCCTGATCTATCACAACCGCATTGTCGCAGGGAAGTCCGCCAAGAGAGAAGAGAGCCGCTTGAAGGCTGTGCGCCGTGCGATTTTCTGGGATGAAGAGCAGAGAGAAGATGTGAAGAAGATGCTCCAGAAGATCCATCCGGACCGCATCCTGATTCTGGGAACGTCAGACCGTATGGTCGTGACGATCACGAAGGCACTGGATCTGCCGGAGCCCTGCAAGTATATCCGCATTGAGGATGTGGCACGTCCTGAGGAAATGATGAAGGCGAGCGAAGCACGTCATAAGGAAGGAAAGCATGTCATCCCCGTTCCGACGATGGAGCTGAAGCCGTATTTCAAAGGATACCTTGTCGATCCGCTGAAATTTTTCAGAAACCGCAAAAAAGGAGCGCCGAAGCGTTTCAGTGAGCAGAATGAACGCTCTGTGGTGCGGCCTGTTTTCAGTTACTATGGTAAGCTCTCCTTCTCTGACCGCGTCATCGCCTCGCTTGTCCGTTATGCGGTGAAGGGCATGAAGAAAGTCCGCATCACAGGTGTCAGCAGCCAGAAGAGCGAGAGCCAGATGAATGGACTTATCCTGGCACTGGATGTCACCGTCCGCTCTGGGACGCCGCAGGAGATCAAATCGGTGATCCATACCATGCGCGACAGGATCCAGCGGGAAATCGAGCATACGACAGGCATGTCGCTTGAGACGATTCGTGTGAACGTGACGACCGGCGTGGTGAGGTAAGTGACTAGTGGCTAGTGACTGGTGACTAGTGACTAGGAGCGATGGGTGTCTCGCTTCAAGCACTTCTGGATCAAATGGAAGTCTGCGATTTAAGGAAACGCTGATTCAATCGCAGAGTCAGATTTTACAAGAATTTTTATACATAGCTTCGTCATCACCTTCCTTACATAGCTCGCTATTCGCGTCAGGTGATTCCTCGCTGTGCATAAAATTTCAAGGGTAAAATCAGACAACGATTGAATCAGTGTTTCCTTGATCAGCGTTTCCCTAGGCTTTTTTCGCATCGTCATTTCGAGCGCAGCGAGAAATCTTTTTCGTTTGCGGGCACATAGAATTTGTGCGAGAAAGGAAAAGGAGAACTACGTCACTAACGATTTCCCTAAAGCTTTGCGGTGCTTTCAAATGATAGATGATGCGCCGCACCACCCCTGTTTCACCCATAGAACCCGCTAACCTTTTTCTTGAACCAATATCCACCCGCTCAAGGAGTAAACTTTATGACACAAATCAAAATCTGCGGCTTCACGGATCCGAAGGAAGCTGCCTTCATTTCCTACCCCGATGTTTCGTACATGGGGATGGTGCTCTTTTTTGAGAAGAGCAAACGGAATATTTCTCTCGAAACGGCGAAGGCCATCATGCGCGCGGCAGATCCGCGCATCCGAAAGGTGGCGGTCGTGGTATCTCCGACCGTCGAGCAGGCGAAGGATATTGAGAAGGCGGGTTTTGATTTCCTGCAGGTGCATGGCGTGCTGCGGAAAGACGTGCTGGCAGAGACGGCCATTCCTATCATTCGTGCGTACAATGGCGGGGCAGGGGAAGAGGCAGAGAGCCCTCGCATTTGCGCGTATCTTTTTGATGCGGCAGAACCTGGCAGCGGGAAGGCCTTCGACTGGAAAATGCTTGCAGAAAAGAAACGAACAAAACCATGGTTCCTTGCGGGCGGCCTCACGGCGGAGAATGCAGGCAAGGCGATTTCGCTCATCCATCCCGATGTCGTCGATGTATCGTCGGGCGTGGAGTATACGGACAGGAAGGGGAAGGATCCGGAGAAGATAGCGGCGTTTGTGAGAGCGGTTCAGGGTTAGCCCATGGGGCGGGGCGCCCTTTGATTGCGTGTGAAAGAGGTTCAGCAGGTTCTATAGGTAGGGCGGGGTTGGTGCGGCGCATAATACCATGGAAGCGCCGCGAAGTATAAATAGAGCGATGCCCGAAAATCATATTCAAGTCACCAGTCACTAGTCACCAGTCACTCGAGGCTCCTAATCCCTAGCCACTAATCCCTAATCCCTGCTTTCAAACTTAGCCTGTGGGCCTAATCCTGAACCCGATTTTCTGAAATTTTCCCCTTGACAACCCATCCTTCAGGGTGTATATTAGCTTCAACTTCATAAAGGCAGTGAAGAGAAGAGTACATGAAGGACGCTGGCAAAGAGAGCTCGGGCAGGTGAAAACGAGTACAGACGAATCCATGGAAGATGGCCTCTGAGCCTGGCATGCTGAATGATGAAGCAGCCCGGGAGCTCCCGTTATAGAGATAGGGTATCAAGGCAATAGCCGGCGTACCTGATAAGGTGTTCTGGAGCGATCCAGACATAAAATTGGGTGGTAACACGAATGACAATCTCGTCCCTTTGATGGGGCGAGATTTTTTTATTGCCACATTTTACCAAGCACTGCCGCATTTACTATGAAGGAAGAAATAGTGATTGATAGTCCAGAGAGACGCCTTTTAGCGCAGCTATCAACAGCCTTTTTTTACAGGAGGAATTCATCATGGCAGACGTAAAACATTATCATTTCGAAACTCTTCAGCAGCACGCAGGCCAGGTACCGGATCCGGTGACCGGCGCCAGAGCGGTTCCGATTTACCAGACCACTTCCTATGTATTCAAGGACGCGCAGCAGGCGGAAGACCGCTTTGCCCTGAAGGATGCCGGATACATTTACAGCCGTCTGACGAACCCGACCCAGGATGTCCTCGAAAAGAGACTGGCGGCGCTCGAAGGCGGCACCGCGGCTCTCGCAGTGGCTTCCGGAGCAGCGGCTGTCACCTATGCGATCCTGAACATTGCAGGCGCAGGGGACGAGATCGTTTCTGCCTCTACCCTCTACGGCGGCACCTATGAACTCTTCACCGATACCCTGCCGCAGCTCGGCATCACCACACATTTCGTCAATCCGGACCATCCGGAAGAGATCGAAGCGGCGATCACAGAAAAGACCAAGGCAGTCTATATCGAAACACTGGGGAATCCGGCCATCAATATCCCGGACTTCGATGCCATCCGTGACATTGCTCACGCTCATGGTCTGCCGGTCATCATTGATAATACCTTCGCGACTCCTTATCTTTTCCGTCCGCTGGAACACGGTCTTGATATCGTGGTTCACTCCACCACGAAATTCATCGGTGGCCACGGTACGACCTTAGGCGGCGCGATCGTAGAAAATGGCAAGTTCAACTGGAACCAGCCAGAAAGATACCCGCACTTCGCTTCTCCGGATGCTTCCTATCACGGCATCAACTTTGCGACTGACGTACCGGGCGCAGGCTTCGTGACCCGTATCCGTGCGAAGGTTCTCCGTGATACCGGTGCTTGCATTTCCCCGATCTCCTCCTGGTTCTTCATTCAGGGCCTCGAAACCCTGTCTCTCCGCGTAGAACGCCACGTCTACAATGCCACCAGAGTCGCAGAATTCCTCGAAAAGCACCCGAAGGTCGCTAAAGTTAATTATCCGGGCCTTGCATCTTCTCCGTACCACAAGCTGCAGCTGAAATACCTGCCAAAGGGCGCAGGCTCCATCTTCTCCATCGAACTCAAGGATGGCTTTGATGCAGCAAGAAAATTCATCGACAATCTTGAGATCTTCTCTAACCTGGCTAATGTCGGTGACTCCAAGTCTCTTGTCGTTCACCCGGCTTCCACGACCCACCAGCAGCTTTCCCCGGAAGCCCAGCAGGCAGCCGGCATCACCCCGGGCACCGTCCGCATCTCCGTAGGTATCGAAAACATCGATGACCTTCTCGCAGATCTCGAACAGGCGCTGGCGAAAATCTAAGGAAACACTGATTCTGTGATTTAATCAGCGTTTCCCCAAATCAACTAAAATCAAAAAAGACGTAGGATGCATGATTCTACGTCTTTTTTGCATGGGAAGATTTCATAAAAAGACGGCGCTTTTGATTTTCGCGCCGCAAATAAGTTTGAAAGCAGGGATGAGGGATGAGTGGCTAGGGATTAGACTAGGAGACATCAGATATCAGACATTAGACATCTGACTTCTATCCTCTGGCCTTCAGGCATCGCCTCATATATATTCGCGGCGAAGACGCCACCTTCATTCCTAATTCCTCATTCGAGTAGAGCTTTCATTCACAATCAAGGAGCGGCACGTCCTAGTGACTAGTCCCTAGTCACTAGTCACCAGTCACTATCCTTCCATTCCCTCGGGATTTCCGGGAAATGGTCCACGACCATCATCGTCGCGAGGATATTTGCCATCAGGTGGTCCTCTTCATCGAACATATCCGCCTCGATGACGATCGTAGTGCGGCCATTGTGCGTGATGCGGCTTGTGACGCGGATCGTCTCTCCCGGCTTTGCTGTACGGATGAAATTCATCGTCATAGCGACCGTCACGACAGAGGCACCGACGGTCGCCGAGGTGACGCCCGTGACCGAGTCGGCGAGCGCTACCAGGACGCCCCCATGCAGGCGTCCTCTGTGGTTGTTGTGCTTCATGGGGTCAGTCTTCAGACTGACTGTCGCACTGCCGCACTGGATGTCCGTGATCACTATGTGGAAATAGTCACTCATGAAATGATTTTTAGAATAAATGTCTAAAATGTGTGCGCGGATTTCCTTCGCGGTCTGTAATACTTGCACGTCTTCGCTCATGTTTTTCCCTCTTTCGTTTTTCTCCTATCATACAGGGAATGGGGGAGGAAATCAAATAACTGTATTCGTATATTAAGCCCCCATCTGAGATGGGGGACCCGGTGGAGCCGTAGCTTTGCCTAGAGTATAAAAAAT
>UQRR01000120.1 GCA_900543455.1 uncultured Dialister sp.
ACGTAGCCCCCTCACCCCTTCGGGGAGCTCCCCCGATGGGGAGCCAAGAACGTTCTGCCGCTTAACTTAATAGCATTACCTAGAGGGGAAGGCTATGCATGCTCCGCGGCGCTTATGATTGTTATGCGCCGCACCAGCATTCCTCACTGACGAGCAGAGCCTTCAAATGTAATCAGTTGATGGCACGTCCCACGGGCTGCCGTGAAGTTTGAAAGCAGGGAAAAGTGGCTAGGGATGAGCGACTAGGGATTAGGAGTCTCAAGTGACTGGCGACTTGAATACTGCTTTCGGGCATCGCCCTATACATATTCGCGGCGCAGCCGCCACCTTCATTCCTAATTCCTAATTCCTAATTCCTAATTCCTAATTCCTCATTCCTCATTCGAGCAGAGCTTTCATTCACAATCAAGGGGAGGCACGTCCCACGGGCTAATCCCTAATCCCTAGCTACTAATCCCTGGCTACTAGTTCCAAGTCCCTATTTTCCCAGGAGCGAACTATGAAAAAACAACCATCTCCTTTTATCGCGAAGATCCTCTCCTTTGCGCGGGAAAAGAAATTATGGCAGAGAGGCGAGCGGATCCTCGCGGCGGTGTCCGGCGGGCCAGATTCGCTCGGGCTCCTGCTCTTTCTGCATGACATCGCAGAGAGGGAAGGGCTCTCTGTCGGCTGCTGTCTCGTGCAGCATCATTTGCGCGAGGAGGCAGAAGAAGAGGCACGGTATGTGGAGCGCATCTGTGAGCGGCTTGGGATCCCCTTCTTTCGCAGGGATGTCTATGTCGAGGAGAAACGGCGCTTAGGCGGCGGTTCCGTCGAGACGGTGGCGCGCACGCTCCGCTATGAGGCGCTCAGGGAAGTGCGGAAGGAAGCGGGGTATACCGTGATCGCACTGGCGCATCATGCAGACGATCAGGCCGAGACGATCCTTTTTCATCTGCTGCGCGGGAGCGGCGTGCGCGGTCTGTCGGGCATGGCGCCAAAGCATGAGGAGCTGATCCGTCCCTTCCTCACGGTCACGAAGAAAGAGATCGAAGATTTCCTCACTGCCTTTCCTTATGCGCCCTGCCATGATGCCACGAATGATGAGCTGGATGCGACGCGAAACCGCATTCGTCACCAGCTTCTCCCCGAGATGCTTTCCTATAATCCCAATCTGGTAGAGACGCTCCTGCATACGGCGGATATCCTTCGAGGCGAGGATGCCTGGATGGAGGAGGCAGCAGAGGCCTGGCTTGCTTCTCACGGGAAAGAGGGAAGCCTCGAGAAGGACGCCTTTCGCGGCTTGCCTCTTGCCATGCGGCGGCGTGTCCTCCGGCGGATGCTTATGCACATGGGAGAGGTATCCTCTGATTTTGAAAGCCTTTCGCGTCTCGCTCTTCTCGCAGAGAACGGCGAGACGGGGAAGCTCACTTCGACGGCGCATGTGGTGATGGAGATCGGCCGGCGCTGTCTCTATTTCTACAAAGGCAATACCAAAAAGCAGGAGGGAAGCGGTCTTTTCCTTCTCGCAAAGCATTTTTTTGAAAAGTTCACCCAAAAAGATGTGGATAAACAGCAAGAGATGGCTATAATAAGTGGCAAGGACCGCGCAGACACGCTCTGGCACATGGAGACCGTGCGACTTCTAAAGCCGCCGGAGCATCCGGCTCGTAACCAATACCTGCTGGATGCTGAAAAGGTCGGGGAGGTCAGGCTTCGTATGCCAAGACCGGGTGAGCGCATGGCGGCACTGGGGATGGATGGGACGAAGTCTATCAAGCGCATCCTGCAGGACGCCGGCATCCCCGCTGCTCTCCGACCGTATTGGCCCGTTGCCGCTGATGAAAAAGAGATCTACTGGACCTGTCTCCTCCGCGGCAGTCGATACGGCCGTGTGACGAAGGAGACCAAAGAGTACCTGCTGCTGACGATCTGGTTTGGGCGGAAATGAGTGACTGGTGACTAGTGACTGGTGACTAGGGAGTGACTAGTGACTGGTGACTGAAATGCTACTTTCGGGCATCGCCCTATTTATACTCCGCGGCGCTTCCATATTTTTATGCGCCGCACCACCATTTCGCATTTCTCATTTCTAATTTCTCATTCCAGCGAAACTTTCACTCGCAATCAAGGGGCAGCACGCCCCATGGGCTAAGGAAACGCTGATTAAATCGCAGAGCCGGATTTCATATGGATTTTTATACATAGCTTTGTCATCATCTTCCTTAAATAGCTCGCTATTCGCGTCAGATGATTCCTTGCTCTGTATAAAAATCCAAGAATGAAATCAGACAACGATTGAATCAGTGTTCCCTAACCTCGATTTATACTTTTTACTTCACATTTCATTGACAGGAGAATATCATGGAAAATTTATCGAAAGACATCAAAACCGTACTTGTGACGAAAGAGCAGATCGCAGCGAAAGTGAAAGAGCTCGGCGCTCAGATCACGAAAGACTACGAAGGAAAGGATGTCGTACTTGTCGGCATTCTGAAAGGGGCGATGCCTTTCCTCTGCGATCTGATGCGCTCGATCGATCTGCCGGTCACTCTCGACACCATGTGCGTGTCGAGCTATGGCAATAGCACCGTATCGAGCGGGCATGTCAAGATCAAGAAAGACCTTGACAAGGACATCCGCGGCAAGCATGTCATCGTGGTTGAGGATATCATCGACACCGGCATCACCATGTCCCACCTCGTGCCGCTCCTGAAGGAGAGAGGCGCGGCTTCGGTGGAGCTTGCCATCTGTCTCAATAAGAAGGAACGCCGCGAAGCGGATGTATATGTGAAGTATGTCGGTTTTGAAATTCCGGATGAATTCATCGTCGGCTATGGCTGTGACTATGCAGAAAAATACAGAAACCTCCCTGACGTCTGCGTACTGGATCATAAAGTCTATACGAAGGCGTGACTGGTAGCTAGGGATTAGGGGTTTCGAGTGACTGGTGACTAGTGACTGGTGACTGGTAGCTAGGGATTAGTGACTAGGGATTAGGGATTGGGGATTGGGGATTGGGATTCCCAAGTGACAGGTGACTTGAATACTACTTTCGGGTATCGCCGTTTACAAGAATCGGTGCTCGGGGGGTGCCGTAAATCGCCTGCTAGAGACGCATTTCCCCACTCTCTTTCATACCGCCAGTGCCCTATCCGCCCCTTCGGGGCACCTTCCCCTCGAGGGGAAGGCTAATTATATCAAACGGCGAAGCCGCCACCGCACCCCTGAACCTTGAACCTTCTTTTCTTTGTTGCCTTTCCACATACTTATATGCTAAAATTAGATATTATTCAGAACTATCAATCTATGGGGTGAAAAAACCTATTGAATGGGTCGTTTATATTTCACAGGAAATATAGAGAAGGAGGAAAATATTGAATAAATTTGTAAAGAATGTGGCCCTCTATGTGCTTCTGATCATTATAGCGGTCTCCATATTCAATACCTTTGTTCATCCTCAGGAAAAACATTCGGAAATCACCTACAGCGATTTCATTTCGCAGGTCGAGAAGAAGAATGTCGACTCCGTGACGATGACGAACAATTCCATCAGCGGTAAGCTGAAGGATGGCAGCGAATTCGCTACCTATGCACCAGACAATGACGCGCAGCTTCTGCCAAAGCTTTCGGAGGGCGGCGTCATCATCACTGCAAAACCGCCGGAACAGCCGTCTTGGTGGATGAATCTGCTCTCCTCTCTGCTTCCGATCATCATCTTGGTCGGCGTGTGGTTCTGGATCATGAACCAGACACAGGGCGGCGGCGGACGTGTCATGAGCTTTGGCAAGTCCAGAGCGAAGATGACCGCCGAAGGCCAGGTCCATGTGAATTTCTCTGATGTCGCAGGGGAAGACGAAGCGAAGGAAGAGCTCTCCGAAGTGGTGGATTTCCTGAAAAATCCGGGCCGCTATACGGCGATCGGCGCGAAGATCCCGAAGGGCGTGCTCCTCGTCGGCCCGCCAGGGACAGGTAAGACACTGCTTGCCAAAGCAGTGGCCGGTGAAGCGAGGGTGCCATTCTTCTCCATCTCCGGCTCTGACTTTGTAGAAATGTTTGTCGGTGTCGGCGCTTCCCGTGTCCGTGACCTCTTTGCCCAGGCAAAGAAGAATGCGCCGTGCATCGTCTTCATCGATGAGATCGATGCGGTGGGCCGTCAGAGAGGCAGCGGTCTCGGTGGCGGACACGACGAAAGAGAACAGACGCTGAACCAGCTCCTGGTCGAGATGGATGGCTTCGGCTCGAATGAAGGCATCATCACCATCGCTGCGACGAACCGTCCGGATATCCTCGATCCGGCGCTGCTGCGTCCGGGTCGTTTCGACCGCCGCGTCGTTGTCGGCCGTCCTGATCTCAGAGGCCGTCTTGCGATCCTGCGTGTCCATGCGAAGAACAAACCGCTGGAACCGGATGTCGATCTCAATACCATCGCCAAGAAAGTCCCGGGCTTCACAGGGGCTGATCTTGCGAACATGCTGAATGAAGCGGCACTTCTGGCTGCCCGTCAGAACAGAAAGACGATCTCCATGGCTGATCTGGAAGAGGCCAGCGAAAAGGTCAGCTACGGGCCGGAAAGAAAGAGCCATAAGGTGAGCGATGAGGAAAGAAGAATCACCGCGTACCACGAATCCGGCCATGCCATCATGGCGACCCTGCTGAAGGATGCGGATCCGGTGCACAAAGTCACCATCATTCCGCGAGGACAGGCGGGCGGCTACACCATGATGCTCCCGCATGAAGAGCGCTCCTTCATCACGAAGTCGCATCTCCTTGCCCAGCTGCGTGTCGCTCTCGGCGGCCGCTGCGCGGAAAAGATCATTTTCAATGAAATCTCCAGCGGCGCGTCCGGAGACCTGCAGCAGGTGACCGGGATCCTTCGCAAGATGATCATGGAATGGGGCATGAGCGATCGCTTAGGACCGATGATCTTCGGCGAACATCAGGAACAGATCTTCCTTGGCAAGCAGCTCGGCTCGGAAAGAAACTACGGCGAGACTGTAGCTACTATCATCGATGAAGAAATGCATAAGTACCTCGATGAAGCGTACAATGATACCATGCAGACACTGACGGACAATATGCCCGTCTTGGAAGCGATGGCGCAGGCGCTCCTCGAGGTGGAAACTATCGATCATAAACAGGTGGAAAACCTCTTCAAGTATCACTCCCTCTATGCGCCGGGAGAAGAACCGAAGAAGGAAGAAGACGAAGAGTCTCCGCTTCCGCCGATGCCAAAGGATGAAGGCCCGGCTCCTTCCCTCTATAGTGAATAATACGATAGAGCTTGACAGAAGGGGCTGTGAAGAAATGAATCCCCATTTCTTCACAGCCCCTTTTTATTTTGCTTTCATTTGGTTCAAGGTTCAAGGTTCAGGGCTCTCGTGGCGGCTTCGCCGCCTTTTTTAGAAGATGGTATTCTCGTATCGCAGCCTTCCCC
>UQRR01000121.1 GCA_900543455.1 uncultured Dialister sp.
AAACTAGCGGTTTTCTCGTATCGCAAACCTAATCCCTAGCTACTAATCCCTAGTCACCAGCCACTCATCCCCGCTTTCAAAACGCATTCCTGATATGATGAAACTTCACAGTCCCATCCGCCATCTGCATGACTTCGACGACGTCGAAACGGATGCGCCGGCCTTCTATATGGCGGCTGCACGCGAAGGCTTTCGCTGTATAGCGGATGTGCTGCTGCTTGAAGGGCGTCACCGCTTCCTTTGGTTCTCCATAGCGACGGTTTGTGCGGCTCTTGACCTCGATGAATACCAGCGTCTCTCCATCTTCCATGATGAGGTCGATCTCCCCATGGGTACGCTTGAAATTGCGTGCGAGAAAGTGGTAACCCTTCCCTTCCAGATATTTTTCTGCCGCCGTTTCTCCGTCGCGGCCAAAGCGGGTCGTCTGCATAGTATATCTCCTTGGCTATATGGCGCTTTCCGCCTGCCTAGTCCCGGCGAGCGAGACCATTCTTTATTCTATTCTCTATCCTCCCCGCTGTTTCGTCAATGAAAGAACGTCGGTATATGCAAACGGTATCAATAATGACTTTCTCATGAAAAAAAGTAATAGCAGAGACATGGTCTGCTATTACTTTCCTCATCCCAAAGAAACTGCTTCCGCCATCGCAAGAAGTCGTTTCCGATCCGTCTTCCCTGTAGATGTTTTCGGGATAGATGCCACGCGAAGGATACGGTGCGGGATCTCCCAGGCACGAAGCTTTCCCGCAAGAAGGCTCATAAGTGCAGCATCCGACGCAGGCACCTCACCGGAGAGAAAGGCGATCAGGCGGTCATCCCCATTCGCCAGCTTTTCTCCGATGACTTCCGCCTCCTCGACGCCGGGCAGCATCAGAAGATGGGACAGTACCTTCTGGCGGCTCACATGATTTCCCTTGATGTGATACTGATCCTCTCTGCGCCCGAGGAAGTAGAGCATCCCCTCCTCATCGAGACGGCCCATGTCGTGACAGGTGAGAGGATGCCTAGCCCCTTCGACGGCATACGGCGTATCCACGTAGATTTCTTCATCCCTGATAGAAATCGAAATCCCCGGGAACGGCCACCCCACCGCATTCGGATGGAGCAGGATATCCTTCCCTTCGATATAGCTCACATAGCTTAGTTCGGACGCGCCATAGTAGAGGATGGTACGGCTCATCGGGAAATGCCGGGTAAGCGCATCCAGGAGCCGCTTCGTCATGAGCTGCGAGCCTGTCAGAATATGCGTGACAGACATGGCTTCCCCTCTGACGCGGCAAAGGGCGGAGAGCTTCGAGGGGATCATATAGACATGCGTCGCCTGCGTCCGTCTGATGTCTTTCATCCATGTCTTTGGCTGCACAGCCTCCGTCCCTGCGATCGTCGCCCCCGCATAGAGGAAGGCCATCAGCATATTCAGATTCCCTGTGAAAGCCATCGAACCGGACAGATAAAGCACCGCCTGCCTATTGATATGAAAAATATCATTCTGCACAGGGAAGAAATCTCGCCAGCTCGCCTCTTTCCGAAAGAGTACCTTGGCAAGGCCGCTCGTCCCCGAGGTCAGTACGCCAAAGTCGGCGCAGGCTCCCGTCTCATTGCCTTCAAGCTGCCAGAGTTCTCCCGCCGGCTGCATCTTTAGCCCTTCAAAGCAGGTATCGGAAAGGAGTCCTCCGATCGGGCGCTCTTTCAGAAGAGCGGCGATGTCCTCTTCCTTCAGGTATTCGTGGAGCAGCACCGGCACGGCCCCTGCCATCATCGCTCCAAGGAAATAGAGCACCTGCGAGGGAGGATCGGAAAAGCGCAGTCCCAGCACCTGCCCCCGCCATGGAGATAGAGACGCCGCGATAGCACAGACGCGCGAGTACGCCTCGCTATATGACAGTGCTTCTCCCCGCCATAAGAGAAAAATCTGCTCAGGGGACTTCTCGGCCCAGCGTTTTAAATCATCATATAAATGCATAGCCTGTTCTTCCTGTTCATGACATGAAATCTGATACATTGGGATTTCTGAAATTTGAAAGCAAGTATGAGGGATGAGTAGCTAGGGATTAGGAGCCGCAAGTAACTGGTGACTAGTCACTAAATACCACCTTCGGGCATCGCCATTATTTATACTTCGCGGCGCTTCTATATTTTTATGCGCCGCACCACCATTTCTCATTTCTCATTTCTCATTCAATCGAGGCTTTCAAACGTAGTCAAGGGACGGCACAACCCCTGAAACCATTATGCATCTCTTCCTATCTTGTTTTCTATCAGTATCGCTTCCGCGACGCCGCCCGCAGCCGGGATCGCGCAGACACCATACCGCCCGTTTTCCTGCTGCAGGATCGCCATCAGATGGATCATGATTTCCGCCCCGGACGCCCCATAGGGGTGTCCATAAGCCAGCGCACCGCCCCAGCGGTTCAGTCGATCCTTCACAGAGGGATGCCGCTTGATGAAATCAGCACTGATGACCGCGAAGGCTTCATTGTACTCGAAAGCATCGACATCTTCATACGAAAGCCCTTCCCGCGATAAAAGCTGGGAGACCGCCTGGTCCGCCATGAGAGGCGGGCAAGCCGCATCGCCGCCGGATGCGCGCACCGCTTTGATTTCCGCCATCGGACGCGCGCCGTGCGCCTTCACCCAGTCTTCGGAAGCGAGTGCCACAAAAGCCGCCCCATCATTCATCGTGCAGGCATTCGCCGCCGTGAGTATCCCATCCGGCACATCCGTCACATGCGGCGCTCTTGCCAGCAGGCGCTCGCTCATCCGCGCGCGGATGGCCTCATCCCTTGTACTGCCAAAGAGAGGCACGATATACGGCGCGAGCCAGCCTTCTTTCTCTGCGCGGCTCGCCCGCTCATGGCTAAGAAGGGCTGCCTCGTCCGCTTCTTCTTTGGAAATCCCTGCTTTCTTTGCCGCGCGCTCCGCGCCCAGAAGCATCGCATCATCACTAAATTCCCCCGGGCGGAACTGTGCCGCTGTGAATTCAGGATTTCTCATTCGGCTTCTTTCATCCCAGTCCTGATAGATACGGCGCGGTGCGAGCGAAGCACTCTCGGCTCCGCCTGCAAGGATGAAGTCCGCCATCCCGGCGGCAATCTTTGCTGCGGAGAGATCAATCGCTGCCAGAGCGGATGCACACTGGAGATCCACCGTCATAGCCGGAACTTCTTCCGGAAGACCCGCCTCAAGGACCGTGAGGCGGCCGATATTTCCTCCCGGCCCCACTGCATTCCCGCAAAGCACCAGATCCGGAAGCATTGCCTTCCCGTACTTTGACCACACCCTGTGAAGAACTTCGCCGCCAAGCACCTCAGGCCGCACCGTCTTAAAGATGCCATATCGGATACCGATATGGCTGCGCAGCCCGCCCAAAAGATACACCCGATCTCTCATTCCCTGCTTCCTTTCCGCTGCCATTCTCCGGCAAAGCACAATGTATCCGTATACCCGAGGAGCTGATCTCCCTCTTTCTTCAGATATACCATCTCCCCTGCCCTGACAGGATGATGGAAACGAAGCCGGATTGCCTTTCCCGGATACATGGCGGCCAGCGACACCAGCAGCTGAAAACCGCTCACGATCGGCTGCGATCCCTGATGGATCGCATTATGATCCCCCAAGGCATCGCTGAAGTGATGTACCTCCTCAGCGGTAAACAGCCGCCACGGCTCTCCCTCCCGTTCCTTCCGCGGACATTTTCCCTCGCGGAGAGGAAGGAGCACCATAGAAAGCGTCCCGCCTTCTATACCTGCAGAAAGGCGGATGAGCCGCCCCTCTTTGACATGCACCCCGCAGGAAGCCTTCGGCATGCCTTCTTTCCAGGAAATCTCCGCCATCACCATCCCCTGCCATGCGTCTTTCCATACGCCGCAGAGCATTCGCATTTGTTCTTCCATAGAGCCTCCGAAAAAAGCTGTGACAGCATGGACTGTCACAGCTTTGAAATGATTTGGGTCAGAGGTGACTAGTCACTAGTCACTAGTCCGCTATCGACTTTCCACCAGTGACTTGCGATACTTCGCCACCAGGAAAGAAGCGAGGATGATCTTGGCCAGATCGCCTGGCAGGAAGGGGAACATGCACATCACCATCGCCGGCCACAGGCCTGTACCGGTGAGGAACATGAACCAGCCGATCCCCATCACGTAGCAGACTGCCGTACCTGCCAATGTCGCAACGAGCATCGACTTGAAGGAATGCCCGAGCTTTTCAGATACCAGCCCCACCACGAAAGCCATCGGCGCAAAGCCAAGGATGAATCCGCCCGAAGGCCCTGCAAGGACAGAGATTCCCGCACGCATCATCGAAAAGACCGGCACACCGGCTGCCCCCAGAATGAGGTAGATCAAAAGAGCGAGAAGCCCATAGCGTTTCCCGAGAAATCCCCCAGCCATCAGCACGCCGAACGTCCCGAGCGTGATCGGCACGGGCTGGATCGGAATGGTCAGCTGCGAGCACACCGCGCACACCGCAGCAAAGAGCGCACACAGGACCTGCATACGGATCGAATGATTTGTATTCATGGATATGACCTCCTGGAAATTGGCAAAGACAAGAAGCCGAAGGTGTAAGGTGCAAAGTTTTCCTACCAGCCACTAGTCACTCCCAATCCCTGCCAACTATATTTGATGTGCTTATTATAAAGTGCGAAAAACCGTTTGTCAACTCGGCATATTTAACAGTTGACAAACGGTTAACAGTAGAACAATACCGCACACGGATTTCCTTACGCATGTCCATGCAGGATGAAGCGCTTAGTGAAATAATTCCAGACCATCACGATGGCGGAAGCCACGACTTTCGAAAACATATACCATATCCCAAGAAGGTCGATGCAGCACCACATGACAAGCTGATTCAGCCCCAGCCCCATGAGAGACGTCACGATAAAGAGCACCATCTGCTTCGTACTCTGATTCTCTGCATGAAAGACCACATAGACGCAGAGAATGTAATTCACAAGGAGGGAACTCGTAAAAGCGATCGGCGCAGAAACCAGCGGCGGAAAACCACCGTACTCCGTCAATGTGAAAAGCAGGACATACTCTAAGAGGAAGCACCCGCCCCCGACAGCAAGGAAACGAAAAACTTCCCAGAAACGATCCATGGAAGGGAAAATCTTCAAAATAAGCGACTCTAAAAATGCAGGCATAATATGTTCCTTTGGGAATGGCAGCTAGAGATTGCGAGTGGCTGGTGACTAGTGGCTAGGGATTAGGGATTAGGAGCCTCGAGTGACTGGTGACTGGTGACTAGGGACTTAAATGCCATTTTCAGGCATCGCCCCATTTATACATCGCGGCGCTTAGATTCTTCGACTCAGTTCTCCTGTTTCAGATAAGCCATTTGCTAACATACGACGTTTTTCTCCGCTCAGGATGACGAAATGCGC
>UQRR01000122.1 GCA_900543455.1 uncultured Dialister sp.
CGCTCGATGAATTCTTCGATAACTTCTATGTCATACCGGTCATAGCCGCCATGACATAGAAGTTATCGAAGAATTCATCGAGCGTATGACCCATGCCGGCAGTGCTGTATGCACCGTCCGGAGCGCCGGCCGTCGCAGAGATGATGAGCTTCTTGCCCTTGAGCCCGCTCGCCCCTTCGCCATGTGCAAAGCCCGGGGTGAAGACCTCTTCGTACCAGTGCTTCAGCATGGCCGGTGCATTGAACCAGTAGACAGGGAACTGGAATACAATGGTATCGGCCTCTTTCAGGAGAGCCTGCTCCGCTGCCACATCCAGATGGCAGCAGCCCTTCTCTGCGATATCATCGATCGCGATCGATGCACCGCCTTCGGCAGCCTTTTTCAGCTCTTCCAGAATGGTCTTATTCATGATCGAGCGTTCCAAATGCGGATGACCGGAAATTACAATAACCTTTGCCATAATGATTCCTTCTTTCGTATAATAGAAAAAAGCAGATTCAATGGGTCCTGCCGGTTCAAAAGGACTCTCGAAACAGACCGGTGGCCCCTTTTCCCATTTTACCACGTTCCCCCTCCCGCAGAAAGGACATCCCATGAAACGAGACATTGTAAAAGACATCATATTTCTTCAACAAAAGGCTGCGCCCGCCACTTTCGAGGACAAGGCCATCGCCGAAGACCTGAAAGACACCCTCGCCGCCCATAGAGACACCTGCGCGGGGCTCGCCGCGAACATGATCGGCTTTGCCAAAGCCATCATCGCCTTCCGTCAGGGGAAGGATATCGTCATCATGTACAATCCCGAGCGCCTTTCCGCTGCCCGCCCCTACGAAGCCGAGGAGGGCTGCCTCTCCCTTTCCGGCGAGCGGAAGACCACGCGCTATGAGGAGATCGAGATCAAGTACCGCGACCAGCTTTTCCGCATGAAGAAAAAAAGATTCAAAGGCTTCGTCGCAGAAGTCATCCAGCACGAGATGGATCATCTGGACGGAAAGTTAATTTAGGGTTCAGGTTGATGGTTGGCGGGTTCAGGGTTAGCCCGTGGGGCGTGCCGTCCACTGATTCTGAATGAAAGCTTTGCTTGAATGCGGAATTAGGAATGGTGGTGCGGCGCATAAAAATAATGAAGCGCCGCGGAATATAAATAGGGCTATGCCCGAAGATGGCATTTCAGTCACCAGTCACTAGTCACTCCAATCCCTAATCCCTAGTTACTCATCCCTGCTTTCAAACTTAGCCTCGAGGACGCGCCATCCCTTGATTGTGAATGAAAGAGGTTCAGCGGGTTCTATAGGTTCAAAGGGGTTGGTGCAGCGCAAAAATAATGAGGCGCCGCGGAGTTTTGATAGCGCTTCGCGCTGTCGTCATTTCGAGCGTAACCGAGAAATCTATATTGCAGAACACTCATCGCCTGATGTGAGGTAGCACCAAGACATCGTTTTCCCTCAGCTCATACACGCTGATTTCTTCAGGGCAGTAGAGATCCCTCGGCTGCGCTCGGGATGACGATACCGAAGAACCCCAGTCACTAGTCACTCCTAATCCCCAATCCCTAATCCCTAGCCACTCATTCCTTATTTTTTGAAAGAAGGCATCCCCATGTCCCTGACCATTTTCCCCACATTCTTCCCTGATTTCCGCTGCAAGGCGGGCGCTTGCCGGCACACCTGCTGCCAGACGTGGGAGATCGACATCGACGAAGACACGAAGGACTATTACCAAACGCTCAAGAGCCCGCTGTGTCAGGAGCTCCGTCAATGGATGGGAACGTCGGAGGATGGCTCTACCTGTTTTAGGCTGAATGAGAAGGGCTACTGCCATTTCCTGAACAAAGCCGGGCTCTGCCGTCTGGTACTGGAGCTCGGCGAGGATGCGCTTTGCGACATCTGCCGCGAGCACCCACGTTTTTACAAATACCCATGCGGCGCCGAGCTATCCGGCACGGGGCTGTGCTGCGAGCGCACGGTGGAAGAGATCGCCGGGCATCTGCCCCTCACATTCGAGCTTCTGGATCCGGAAGCAGCCGAACAGAAACCCATGACCGTGACATTTTCCCAGCTCATGGATGAACTGCTTCTTCCCCTCTCCGAGGAAGAATGCCATTTCACCCTCGACCTTTCCCCCAAAGCCGTGTCCGCCATGCTGGATGCGATGGCAGACACGGAGCCCATCGATGCCGCATGGACGAAGGACCTCTCCTGGATGCAGGCATGCGCCGAAGACTTGGTGGACAAGGCCAAGGCGCACCCGCCCAAAGTCCCTGCGGGATTCTGGGATGCCATCTACCAGTACATCATCTATCGCCAGCTGGACCTTGCGAGCCCCGAGGACTGGGATCAGCCCGCCGTTCCCGTCTCCGTACTCGCCCGGTTTGCCGCGGAAAGTACGCTCTTCATCTACCTCGAGGCCGTGCGCACAGGCGATCCCTTCCGCGCCGTCTCCCGCTGGTCAGAGCAGATCGAGTACGATACGGATAATTGGAGAGATCAGATCGAGGAGCTGACTTCTCATTTCCTAATCTCTAATCACTAATCCCTAGTCCCTAGTCACCAGTCACTAGTATTACGTTTTCTAAATAACTGGCATTTAAACCAACTTCCGAATCAAGTGAGGAGTTAGGAGTGAAGGTACGGCGCATAAAATGAGGAAGCGCCGCGGAGTTTTATATAAATGATGGACAAACTATTTTATATAATAAGGGGGTATTGGGGCACTATATGAATCGTGTGCCCCTTCCAGCACTCCTCACTCCTAACTCCTAACTCCTAACTAAGTCCAGAAGTTAACAAATCGCTATACTAGTGACCAATCACTAGTCCCCCTCTCATTGACAGAAAGGCCTCCCTCATGACTCCATTCGATCCCGCGCCCGGGCTCATCGCTCCGGACTTCGAACAGCTTTCCCTTCATCTGCCCGCCCGCTGCCTCTTCGCCTTCCTGAGCGAGGCACGCATCGAGCGGTTTGCCAGGGAAAAAGGCGGAACGCCCCTCGGACACTTCGCCTCGATCACGAAAAGCTTCCCCATCTATGAGCTCCAGACGCCAGACGGCCCCATCGCGCTCATGCAGGCCCCCGTCGGTGCGCCTGCGGCCGTTCTAATGGAGGAGCGTCTCTATGCCTACGGCGCAGAAAAGATCCTCGCCATCGGCTGCTGCGGCGCACTCACAGACCTGCCGGAGAATGCCTTCCTCCCTGTCATGAAAGCCTTCCGCGAGGAAGGAACATCCTTCCACTATCAGGAGATGAGCGACTGGATCTTCTTCGATGAAGCCCCGCGCCTTCGCATCGAGGCATGGATGAAAGAAAAGGGCATCCCCTTCACGCCTGCTGTCACATGGACAAGCGACGGCTTCTTTCGCGAGACGAAGGAAAAAATAAAAGCCCGCCGCAGGGCAGGCTGTAATGTCGTCGATATGGAAGCCGCAGCACTCGCTGCGTGCGCCCGCTTCCGCGGGAAGGAATTCGCACAGATCCTCTTCACCGCAGATACGCTTTCCTCTCTCTCCCATGATCAGCGCGGCTGGGGCTACTACGGAAGAAGCGCCGCGCTGGAAATTGGGATGGAATCATTAAAAGTCATGTGAGTGCAGGTTCAGAGTTAGCCGCTCGGGCGTACCATCCTTTGATTGCGTGTGAAAGCTCTGCGCAAATGAGGAATTAGAAATGAGAAATTAGAAATGGTAGTGGCGGCTTCGCCGCGAGTATATATGGGGCGATGCCCGAAAGTAGTATTCAAGTCACCAGTCACTTGAGGCTGGTGACTAAATACTACCTTTGGGCATCGCCACCATCTTTACTTTGCGGCGCTTCCATATTTTTATGCGCCGCACCACCATTTCGCATTTCTCATTCCTCATTTCTCATTTGCTTACCATCCCGCCGGAAGCATCCCGGCCATGCTGGCCAGTGCGTAAAGACCGGCCGCGGAGAAAATGACGATGAGGAGGATCTGGATCGGACGATCTGCGATCCAGCCGCAGGTCCAGACGGGATCCATATCTCCTGACCTTCTGGCTCCCCGCAGCATGAAGACGGGAAGGATGGACATGATGATGCCGCCGAACGTTCCTGCAAAGAAGATGGCATTCACGAAGCTCACGGTGCCGAAGAAGGCGAGCAGGAATGGCGGGAGGACGATGAAGGCGAGCATCGCGATCCGTGTCGGGACGTGGAATTCATCCTTCAGCTTGAACTGGTCGACCATATTCGTCAGGAAGCTTTCTGAAATGACCCAGAAGGATGTCAGCATCGCGCAGAAGGCAAATACATTCACCAGCAGATAGAAGATCGGATGTGAGAGCGCCCGCCCCCAGGAGAGGGACGCGACCTCCGTGATTTCCGAAAGCGGCAGCATCAGAAAGACGGAGAGCGGGACGATCGCAAGGATCACGAAGGAGATCGCAAAGCCTGCGAGGATCGAAGGTACCAGCTTCCCCGGCTGGTGCGAAAAGCCGCGCGCGACTTCCGGCACCATGTACTGCACCGCATAGCAGAAGACCGTGATATTGAAGATCGGCATCGCATACGTCCAGTCCGTGTAGAGGATATCCCCCATCGGCACACGTGAAGAGAGGAAGGAGGCGCCGGCCAGCACAAGGAGCATCGCGATCATGCCGCTGCTGATGAATTTCTCCGCAACGCCCGTCGCCTTGAGGCCGAACCAGATGACGCCGACCGCGGGCAGGATGAAGAGCAGGCTCCCCGCCTCGAAGGAAATCCCCAGAAGGTCTGAAAGGATCTTCCCGCAGCCATTCGTATAGGCGATAAGGCTGCAGAAGCTCGTAGCTCCCACGGCGAAGAAGAGGAGCCATGATCCGGCTTTGCCGATATATTTCTCGGCAAGCCCCGAGAGCTGCAGGGGCAGGCGCGTCCTAAGCGAAGCCTCGGCGACATAGAGCATGGAAACCGCAGAGATCAAAGCCGCCACGGCGAGCCAGATGACGAGCACCGGCCAGCCCGCCCTCCGCGAAGCATACGCAAGTCCTAAGACACCGGATCCGATGGTGGATCCGACGATCATCATCGCCGCTTCACAGAAGGTGAGGCGGCTCGTTTTGAGTCCGCTGGCTGCTGCCTGGCTCTTCACCGGTGCAGCGCTTTCAAGGTAAGACATGAGGATTTCCTTTCAAAAAAGAACGCATCATTTGTCATCCATGCCGAATGGCATAAATTAGATAATATGAAGTGACCTCACATTTGTAGCATCGTGGATTTACCCGTAAAATATGGTTTAGCAATATATCCA
>UQRR01000123.1 GCA_900543455.1 uncultured Dialister sp.
CTTTGATTACATGCGAAAGAGGTTCAGCGGGGGAGCAGGTTCAGAGGGTTCAAAGGGGGTGGTGCGGCGCATAAAAAGCAGAAGCGCCGCGGAGTATAAATAGTGACGATGCCTGAAAGTGGCATTTAAGTCACCAGTCACTAGCTACCAGTCACTTGCGGCTCCTAATCCCTAGCTACTAATCATCCCTGCTTTCAAACTTAATGCTGCGGCATGCTGCCCCTTGATTGCGAATGAAAGCCTCGCATGAATTAGAAATGAGAAATGCGAAATGCGAAATGGTGGTGCGGCACAAAAATAATGAAGCGCCGCGGAGTATAGATGATGGCGATGTCCGAAGGTGGCATTTCAGTCACTAGTCACTAGTCACTCGAGGCTCCTAATCCCTAGCTACTAATCCCTAGTCACCAGTCACTAGTCACTAGTCACCAGTCACCAGCCCCTCTTTCAAACTGCGCCAACCAAAAATAACTGCCAGCTCGCGCTGTCAGTTATTTTTTCCCCATGGTTTCCATGAGAGAGAGAAGCGATGGCAGGAGCGCCACCACGAAGATCGCAGGGAAAATGCAGAAGACGAGCGGGAAGACCATCTTGACCGGCGCCTTCATTGCCTTCGTCCGCGCCCGCTGGCGGCGGACATTTCTCATATTGTCAGCCTGAATCGTCAGCGTATCCGACATGGAAGCGCCGAGACGCTCCGACTGCGTGACGGACATGACGAAGAGGTACACATCCTGCACATCACAGCGTTTCGCCATGAACTGCATCGAACGGCGGCGGGTCATCCCCATGCGTACATCGCGGAGCATGCGGGAGAGCTCGTCGATCAAGGGGCCCTTCATACGTTCGACGACCTTGCGAAGCGCCGCATCGAAGGAAAGCCCTGCCTGCACAGAAATTGCGAGAAGGTCCAGCACATCCGGCAGCTGCCGCGTGATGAGAGACTGGCGTTTCTTGATGATATGATTCAGGACGCCGAAGGGAAGCAGCGCTCCCATGAATCCCCATCCAAGGACGATGAGGAAGAACTGCGGCGGTGTGTAAACGCCCCGCCCTGCATACCAGAAGCCGAGTGCAAGCCCGAGCGCCAGACACAGGAACCAGAGGCCGGCAAAATGAGCGACCTTCCACACGCCCTGCTTGCCGGCGAGCATGATGCGCCGCTCCATGAGCTTCGGGATCGCCGCCGGAGCGAAATAGGAGAGCGTATCCATCAGCTCGCCCAGCATACGGCCGATGGTACGCTGCAGGAAGGGGATCTTCCGAAGATCGTCCGGATCCACCATCTCTTCTTCGGCAGAAAGATCCATAAACTGATCCAGACGCCGCTGCATCTCACGCTGCGAGTCCGACTGCCGAAGTACGATGAGCGTCATCGTGATAAAAACAAATAAGGAAATCGCAATCGCGATAGAAAATGCAAGCATGGAGTATCACCTCGGTTCAGGATTAGTCCTTGGGGCGTGCTGCCCCTTGATTGGGAATGAAAGCTTTACTCAAATGAGAAATGAGAAATGAGAAATGCGAAATGGTGGTGCGGCGCATAAGAATATGGAAGCGCCGCGGAATATAAAAAGGGCGATGGCCGAAAGTAGCATTTCAGTCACCAGTCACTAGTCACTTCCTAACCCCTAATCCCTAGCCACTCATCTCTCAATCGTTAGCGCAAGTCTTTATTCAGCAAGAATGAGCCTGCCGCTGCGCGGCCGTCTCATTCTTCCCAATCCCTTTCCGGCATGCGTCCGAAGAGATCCTTCGGCACGTCTACGCCGTGGATCTTGAACTTGGAGAGGAACTGCGGCTGCAGGCCGGTATACTCGAAAGAGCCCTGCGACTTGCCGTTTTCATCAAAGCCGGTCTGATGGTAACGGAAGAGGTCCTGCAGGACGATCACATTTCCTTCCATCTGCTGCACTTCGGTGATGTAGGTGATCTTGCGGGAACCGTCCTGGATGCGGGACTGGTGAATGATGAGATCGAGTGCGGAGGAGATCTGGCTGCGGATCGCCGTGACCGGCAGATCGAAGCCGCTCATGAGGACCATCGTTTCCAGACGCGAGAGCACATCGCGCGGGCTGTTCGCATGCGCGGTCGTGAGCGAGCCGTCATGACCGGTATTCATCGCTTGCAGCATATCGAGCGCCTCGCCGCTTCTGACTTCGCCGACGATGATGCGGTCCGGACGCATACGGAGGGCATTCTTCACAAGGTCTCGGATCGTGACCGCGCCCTTGCCCTCGATATTCGCCGGACGGGACTCGAGCGTCACGACATGCGGCTGCTCGAGACGGAGCTCGGCAGCATCTTCGATGGTGACGATGCGTTCATCGGCGGGAATGAAAGCAGAAAGCACATTCAGCGTGGTCGTCTTACCGGAGCCGGTACCGCCGCTGACCATGATGTTCAACTTCGCCTTGACGCAGGCGCGCAGGAAAGAGGCCATCTGCTCCGAGAGGGTGCCGAAGGAAATCAGGTCTTCCACCGAGAGCGGTGTCTTGGAGAATTTTCGGATCGTCACACACGGCCCGGACAGAGAGAGCGGCGGGATGACGATATTGACACGGGAGCCGTCTTCGAGACGCGCATCGACGAGCGGCGATGCTTCATCGACGTGACGGCCCAGCGGCGACACGATCTTTTCGATGATCGCCATCAGATGTGCATTATCCTGAAAACGAGCCTGCGTCAGATGGATCTTCCCCATCTTTTCCACATAAATCTTTTTCGGCCCGTTGATCATGATTTCTGTCACGGCATCATCCTTCAGGAATGGCTCGATCGGGCCAAGCCCCAGGATCTCATCACAGATATCCGATACCAGACGCGAACGCTCGCCGCGCGGAACAGCAAAGGGATCTTCCTCGACCACACGCTGCACATAGCGCGTGATGACCGCCTCGACCTCCTGCCGCGTATGCCTGCCGTCCAAGACCTGCTGCTGCTCAGCGGTCATATCATCGACGATGCGCCGGTGAATTCCGTTTTTCAGCTCCTGGTATCCCTCTTCGCGGGCGTTATTCGTCCGGCCGGCAAATATAGCGGCCTGTTCTTTTTTCTCGGTGCCTTCACGGCGGCCAAGACGTTCCAGAAGTGTCAAAATCTTCACCTTCCTTGGGGATTTGTTTATGGGTTCGCGGAGTTATTGAGATGATCGGCAACAAGCTGCCCTTAGAGAAGGGGGCGGCCAAAGGCCGGGATGGACTGCCCCGAAGGGGCAGCATTCTGCAAAGCGGTAAACCTGTCATATGAATCTATCGGTGAAACTTCTATCTCTGATATCTTTTTACCGCTACGATGAATTGTGCCTCTTCGAGGCACTCTATCCTGCGCCTTTGGCGCGCCCCTTCTTCAAGGGGCTACTTCATTAGGTGCTTGTCTTCGTTGTCTCATCATACATGAAACAGTTGACCACATAGTCTGTCGGCATGCCGACGACGTTTTGGATGTAATTCACAAATGACACATCACTCTTGGTAAGCTCCAGTCTGAGCTTCGCATGAACAGAATTTTCTGGCTTTTCATTTGTATCATTGGTGGCTTCCACCTGCACGCCATCAGCATCCGGCACATACAAATGCGTAATGACGTTCTGCTCTTTCAAAATTTGATTGTATTTGGCAGCGATAATTTGGTAATTATCTGTTCTCTGTGGTGAAGGATCTGCGCTTTCCGTATAATGCCCCACCACCGCCGCTTCGCGTGCGGCATTTCTCACGATGCCCTGCACGGTCTGGTAATCCCCGAACATGAAGCCGCAATAGATGATCCCGCAGAGAACGAGGAGAAAAATCGGCAGCAGCAGCGCAAATTCGACAATATCCTGTCCTTTTTGTCGTTTCATGATGCTTCGTTTCTCCTTTCGAGGGAATGGTGACGGGGACTGGTAGCTAGGGATTAGTGGCTAGGGATTAGGGTTCGGGGTTCGGGGTTCGAGGTTCGGGTGGCGGCTTCGCCGCGAATATATATATTGCAGCAAAGCTGCCACCACAACCCTGAACCCATCAACCTGAACCCGCCAACCTTTACACCTTTATATCTACGATCTTATGAATGATGAAGAAGCCTATGACTTCCATCACGAGGGCGGCGCCGATCGCGATCTGGCCCATGCGTGTCGTGAGGAGCGGACGCATATATTCCGGCGACATGATGTACATGAAAAGCCCCATCGCGATCGGAAGAGCGGCAAGGATCATGCCTGCCATACGTCCCTGCGCGGTCAGTGTCTTGATCTCGCCGCGCAGCCGGATGCGGTCTAAGATGGTATCGCGGATGATATCGATGATGTCGGCCAGATTTCCGCCGACCTGCTGCTGGATGAGCACCGCAGTGACGATGAGCGAGAAGTCAGGGCTGCCCACACGCCTGTCCATCTCCGTCAGCGCGCGATCCAGAGGCTTCCCCAGATTCGTCTCGCGAAGGACGCGGGCAAATTCCGTGCTGACGGGCGGCTTCATTTCCTTGGAAATGATCTCGACCGTCTGCAGGAAGGAGAAGCCTGCCCGCAGAGAATTGGAGACCAGCGTCAGGCAGTCAGCCATCTGGTAGAGAAACGCTTTCAAACGCTTGTCGATCCGGTACTTCACATAGCCCCACTGGAAAAGGAACGTGAAGAGAGCAAAGAGCAGCGCCGCTGCGCCTTCCCCTGTGACGAGGAGCACCATGAGAAAAGCAAGAATGCTCACAGCGAAGGAAATCGCGACCATTTCGAAGCCGAGCAGCGGCAGACCTGCGCGATGCATCATGAGGTCGAGCTTCGAAGCCGTCTTCCTTCCCCCGACCCTTCGCATACGCTTGCGGAACGCATGGCGGATCTTCTGTCCGGTCGAGATGCGCTCATCCGCCGTCTCCTTCACATCGAGATAGTCCGCATACTGCTGCAGACGCTCAGACACCACCTGTTTCTTCTTCAGCGCATGACCGAGCAGGAAGAAAAGAATGAAAAAGAAAAGAAAGGCGCAAAACAGCGAGATGATAAAAATCATAGATGGTTTGCTCCTTTCTTGGAAATCAGGATTAGCCCGTAGGGCGGCTCGTCCACTGATTATGAATGAAAGCTTTGCACGAATGAGGAATTAGGAATGAGGAATTAGGAATGGTGGTGCGGCGCATAAAAATCAGAAGCGCCGCGGAGTTTTGAT
>UQRR01000124.1 GCA_900543455.1 uncultured Dialister sp.
TGAAATAACGATCATCTCATTTTCGCGTTCCATCTGCCGCGGGGGACTTGCAGCTCTCATAGGAGTGACCGGGAAACCTTATCCAAGCTGTCTTTCATGCCATAGTCATCCTAAGTCATCCTATCCGCCCCTGCGGGAACCTTCCCCTAGAGGGGAAGGCTGCGATACGAGAATACCATCTTCTAAAAAAGGCGGCAAAGCCGCCACCTCACCCCTGAACCTTGAACCCTGAACCAAATGAAAGCAAAGTAAAAAGGAGCTGTAAAGAAATGAATCTTCACAGCTCCTTTTTTAATCTACCTTCATCGGCAGTGCCTGTTTTTTGAGTTTCTTCAGTGCTTTGCCTTCGATCTGACGGATACGTTCGCGCGTGACGCCGAAGTGCTTGCCTACCTCTTCGAGCGTTCTCGGAGTGCCGTCATCCATGCCGAAGCGGAGGGCAAGGACGCCTTTTTCTCTCTCGGTCAGCGTTTCGAGCATTTTGTAGACCTGCTCTCTTCTCATGGTCGCTGCTGCTTCATCCTCCGGAGAGGCGGTCTTGGAGTCTTCGATGAAATCCCCCAGATGGGAGTCCTCTTTTTCGCCGATCGGCGTCTCGAGCGAGATCGGATCCTGCGCCGCCTTCTTGGCTTCGCGGATCTTATCCACGCTGATGCCCATTTCCTTGGCGAGCTCTTCATTTGTCGCTTCGCGGCCATGTTCCTGCAGGAAGCGGCGTCCGACACGGTTCATCTTATTGATGGTCTCTACCATGTGTACCGGCACACGGATGGTGCGGGCCTGATCCGCGATAGAGCGGGTGATGGCCTGACGGATCCACCAGGTCGCATAGGTAGAAAATTTATAGCCTTTGGTATAGTCGAATTTATCGACAGCTTTTAAGAGGCCGATATTGCCTTCCTGGATGAGATCAAGGAAGGGCATGCCGCGCCCCGGATATTTCTTGGCGATGGAAACGACCAGACGCAGGTTGGCATTGGCCATTTCTTTCTTTGCGGCTTTTGCTTCCTCTTTTTCCTCTTCCGTCGCATCCTTATGCTTGCCGCGCTCGATAAGCTTGGCAAGGCGCATCTCTTCCTCTGCGGAAAGAAGAGGATTCGAGCCGCACTCGCGGAGATAGAGACGGACAGGGTCACTGATACCGCCGGCCGCTGCGTCATAGGCTTCGTCGGAATTATCCGTTTCCCACTCTTTTTCTTCCAGCCCATCCTTGTCATCCAGAAGGACATCGTCGGACAGGTCATCGTCTCCGGGATCTCCGTCAAAATCGGCGTCGGTCGGGCCTTCTTCTGCATCATCCTCTATGTCATCATCATAGACAAGCTCGATGTGATGCTCATGAAGAAGTGTAAAAATGCTGTCGAACTGTTTCTTTGTCAGGTTCTTCTCCTGCTGAAAGCGCATGATCTCCGCATAGGAAAGATTGCCGTCAGCATCCACTCTATCCTGCAGTTCTTTTAGCCACTCTGCCAGCTGTGCTGCCTTAGTTGCCAAATAGGGACACCTCCTCAGAATCTATAGGGAAATACTGATTAAATCATTGTCAGATTTAATCAGCGTTTCCATAAGTCTGTCATTTCATTCAGATCACTTCAGGTGCCCTTTCTTTTCCCATCGTTTCCATGCTTCGTCCAAGCCAATTTTTGAAAAGTCACCTTGAAATCGATATGTAGTCAGATAGTAATCATAGCACAGCAGAAGAGGAAAAGCAAATTATTTTTTGAGATCTGCTTGTTATATATAGTAGCTAGGGATTAGGGATTAGGCGTGACTGGTGACTGGTGACTGAAATGCCAGCTCATAGCATCGCCATGATTTATACTTCGCGGCGCATTTCGTCATCCTGAGCGGAGTGAAATGTCGGATGTTCGATCATGTAAAGGCAAAGCAGTGAGAACTGAGTCGAAGGATCTGGCGCCGCACCACCATTTCGCATTTCTCATTTCTAATTTCTCATTCAAAAGAGGCTTTCAAGGGGGCGAGCCGCCCCAGTGGCTAACCTTGCACTAAAAAAGCCGTAAATGCCACTACTGGCATTTACAGCTTCTGTCACAATTATTTCACGATGAGGATCGGGCACTTGGAGCGGCTGACAAGGTAACTGGAAACAGAGCCCATGAAGATGCCCTTCAGGGGACCGAGACCCCGGCTGCCCATGACGATGAGGTCGCATTTCTTATCGTCGGCCATATTCAAAAGGACAGGTCCCGGAGAACCGACTTCATAGATCATCTCCGTCTCTACCCCTTTCGGAATCAAAGCCTTGGCTTCCTCCAGATCCGCCTTGCACTGCGCTTCCAGATCTTCTGTCAGCTTGGTCGTGAGGCAGCCTTCTGCGATGGAGACCTGATCAAAATTGCTCATCGCGGATACCATGTTGCACACCGAAGCGACGAAGAGCTTTGCGCCTTCACCGTCTTCAGCAATAGCAATGGCCTGCTGGAGCGCTTTCTTTGCATGTTCGGAGCCATCATACGGTACCAGGATTTTTTTATAAGAAAGCATATGCATCCCGCCTTTCTATGACGAAGGGATCACTCCCTGTTTTCTTCTGTTTCTATTATAACATGCGTGGGGAAGAGGGGAAAACGTGTCCTGCAGGTTCAACGGGTTGAGCGGGTTAAGGCGGCTTCGCCACAAGTATATAGAAGCGGTGCCTGAAACTCTCTTGACCCCAGCGTTTCCTTAAAGTCTTCCTGACATCCGCCCGACTGCAAATGACAAAGATTTCTCGCTGCCGCTCGAAATGACGATACGCGAGAGTCTGATATCCGCTAGTAGCTAGTCACTAGCTACTAGCTACTAGCCACCAGTCACTCCCCTCCATTCCCCTAAAAACTATACACATCCGTCTCCGGCTTTTCCTTCGGATTGTGGAAAGGAACGACGAGAGAGAACGCATTCGCCGCTGCGAGATCTGCCGTTTCCTGCTTGGTGAGATGGTTCGGCCAGAGGACGAAGGCTGCGCGGCCGGACTCGTAGTAGGACTTTGCCTTGCCATAACCGTGAAGACTGCCGGTCATGAGGACGGAGAGCTCGGGATGGCAGTCGATGAGCTGTCGGCTCTTCGCCTTGGAGAGCTGGGCATCCGTCAGGAAATAGATGTGTCCGCCTTCCAGAGATGTCTCATCCCACGACCGGAAAATATCGAAGGGATAGCCCAGGATCTCTTCGTGGGCAAAATAGCTCCGATGCCCGATGCGCAGCCACTGGTCACGAAGCTTTGCGGACATGTGGATGGGATATGCCTCGCCAAAGGTCTGATAGAAGAGCATCGCCATAGAAAGGCCGCGGCCGTAGGAGGGAACCGGCAGGAGGAGCGGAGCCGACTGACCCAGTGCCTCTTTCGCCGCGTCTGCGACGGCTTTTCTCATATCCTCTGCCCGATCCATGCGGCTGTAGGCGGAGTCGATGACGGCAAGATCCGCCGTGAGACCGCGAACGGCATCGCAACGGTAGAAGGTATCATTCTCCCGGTAGTCACCGGAGAAAAAGAGACGCTTCCCATCCACGGTGATGTAGTACCAGACCGCACCGGCACAGTGTCCCGTCCGTCCCCAGCGGAGTGAGAGCTCGCCGTCCAGGGAAAGCTCAGGCGCGGTGGAGTCAAGGATCATGGTGTTCTTCGGCTTGTAATGGATCTGCTGGTAGGTCTGGTTTGACATCAGGACGGGGCCGGTGAAGCCATTGTTTTCCAGATATTCGATCGCGCCCGTGTGGTCTTTGTGAGAATGGGTCACGAAAAGATATTCCGCGCGGCGGATCATCTCCGGTGACAGGTCGGGCAGACGGTCCAGCCCGTCCGTCGACGTCCCCGCATCTACGATGAAGGCATGCCGATCCCCTTCGATATAGAAGCAGTTGCGGCCCTGGTCGCCGCAGCCGCCCGCAATGTAGAGCTGCATGTTGTTCTCCCCTAGAAGAGATCCGCGGAAAGTACTGATCCCATCGCAGAGTCAGATGGGATCAAAGCTTCCCTTGCAAAGGATCCGTAAACAAAAAAGAAGCCAAAAGACATGTCTCATGGCTTCTCTGCTTGATAAGTGAAGTTTCCTCTATTATATAGCGAGGGACGAAATTTGTAAATGGAAAAGGAGTGGAGGTTTTAGGGGGAAAATGAGAAATGGTGGTGGCGGCTTCGCCGAGAATATATATGGGGCGATGCCCGAAAGCTAGTGGATATCAGGTTTCCCGTTTGGAAGTTCCAAACATCGACCATTTGACCGCGAATGACAAAGATTTCTCGCTTCGCTCGAAATGACGATACGAGATGATCTGATATTTCTTAGTCACTAGTCACTAGTCACCAGCCACTCCCCTCCTTAATAATTTTTCGACAGCCGATACATCGCCACATAAATATCTTCCGCTTCGTCCGCAGGTTCATCGTGACGACCATTATACTGCGCCGGTTTGCCGTCAGGGGTATAAACTCCCTGAAGTTTGTTCAGGATGCGGTACTTGATGTCACGACCGTACTGGTCAGCGCCGACAGCGGTTTCATACTCGAAAATGTAGTCAACCATGCGGTAATTGCCAAAATCCGGGTAGGTGAGCGGGTCTTTGTACACTTCCGCATAGAGGGTTCCGCGAATGATCGGCAGATCGCCAGCGTTCGCCGGGTCGCGCTCGATCGTCTCGGTATCCACATAGACACGCTCTTCATCGCTGGTGTAGACGACCGCATAGCGGCTGTAGTCACCCAGCATTTTATCGGAGCTCGGCACTTTCGCCGCACCCATCACCACGCCCGGCAGTGCCAGAGCAGAAATCAGTGCCATTGCGAACAGTTTTTTCATAGGAAATCCTCCTTTGGAATATGATGGATAAAAGGTTCAGGGTTAGCCCCTTGGGCGGCTCCGTCCATTGATTATGAATGAAAGCTTTGCGCGAATGAGGAATTAGGAATGAGGAATTAGGAATGGTGGTGCGGCGCATAAAAATCAGAAGCGCCGCGGAGTTTTGAT
>UQRR01000125.1 GCA_900543455.1 uncultured Dialister sp.
GCGTCTCACTGGATTTTCGCGTCGCTTCACTCCTAAAAATCCAGTTCGCTTGCACAAGCCCTTCGGGCAGCTCCCCCGATGGGGAGCCAAGAACGTTCTGCCGCTTAACTTAATAGCATTACCCTTGCGGGGAAGGTGCCCCGTAGGGGCGGATAGGGCACAGGCGGTATGAAAGACAGATGAGGAAAGCGTGAGCCCCTGACCGCGAATGACAACGATTTAATCAGTGTTTCTTTAAAAATCATTCGCGCCCCTTCCTATGGAAGGGGCAGACGAGCGAAGCGAGGCGGGGTTGGTTTCCCCGAATGTGGGAGTACCGTTTCACTCGGCCAACCTCCGCCCCTTCGGGGCACCTCCTTCCAAAGGAAGGAGGGAGAAAAAAGGGGCTGCATGTATCGTCATAGGTCTATTTGCGGCGAAGTGGGCGCCTTCTCTGCTATATCCGCTACCTCTGAACCTGCCCCTACCATTTCTTTTCCAGAGGAAAGCGGAGAGGTGCGCGGCACATGTGGGGAAAGCGTGAGTCCCTGACCGCGAAGGTTCAGGGCTCTCGTGGCGGCTTTGCTGCGATCGATGGCTCAGGTCGCAGCTGTTCTGGCATTCGTTATCTCACATACGATGTTTCTCGCCGCTCAGGATGCCGAAACGGGGCGATGTCCGAAGGATGAATGATAGAAGTCAGATGTCTCCTAGTCTCCCAGTTTCCTAGTCTAAATCCCTAGCTGCTTATCCCTAGTCACTAGTTGCAAGCAAAAAGCGCCTCCGTGAGTCGGAGGCGCTTTTCTTAGCTTTCGCGGAGGGCGCGTTTCAGGATCTTGCCGGTGGCATTTTTCGGAAGTGCGTCCATGGGGATGAAGCGTTTCGGGATCTTGTAGCTGGCGATGTTTTTCATCATGTATTTGCGGATCTTGTTTTCGTCGAAGGTGTAGCCTTCTTTCATGACGACGTAGGCCCAGACGACTTGGCCGCGGAGGGCATCGGGCTGGCCGACGACGGCGCATTCTCCGACGCCTTCGACTTCGTAGATGCAGTCTTCGACTTCGCCGGGGTAGATGTTTTCACCGTTCACGATGATGAGGTCTTTCAGGCGGTCGACGATGTAGATGTAGCGGTCTTCGTCCATGTAGGCGAGGTCGCCGGTGTGGAGCCAGCCGTCTTCGGTGAGGACTTTCTTGGTTTCTTCCGGTTTGTTCCAGTAGCCCTTCATGACGTTGTCGCCGCGGACGAGGAGCTCGCCGACGGTGCCGGGGACGTAGGGGCCGTTCATTTCGACGGAGATCATGGCTTCGACGCCGGGGATGGCGGGACCGCTGGTCAGGTACTTGGGCTTCGCTGTCGGCAGGACGCAGACGACGGGGGAGGCTTCGGTGAGGCCGTAGCCTTCCTGTACGGGGTGCTTGTATCGCATGAAGAAGGCCTGCGCTACGGGCTGCGGGATGGAGGCGCCTCCGGAAATGAAGGTGTGGACGGTCTTCATGAGGGAGGGGTCGCCCTTGCGCGCGAGGAGGTTGTACATCGGTGGGACCATGATGGCGATGGTGACGTCGTATTTCACGATGGTATTGATGATCTCTGATGGTGTGCGCGAGCGCAGGATGACGATGGTCGAGTGGGCGTAGAGGCTGCCGTGGACGATGGTGGTCATGCCGTAGCAGTGGAACATCGGCAGGACGCAGAGGACTTTGTCTTCCGGC
The DNA here is from genome assembly GCA_900543455.1 of uncultured Dialister sp. Classification (GTDB taxonomy): domain Bacteria; phylum Bacillota; class Negativicutes; order Veillonellales; family Dialisteraceae; genus Dialister. The sequence goes on from UQRR01000125.1 coordinate 1,695, forward strand.
TTGAAGATGATCCGCGCGGTGAATTGTTCGACGTTTCTGACGAGGTTTTTGTGTGTCAGCATGGCGCCTTTGGGGCTGCCGGTGGTGCCGGAGGTGTAGATCAGGGCGCATACGTCGTCTTCGGTGAGGGATGCCGGGAAATCAGGGGCTTCGGGGAGCGGTTCGTGTGATTTCTCATCCAGCTCTTCGATGGAAATCGAAGGGACGGAGACGTCCATGGGGGTGTCTGTGATGAGGAGGGTGCTTCCGGAGTCTTTCAGGATGTAGTCGACTTCGCGGTCTACGAGGGAGTTGTTCACGGGGACGATGATCGCGCCGAGGCTTACGACGGCCATGAAGGCGTAGACGAATTCTGCACGGTTCGCGGAGTAGAGGCTGACGCGCTCGCCTTCGCGGACGCCCAGTGCGTAAATGGCATTCCGGTAGCGGTGGATGGCGTCTTCGAGTGCGCCGTAGGTGACGTCGACTTCGCCGGTGAAGGCCAGATGGGATGGATCGGCGCCTTTCATGATTTCATGTAGGAACATAGGGGGACCTTTCTGTGTGTGAAATGTGACTAGTGACTAGTGACTGGTGACTAGTGACTGGTGATTGGTGACTAGTGACTGGCGGCTATGGCTGGCCCATGGGGCGTGCCGCTCTTTGATGGTGAATAAAAGCTCTGATCGAAGGAGAAATGGTGGTACGGCATAAAAATATAGATGCGCCGCAGAGTTTTGCAATGAGTGATGCTCATAGGCGTTTTTCAAAACGTCAAACCGGAAGGGGCTTTCTTCGACAACACTTTTATTATGAATTTATCTTATCTATTGTAACAGATAATGCATGATGGGTTCAAGGTGGGGGAGAGGGGTGACCCGTGGGGCGTGCCGCCTCTTGATGGCGGATGAAGGCCCGGCTCGAATGCGAAATGCGAAATGGTGGTGCGGCGCATAAAAATATAGAAGCGCCGCGGAGTAAAATAATGGCGATGCCCGAAGGGAAGTGGACAGCAGGTTTCCCGTTTGGAATTTCCAAACGTTGACCGCCAGAACGCGAATGACAAAGATTTCTCGCTGGCGCTCGAAATGACGATATGAGGGTCTGACGGCTGATGTCTCCTAATCCCTAGCCACTCATCCCTAGTCACCAGTCACCAGTCACCAGTCACTTCTAATTCCTCATTCCTCATTTCTTCCCCTATATGATATAATAAAAATGTAATTGTGCGAAAAAATGTAAAACGTACAGATTTTGATTTCCTCTCTCATCTGTCTGAGGAAAAAATTCCGTCACAGGAAGGAAGAATGAATCATGGCAACAGCAATGGTAATTGGTGCCCAGTGGGGCGATGAAGGTAAAGGCAAGATCGTAGACTATCTTGCGGCGAAAGCAGATGTAGTCGTCCGTTCCCAGGGCGGAAATAATGCGGGTCACACGGTCGTGACCGGGGGCAAAGCGTATCCGCTGCGTCTCATGCCGAGCGGCATCATGTATCCCGGTACCATCTGCATCGTAGGCACCGGCGTCGTTGTCGACCCGAAGAGCCTTTTGGAGGAAATGGAAAATCTGGAAAAGCAGGGGATCGATGCGAAGCATCTGCAGATTTCCACTCGTGCACAGGTGGTCTTCCCATACCACATCCGTCTCGATGAAGCGGAGGAGTCCAGAAAAGGCAGCCGCAAGATCGGCACCACGAAGAATGGCATCGGACCGTGCTATGCCGACAAGATCAACCGTATCGGCATCCGCATTTGTGACCTGATGGATAAGGAAACGTTTGCAGAAAAACTGAAATACAATGTCGATCAGAAGAATATGCTTCTCGAAAAGCTCTACGGCGTGGAAGGCTTCGACTATGAGCAGATGCTCGCTGACTACCTCGGCTATGCGGAAAAGCTCCGCCCTTATGTCAAGGATACGAACTACACGGTGCAGAAGCTGGTGAAGGAAGGCAAGAATGTCCTCTTCGAAGGCGCGCAGGCATCCATGCTTGACTGTGATAACGGGACTTACCCATTCGTCACCTCTTCCCACCCGACGGCAGGCGGTGCTTGCATCGGCGCGGGCATCGGACCGCACAACATGCAGAATATCTTCGGCGTCGTGAAGGCGTACAGCACCCGCGTCGGCCAGGGTCCGTTCCCGACGGAGCTGCTCGATGAGACAGGCGACTATCTCAGAAATACCGCGCATGAATTCGGCACTGTCACCGGCCGTCCGCGCCGTATCGGCTGGCTCGATACCCGCGCTGTCCGTTATGCGGCAGAGCTGAACTCTTTCGATTACCTCGCGATCACCCGTCTGGATATTCTGGATGATATGGAAGAGATCAAGGTCTGCACGGGCTACGAATATGAAGGAAAGGAAATCGAAGAATATCCGGCTGACCTGAAATTCCTTGAAAAGATCACCCCGGTCTATAAGACCTTCAAAGGCTGGAAGCAGAAGATCTCCGATATCAGAAGCTATGATGAGCTTCCGGCTCTCTGCAAGGAATACCTCGAAGGCATCTCCAAGCTCATCGGTGTACCGATCGGCATCGTATCTGTCGGCCCGAGCCGTGAACAGACCATCGTCATCAAAGAAGTATTCTAAGGATCAAAGAATGAAATGCAAAAGAGGCTGTGAAGAAATGAATTCTCATTTCTTCACAGCCTCTTTTTACTTTGCTTTCATTTGGTTCAGGGTTCAAGGTTCTCGTGGCGGCTTCGCCGCAATTATATGTGAGGCGATGCCCGATCAAGAATCATTCTCGCCCCTTCCTCTGGAAGGGGCAGACGAGCGAAGCGAGGCGGGGTTGGCATCCCCGCGTGCGAAAATATCGCTTCACGCAGCCAACCTCCGCCCCTTCGGGGCACCTCCTTCCAAAGGAAGGAGGGAGAAAAGCGGAGTGCGTTGACTGGTGACTAGGGCTCAGAATTCAGGGCTCAGGGCTCTCGTGGCGGCTTCGCCGCCTTTTTTAGAAGATGGTATTCTCGTATCGCAGCCTTCCCCTCTAGGGAATGCTATTAAGTTAAGGAAATCGTTAGCTACGTAACGTCTTGCTTCCCCCTTCGGGGGAAGTGCCGAAGGCAA
>UQRR01000126.1 GCA_900543455.1 uncultured Dialister sp.
AGACCTCGTCGCCTATCACAATGTTTCTACTGGCAAATTGAGAGAAGCCATCAAGCTGGGCGGGCTCCCGATGCCGTACCTCGCCATCACGAAGAGGGATATCCCATAAAAAAAGCCCTCATCAGACCATGCTGCTCGATCCCAAAAACGAGTCACAGTCTGATAAGAGCTTCTTTATCCATAGTATACAGGAATGGCTGGCAAAAGTCAAAGAAACTACCGATAAAATCGGGGAAAACGGAGAAGTCCTAGCGAGCGTCGTAAACGACTTCGAAGAGAGCAGCACCTATCACCAAATGGCTGGAGAATATGCCCATAACGTTCTATCGGGAAAGTCGACAAAGAAGGATATGGCCGAGCGGCAGCTGGACGCAGATGAGAAATCCGAGAAATCCTTCGCAGATAGCGTAGATCGTTTCATGGCAGGAAAGATTTCCACAGATACTATCCAAGTCATGAGGACTCCGCTTGTGATGAGGCTTGTGGGAGCTGAAGTTCTGCCGGTTGAAATTTCTGTATCCGACTTGAAAAAAGTTTTAGTAGACAAGCATACGGATATCACTCCGGACATCATGAAACAAATTCCACGTGCACTTACGGACCCGATGATGATCTTTTCCACATACAGTGGGAAAAACGGAGAAGTGCGCAAGGTGATCGTGCTTGAGCTCAAAGATAAGAATGGGGCTACCATCGTGGTTCCTATGGAATTGGAACGCATGAGCGACGGGTATAAAGTCAACCGAATGACAAGCACTTACGGGAAGACGGATAGAAAAACCGGAGAGCCATCGAATGAGTGGTTTAAAAAGCAACTAGAGGCAGGGAATCTTGAGTATGTCAATAGAAAAAAGGCTACCGACTGGATTTCTACAGAGCAGCCCGATTGGCTCATACCTAAAGAAAAAGTCGATAACCTTTTATCTGCTCCTAATGTAGCAAATGAAGAAGACCTTGTCAAGCTGAAAAGCGAAAATCCCACCTATTACCAGACGGCAGCAGACAAAGACCTCGTCGCCTATCACAATGTTTCTACTGGCAAATTGAGAGAAGCCATCAAGCTGGGCGGGCTCCCGATGCCGTCCCTCGCCATCACAAAGAGGGATATCCCATTCGGGGACTTTGGGGAGATCACGCTGATCGGGGATAAGGGCATGATAGACCCACGGAAGTCTAGGGCGAATGAAGTCTTTTCCAGAGATGCCTATACCGTGAGAAAACCGGTGGTGAATTATGAAGAACCGGCAAAGATAGATAGCGATACTTTTCACAAGAAGTACGAAGAGACAAGAAAGTTCTTCAAAAAGAATAGTATTGACGTAGGTGAAATTAACTTTTCCTTTCAATCCTTGAAACAATTAGAGGACGAGTCAAAGCAGAAAATTAGAGTAAAGACCCGCCAGCGCAATCTGTGGATTATTATCGCGGGAGGCGCTCTTTATGCTTGCATCTCCAAGTAATGGGATTTCAAATTCGTCAAAAATCTGTCAAAAACTTTTAGAAAATAGAGTTGAAATTGCACGGAAGAGGGGTATACAGCGAATGATGAAAAACCGGATTTGCTTGATTTTATCGAGGAAAGAAAAAAGTTGGAAACTTATGTACAAATGGTTCTACTTATGCTAAAATAACATATGTCGATATTGCGGGCCTATAGCTCAGTTGGTTAGAGCAGGCGGCTCATAACCGCCCCGTCCCAGGTTCGAGTCCTGGTGGGCCCACCACAATGAACGTATCCGTGCTGATTTCAGTGATTTGGATACGTTTTTTTGATAGAGAAAAGAAATGGCTGCAGGATAGTCCTGCATGGAAAGTCATTGCTGAAAGGATCCATCTATGAATCTGACGAATCGTCTACAGGCGGCAGCCGATCTGGTGCCTGTCTGTGAGAGTATGGCCGATATTGGTACAGACCATGGCTATCTTCCTATTTACCTTGTGCAAGAGGGGCGCGCCAGGCGGGCGATCGCCTGTGATGTGAATGACGGTCCGCTCACACGTGCCAGGGAGGATGTAATTTCTGCCGGATTTTCACGCCAGATCCTTTTGCGTCTGGGCGGAGGACTTGCACCGCTTGCCAAAGGAGAGGTGGACGGTGTCACCATCTGCGGGATGGGCGGCCTTTTGGTGCGGGATATTCTCGCGGAGAGTGAGGGAAAGGCGCAGGCACTCTCATGGTTGGTGCTGCAGCCGCAGGGGCATGTGGCAGAGCTTCGGCAGTTTCTTGGCAGGCATCATTTCCGCATCGAAAAAGAGGTGCTCTCGCTGGATGGCGGGCAACTGTATGAATTGATGCTCGTCCGTCCCGGCGAGATGGAGGAGTTTTCGATGCTGCAGGCAGAAATCGGTGCGACGGCGGCGTATCGAGAGGATCCACTTTTCAAGATGCATATCGAGCGGCTCATTCGGAAACGGCGCTTTGTGATCGAAGGGGCAAAGGATTCGAAAAGTGAGCGGCATCGCCTGTCCAGAGAAAAAGCATTGGAAGAATTAAACATATTGGAGGGACTCTTATGAAAGTCACAGGAAATGATTTGATCGGATGGATGGAGTCGTGGGCACCGAAAAGTCTTGCAGAGTCATGGGACCACCCGGGGCTGCAGGTGGGGGATCCTCGCCGCGTGGTCACAAAGGTGCTGATTTCCCTCGACCTCACGGAAGAAAATGTGGATATTGCCGTCCGTGAAGGTGCTGAGATGGTGATTTCCCACCATCCCTTTCTTTTCAAGGCCATCCGCGAGCTTGATCTTCGGACGTACAAGGGGCGCGTGATTGAGAAGCTCGTGAAGCATGATATCCTGGCTTTTGCGGCTCACACGAATCTGGATACAGCCAAAGGCGGCGTGAATGATGCTCTGGCAGCCGCGCTCTCTCTTTCGGATACGGAAGGGCTGGTCTTTGAGCAGGAGGCGAAAGAAAGGAAGCTTGCACTTTATGTGAAGCCTGTCACTGCGAAGGTGCTTCGACATACGCTTTCAGAACTCTATGGGGATGCTGTGAATCATTTCTATCTTTTGGATGATGAGGATGATGCGACGGATGAGGCGAAGCTCGAATGTAATGTACCCGCTGCCTTGCTCGCTTCTGTCCTTGCGAAAGTACAGGAAATCTGTGGAGATGTTCCCTATGATGTGTATACGCTGGAAAGCCACGGGTGCAAGGAGTACATGGGGCGGATCGGAAATCTGCCTGCGCCCATGAGTGGGAAAGAGGCGCTCTCTTATATAAAGGAGAAGCTCGGCATTCCCGTCCTTCGTTATGCAGGAAATCCTGATACTACCATTTCCCGCGTGGCTGTTCTGGGCGGCGCGGGAAGTGAATTTGCTGCGCTTGCCAAGGCAAAGGGGGCGGACCTTTACCTGACAGGCGACCTCAAGTACCATGAAGCACAGGACGCTTCCCGCCTCGGCCTTCTCATCGCGGATGGCGGTCATTTCTACACCGAGCGCGTCATCGTTCCGGCTTTGGCGAAACGCCTTCGGACGTATGCCGCTGAGCATGGCTGGGAGATCGAGGTCATCGAAGACAGCAGGGCAGAGGATATTTTCAGGGAAGTTTGAAAGCAGGGATTAGGGATTAGGAGCCTCGAGTGACTAGTGACTGAAATGCCACCTTCGGGCATCGCCACCATCTATACTCCGCGGCGCTTAGATCCTTCGACGCAGTTCTCGCATTTCAGATAAGCCATTTTTTAACATACGACGTTTTTCTCCGCTCAGGATGACGAAATGCGCCGCCCCGTTGAACCCTCTGAACCTGTTGAACCTGCCGAACCTCTTTCACGCGTAATCAAAGGGCGCTCCGCCCAAGGGGCTAACCCTGAACCCAATTTTATCTTTCTCTTGAAAAAATCTCGTCTCCATGCTATACTGTAGCACGCGAGCAGGAAAGATGATTGCGGGCCGTAAGGCGTGAGGAAAGTCCGAGCTTCGCAGGGCAGGATGCCGGATAACGTCCGGCGGGAGTGATCCTAGGGAAAGTGCCATAGAAAAGGAAACCGCCACGCAAGTGGTAAGGGTGGAAAGGTGCGGTAAGAGCGCACCAGCAGTCGGGAGACCGGCTGGCTTGGTAAACCCCATCCGAAGCAAGACCGAATAGGGAAGGGTTGAGGTTGCCCGCTGACCTTCCGGGTTGCGTCGCTTGAGCAGTCGAGCAATCGGCTGACTAGACAGATAATCATCACTACGAAAGTGGGACAGAACTCGGCTTATTGAATGCTCGCCTTGAAAGAAATGACGCTGTGACGTATGTCACGGCGTCTTTTTTGTATTATGGGTTCGGGGTTCAGGTTGGCGGGTTCAGGGTTGTGGTGCGGCGCATCATAAAATAGAAGCGCCGCGAAGTATAAATAGGGCGATGCTCGAAAGCGGCATGTAAATCACAAGTCACAAGTCACTCGAGGCGCCAAAGCCCTAGGGAAACGCTGATTCAATCGCAGAGTCAGATTCTACAAGACTTTTTATGCATCGCTTCGTCATAGCCTTCCTTAAATAGTTCGCTATTCGCGTCAGGTTATTCCTCGCTATGCCTAAAAATTCAAGAGTAAAACAGGTATGAATGGCTAGTGACTGGTGACTAGTGACTTGTGACTGGTAGCTAGGGATTAGTGGCTAGGGATTAGGTTTGCGATACGAGAAAACCGCTAGTT
>UQRR01000127.1 GCA_900543455.1 uncultured Dialister sp.
TACCGCTACGTAGCCCCCTCAGCCCTTCGGGCAGCTCCCCCGATGGGGAGCCAAGAACGTTCTTCCGCTTAACTTAATAGCATTACCCGCAGGGGCGGATAGGGTGACTATGGTATGAAAGACAGCCGAGATACGGTTTCCCGGTCACTCCTATGAGAGTTGCAAGTCCCCGCGGCAGATTGAAAGCGAAAATGAGATGATCGTTATTTCACATCGCCTTTTCTTCTTATTTAATGAATCCGACCTCTTTGCTGATACGTTCGATTTCTTTTCCTTTTCTCTTGTTGTATTCCACTTTCATTTCTTCGAAGTAGTTTTTTCCATACGAATCGATAGATACGATCAGCGGGCCGAATTCTTTGACATGGCAGTGCCAGAGGGTTTCCGGCATGCCCAGATCCTTCCACTGGGCTTCGACGATTTCCTCGACCTCTTTGGCAGCGACGACGGCATTGCCCGCAGGGAATACGCAGTGGATCGCGCCAAACTCCTTACAGCCGCGCTCGGTATTTTCGCGCATGCCGCCTTTGCCTACGATGACGCGGACGCCGGTCGTTTTGATGAATTCATACTCGAATTTCTCCATACGCATGGATGTGGTCGGACCGACGGAGACCATTTCATAAGTCCCGTCATCATGAGGTCGAATGATCGGGCCGGCATGGAGAATGGCCTCGTCTCTGACATCGACCGGGATCTCCCGTCCTTCTTCGACGACGCGGCGATGAGCCACGTCACGACAGGTGGTGAGATCCCCGGAGAGATACACAATGTCTCCGATATGAATATCTTTCAGATCTTCTCTGGAAATCGGCGTAACCAGGATTTTTTTATCTTCTTTCACGATGACAGCCATGATAGTCTCCCTTCCTTATTTCTCTTCATATACGAAATGGCTATGGGTATCGGTGGTAAAGTTCAGGTCTTTATCGAAAATGATATGACCGCGGCGATGGCTCCAGCAGCCTACATTCAGCGCACAGCCGATGACGGATGGATGGCGTGCGGTATTCTCGATATGGACACCCATGACAGAGTAGTGCCCGCCCATGCCCTGCGGTCCAAGGCCGAGTGCATTGATGCCATCTTCCAAGAGTTTCTCCATCTTGGCAGCTCTTGGATTGTCGCTGTGGCTGTCTACCGGACGCATGAGGGCTTTCTTGGAGTTCAGCGCTGCTGTCTCGACAGAAGTGCCGACACCGATACCGATCAGGAGCGGCGGGCAGGCATTGAGACCATAAGAAGTCATGCGGTCCATGACAAATTTCACAATGCCTTCATAGCCTTCGCCAGGCATCAGCACGGTCGCACAGCCGGGAAGCGAGCAGCCACCGCCGGACAGGTAGGTGTAGATTTCACACTGATCCGAATGGGGGATGATATCCCACCAGACAGTCGGCGTCCCCTTGCCGACATTCTTGCCTGTATTGTATTCATCAAAAGTCTGGACTGAGTTGTGGCGAAGCGGCGTCTCAAAGGTCGCCTGAATGGTGGCTTCGCGCAGCAGGTCTTCCAGTTCATTGATATAAGGAAATGCGGTGCCGCAGCGTACCCAGTACTGCGGGACACCCGTATCCTGACAGGACGGGCGCTGCAGCTTTTCAGCGAGCATCTGATTTCTAAACATCGTGCGATAAATAACCTTCGCAAGCGGATGGTCCTCTTTGTCGCGCAGTTCTTCCAGTTTCGCGATCACATCATCCGGCAAACGGATGGCGGTATGTCCCAGAAAATGAGCCATGACATCGGTCAGTTTTTCTACTCCAGTTTTCATTTGGATCCTCCTTCGATCAGCTGCCAGTTTTTCGCGTCTCAGCTGACCCTTTTACTTTATAGGAAGCTCTCACCGCTCCCCTTGACTGTCTGCAGTATAGTCCTCTTTCAGATAAAAATAAATTTCGGAATATTGAAGTTAGCTTCAAGAAAAACTATACTAAAAAGAAATGAAGGTTCAGGGTTCAGGTTGATGGGTTCAGGGTTGTGGTGGCAGCATTCCCCTTATGAGGAATGGGGACCGCGCCAGCGGTGCTCGGGTGCTTACGTGAGTGTCGCTATGTTTGCAGACGCATTTTCCATTTTGCTCATCTGTCTTTCATGCCGCAGGTACCCTATCCGCCCCTTCGGGGCACCTTCCCCTTGAGGGGAAGGCTAAACCGGTGCGCGAAGCCGCCACCTTCATTCCTCATTCGAAAAGAGCTTTCATCCACAATCAAAAGGGGCGCTACGCCCTACGGGCTCCCCCCAATTTTCCCAAAGGAGTCTTCCCATGACCTTACAGCAGCTCACTTATTTCTGCGCCGTCTGCCGTTATCACAGCATCGTCCGCGCGGCGAAAGCCCTCTACATTTCCCAGCCGACGATTTCCACCGCCATCCATGAGCTGGAGAAAGAGTTCCACATTTCCCTTTTCCTTCACACGCCGAACCGCATCCACCTTACGGAGGAAGGCGCCGCTTTTTATGAAAGAGCCAATGACCTCCTACAGCGCGCGAGGAATATGCAGGAGGAATTCAGTCAAGCCGCACTCTCCGTGCGTCCCATCCGTGTCGGCATTCCTCCGATCCTGTCCACCATCTTCCTTCCCGCGCTCTCTGATGCCTTCGAAGCGGTATGTCCTGTCCCGCTCGAGCTCTCCGAGTGCGCCTCCCACCGCGCCGCCGAGCTCGTACAGGAGGAAAAACTGGACATCCTTTTGGGGAATCTCGATATATATAATCTGGAGCAGTACCACTACTATACGATGAAAGAGGATCACTATGTCTACTGCGTTTCCAAAAATCACCCCCTCTCGCATCTGACATCCGTCAGCCTGCCTGCCCTTTCTGAGGAAACGCTGCTCCTCTTCCACATGGACTCGGTACAGACACTCACCATCACCGCCGCCTTCCGCGCCCTCGGCCTCACGCCGCACGTGAAGCTCTACCTCAGCCAGCTGACGACGATGATGAACTATCTGGAAAGCGGCCGCTGCGGTGCCTTTCTCTACTCGTCCATTCCCATCGATGAGGAGCGTTTCGTCCGCATACCGGTCACGCCGGAAATCAGCACCAAGTTTGGCATCCTTTGGAAGAAGGGCATCTTTCTCCCTCATGGGCTCGAAGAGTTTATCCGTTTCGTGAAAAGAAGGTATGTGGGGTGACTTGTGACTTGTGACTAGGGACTGGGGACTGGGGACTGGGGACTGGGGATTAAACGTCAGACTTCGATTTCAAACTTCTGACGGATGTGCGGCAAGCCCCTTCCCCAATCGTTGTATAATAGTAGGGTATAAATAAAGGCAGGCAGGTAAAAGCAGCAATGAGCAGACAGGGATGAGAAGCGCTGAGTGACCAGCGACTAGGAATTAGCAGCCAGGGATTAGGGATTGGGGATTGGGAGTGACTAGTGACTGGTGACTGGTGACTAGTGACTTGAATACCGCCTTCGGGCATCGCCCTATTTATACTCTGCGGCGAAGCCGCCACCTTCATTCCTAATTCCTCATTCCTAATTCCTAATTTATGCGAAGCTTTCATCCCCAATCAAAGGGCAGCACGCCCCAAGAGCTAACCTTGACCCATAACTAAAGGAGACCCCCATGAATACCAAAGAAACCATAGACGCCATTCTCGCTGAGACAGGCAAAGCCGTCCTCGGCAAGGACGATGTACTCCGCCGTATACTGACCGCCATCCTGGCGGGCGGCCATATCCTGATCGATGACATCCCCGGCGTGGGCAAGACGACCATGGCCGTCGCCTTCACCCGCACACTCGGGCTTGACTACAAGCGTATGCAGTTCACACCCGATGTCCTGCCCTCGGATATCACGGGATTTTCCATGTACGATAAAGCCTCCGGCAGCTTTCGCTACGTGGCAGGCAGCGCGATGACGAATTTCTTCCTCGCTGATGAAATCAACCGCGCCTCCCCGAAGACACAGTCCGCGCTCCTCGAAGTCATGCAGGAAGGACGCCTCTCGGTCGACGGCAAGACCTACGCCGTCCCGCAGCCCTTCATCGTCATGGCGACGCAGAATCCTTTCGGCTCCTCCGGCACACAGGAGCTCCCCGAGTCGCAGACCGACCGCTTCATGATCCGCATCACCGTCGGCTATCCGTCCCGTGAGAACGAGATCGAGATCCTGAAAGGCAGCCGCCGGAGCGCCGCTCTGTCCCTTAGCGCCGTCATCACGCCCGACGACCTTCTTACCCTTAGAAAACAAGCCGCAGAGATCCACGTCGAAGACAGCCTCTTCGCCTACATGGTGGATATCGCCGCTGCTACCAGAGAAAGCCATGACATCTCGCTCGGTATCTCTCCGCGCGGCACGATGGCGCTTTCCGCCATGACCCGCGCCCATGCCCTCATGGAGGGCAGAGCTTACGCGACCCCGGATGACGTCCTCGCCGTCGCCCCCTACACCCTCTCCCACCGTATCACCCTTTCCGGCGATGCCCGCTTTGCCGGAAAGACCGCAGCGAGCGTGCTCGATGATATTTTGAAATCCGTCCCCATGCCGGAGCTTGTTTAGTGACTGGTGACTAGGGATTAGTAGCTAGGGATTAGGTTTGCGATACGAGAAAACCGCTAGTTTCAAACCTCCGCGC
>UQRR01000128.1 GCA_900543455.1 uncultured Dialister sp.
AATCCAGTTCGCTTGCACAAGCCCTTCGGGCAGCTCCCCCGATGGGGAGCCAAGAACGTTCTGCCGCTTAACTTAATGGCATTACCCGCTGATGGCATCTTCTGCGCTTCCCCTCTTCACATAGCCGTTCTAGCAAATGGAAAAACCGGAGTCTTTTTATTGTCGACTATAGCGATAAAAATAAATTGACAATATACATATCTATCGATACAATATAAATTGACTATGAAGAACCATATTTGTTATTATTAAGTATCATTGTTATCCCGGTTAGCAGCAGGTGGCGGGGAGGATCTCTGTCCGCTTCCTGTTTTACTCTAAGGAAAGAGGACATATGGAAGAAACTATGACACAGGATGGGAAAGAGATCCTCTTCGACATCCGTCATTTGACACATACCTTCGAGACGGAGGACGGGAAGACATTCGACGCGCTGTCGGATGTGACCTGCACGATCCCGAGGGGATCCTTCACAGCCATCATTGGCACAAATGGGAGCGGCAAGTCTACACTCGCGCGGCATCTCAATGCCCTGTACCTTCCGACGGCGGGCGAGGTCATCGTAGAAGGCATGAAAACCAGCGACATGGAGCATATCTGGGACATCCGGCAAAAGGTCGGCATGGTCTTTCAGAATCCGGATAACCAGCTGGTCGCGGCCATCGTCGAAGAAGACGTCGCCTTTGGTCCGGAGAACCTGGGTGTACCCGCGGACGAAATCCGAAAGCGCGTGGACTACGCACTGGAAAAAGTCGGCATGAGCGCCTACCGCACGCATTCACCGGCGATGCTCTCCGGCGGACAGAAGCAGAGGATCGCCATCGCCGGCGTACTCGCGATGCATCCGGACTGCATCGTCCTGGACGAACCGACGGCGATGCTCGACCCTCTGGGACGCAAGGAAGTCATGGATACCATCCATGAGCTGAACCGCTCGGAAGGGATCACCATCGTGCTGATCACTCATTTCATGGAGGAAGCCGTGACGGCGGATCATGTACTGGTCGTCGACCGCACGAAGCTCCAGATGCAGGGGACAGCACGCGAAGTCTTCTCGCAGGCAGACAAGCTGACGGCCATGGGGCTCGATGTCCCGGTCGCTGCCGACCTTGCCCATGGGCTTCGGAAAAAAGGCTACGAGATTCCTGAAGATTGCATGACAGATGAGGAGCTGGGAGAAGCACTATGTCCATACGCGTCGAACATATAAGTTATATTTATGGCAAGGGCTCGCCATTTGAAAAGACGGCCCTGGATGATGTCGATCTCACCATCGAAAAAGGAGAATTCATCGGCATTATCGGTCATACAGGGAGCGGGAAATCGACACTCATCCAGCACCTGAATGGGCTCATCCATCCGACCTGCGGCAAAGTCACCATCGATGGTGTCGACCTTGCCGAGAAATCCAAAGCCGCCGTCGCCAAGCGCCACTCGGTCGGCATGGTTTTCCAGTACCCGGAGCACCAGCTTTTCGAAGAAACCGTCGCCAAAGACATCGCCTTCGGGCCGATGAATCTGGGGTGTGATGAAGAAGAGGCCGGAAAGCGCGTGAAAAGCGCCATGAAATTTGCCGGTCTTGACTACGACACCTTCGCAGGCCGCTCGCCCTTCCGCCTCTCCGGCGGGCAGCAGCGCCGCGTCGCCATTGCCGGCGTCATCGCGATGCACCCGGATTTCCTCATCCTGGACGAACCATCGGCAGGCCTTGACCCCATCGGGCGGCGGGAAATTTTCTCCCGCATCCAGAGCTGGTACAAGAAAGGCGTATTCTCCGTCATCCTCGTCTCGCATAATATGGATGACATCGCACGCCTCGCGACCCGCCTTCTCGTCATGCACAAAGGCCGACTTGTGCTGGACGGCGAACCGATGGATATCTTCCTCCACCACAGAGAAGAACTGCAGGCTTGCGGCGTCGATGCTCCGCCCCTCACGCAGACCCTCCTCTACCTGAAAGAGAAGGGCATCCCCGTGCCGGAAGAGGCAAAAACGACCGAAGAAGCCGTAGAAAAAATGGCAAAGATGCTGGGAGGTAAGACACATGCTCACTGATATGACCCTCGGCCAGTACTATCCCGGCCATTCGTACCTGCACCAGATGGATCCCCGTGCGAAGATCCTCTGTACCATGATCTTCATCGTCGCGATTTTCCTCGCGAACAACCTGTATTCCTACGTAGTCGTCGCCGGCTTCACCTTCCTTGCCATCGCCCTCTCCGGTGTACCTGCGAAAATGATCTGGAAGGCCATCAAGCCCCTCTGGGTGATCCTTGTTTTCACCATGCTCATCCACATCCTCACCACCCCGGGGACGGAAATCTTTTCATGGAAATTCATCCACATCAGCGAAGAAGGCATCAGGAACGGCATCGTCATGACACTGCGCCTCGTCTTCCTCATCGCCTTCTCCTCGCTTCTCACCTATACCACGAGCCCGATCGTCCTGACCGACGGCATCGAAGACCTCCTGATGCCATTCCGTCGCTTCGGGGTTCCCGCGCACGAGCTCGCCATGATGATGACCATCGCGCTTCGTTTCATCCCGACACTTTTGGAAGAAACTGACCGCATCATGAAAGCCCAGTCCTCCCGAGGCGCTGACTTTGTGAACGGCAATCTCTGGCAGCGCGCCAAGAACATGATCCCGCTCCTCGTCCCGCTCTTCATCTCCGCTTTCCGCCGCGCCGACGACCTCGCGACCGCCATGGAAGCCCGCTGCTATCGCGGCGGCGAAGGACGTACCAAGATGCACCAGCTCTCCTATACATGGCGGGATAGAAATGCCTTCATCGCCATTGCCCTCGTGACCGGCGCCCTCATCGCGCTCTACATAGTCATGAGATAGAATGGGGTGTGGGGTTAGCCACATGGAATCCTGAAGTTTGAAAGCAGGGATGAGTAGTGACTAGTGACTAGTGACTGGTATTGCGTATTTCGATTAAGAGGACCTTCAATCGACATACAAATGTAGTCAGAATTAGTGTCGTAGCGACTTGCTTCCCCCTTTGGGGGAAGTGACGAAGGCAATAGGGGCATGCCAGCGGTATAGTGTATTATGTTGAATGGTCCGATACTATCGATAACCCAACACTTTCATGCAATACCGCTACGTAGCCCCCTCTCCCCTTCGGGGAGCTCCCCCGATGGGGAGCCAAGATATTCCACCACTTCTCACTAAGTCCAGAAGTTAACAAATCGAAATACTAGTGACTAAATGCCACTTTCGGGCATCGTCCATTGAAAATTGCGGCGGAACCGCCACCACTATTTCTCATTTCTAATTCGCGCAAAGCTTTCATTCATAATCAATGGGTGGAGCCGCCCAAGGGGCTAGCCTATCAACCCGAGCCTCTAATCCCCAATCACCAGTCCCCAGCCACTAGCCACTATTTTTCTCGAAGGACTATCCCATGCGAAATATCTGGATCACCGTTTCCTACGAAGGAACAAACTATGCCGGCTTCCAGCGCCAGCCCACCCGCATGACCGTGCAGGAAATGCTTGAGAATACACTCCTTCAGCTGACGGGAAAGAAGACAACCATTTACTTCGTCGCCCGCACCGATGCCGGCGTCCATGCCTATGGGCAGGAGTGTACCTTCTACACCGAGTCTCGCATTCCGCAAGACCGATTTGTCCACGCCATGAATGCCCTCCTTCCGCGTGATATCCGCGTCCGCCAAAGCCGGGAGGTGGACGAAGATTTCTCCGTCCGCCGCCGCAACTTCGGCAAGACCTACGGCTACCTATTGACAGAAAGCCGCGAAGCCTCGCCCTTCCTCGTGCGCACCATCTGGCGCACCGGTAAGCAGCTCGACCTTGCGAAAATGGAAGCAGCCGCCAAAGTCTTGGAAGGCCGCCACGACTTTACTTCCTTCCGTGGGAACAACGCCGTCCCCTCCGATCCCGTGCGGCTTATCCATGAGATCCGTCTTCGGAAAGTGGGGCCCCTCATCTGGATCTACGTCACCGGCGAAGGCTTTCTCTACCACATGGTCAGAAACATCGCCGGCGCTCTCGTTGATGCCGGGAGCAGCGTCCTTGCTCCTGATGATCTCGAACGGATTTTGGAAGCCCGCGACCGACGAGAGCTCGGTCTCACCGCTCCGGCGGAAGGTCTTGCCCTTCTCAAAGTCTATTTCCAGCCGATTACGAAAGAAGCGATCGATGAGACATTGCAAGAGCCCCTCTACCCCTGGTGCGGCGCATAGAAAAAAGGAGCTGTGAAGAAATGAATCCTCATTTCTTCACAGCTCCTTTTTACTTTGCTTTCATTTGGTTCAGGGT
>UQRR01000129.1 GCA_900543455.1 uncultured Dialister sp.
TTACTACCTGGAGTGAAAAAGGACACAAAAGAAGGAGCTGTAAAGAAATGAATCCTCATTTCTTCACAGCTCCTTTTGGTAAACATTATTTTGCGATATCTGTCGCGCGGGTCTCGCGGATGACGACCACCTTGACCTGGCCCGGATACTGGAGTTCCTTTTCGATCCGCTGGGAAATATCATGCGCCAGAATGACAGCCTGATCCTCATTGACTTTCTCCGGCTTCACGATCACGCGCAGCTCGCGTCCTGCCTGAATGGCATAGCAGCTGGCCACACCGGGGAAGGATTTCGCAATATCTTCGAGCTTCGTGAGTCTCTTGATATAGTTTTCCAATGTCTCGCGGCGGGCACCCGGACGGGCAGCAGAGATCGCATCAGCCGCAGCGACCAGTACAGACTCGACACAGGTCGGCTCTGTATCTCCATGATGAGACGCAATGGCATTGATGACCTGCGGCGATTCATGATATTTCTGTGCGAGCTCGACACCGAGTTCCACATGCGTACCTTCCTGCTCCCGATCGACAGCCTTGCCGATATCATGGAGCAGACCGGCTCTTCTGGCAAGCTCTACATCGGCTCCCACTTCAGCCGCCAAAATGCCGGAGAAATAGGAGGTATCGATACAATGCTGCAGGACATTCTGCCCATAGCTGGTACGATACTTCAGACGGCCGAGCGTCTTGATGAGTTCAGGATTCATGCCGCGAATGCCGCATTCCATGACAGCCTGTTCACCGGCTTCACGGATCGCTTTATCCACTTCTTTCTTCGTCTTCGCAACGACTTCTTCGATGCGGGCCGGATGGATACGTCCATCCTTGACAAGATTTTCCAGCGCAAGACGTGCAACTTCACGGCGGATCGGATCAAAGCACGACAGAATGACGGCCTCCGGAGTATCATCGATGATGAGATCGACGCCCGTCAGCGTTTCGATGGCGCGGATATTTCTGCCTTCACGACCAATGATGCGTCCCTTCATCTCTTCGTTCGGAAGAGCTACGACGGAAACCGTAGTCTCTGATACGGTATCTGCCGCATTTCTCTGGATGGCCGCCGCAATGATTTCTCTCGCTCTGGTATCCGCACTGCTCTTGGCTTCCTCGACTGCATCGCGGATGCGGACAGCCTTCTCATGCGTCAGCTCTTCATCCACGCGGGACAGGATCATATCCTTGGCCTGCTCACGGGACAGCTGGGAGATCTCTTCCAGCTTCGCCTGCTGGGACGCATACAGGGCATCGACTTTTTCTTTCTGGGCCTTGACCTGATTTTCTTTGCGGTCCAGCTGTGATTCACGCTGTTCCAGATTGTTGCTGCGCTGATCCAGATTATTATCCTTCTGTACCAGACGCTGCTCATACTTCGCCAGCTCATCGCGGCGATCCTTATTTTCCTTTTCCATATCCTCGCGGAGCTTGTGGATCTCCTCGCGGGTCTGTACCAAGGTTTCTTTCTTCAGCGTCTCCGCTTCACGAGACGCTGCATCCAGCATCTTTTTCGCATCCTCTGCGATCTGCTTCGCTTTTTCCTCTGCAGAACCGATCCGGGCTTCCGCGATGCGCTTGCGCAGCAGGTAGCCGATCCCCGTACCGCAGACAGCCGCTGCGATACCACAGAGAATGACGTAGAGTAAAACTTCATCCAGTGTCAAATGGTTCACCTCTCTCTTTCTGATTTTATTATTTTAAGATAGAAAATACGTAGCTCCGGGCACGCCGGAAAGTGCAGGCCGTGGTAAATGGTCTTTCATCCTTCAAGAGAAAAGGTTCCTATGACACAAAACATCCTTTGAAAAATTTCAGCAGGTGATGATGGCGAAAAGGCCGACAGATAGCCTTTATCTATAATAAGAATCCCTCCGCTCGCGGAGTTCTCACTGGGCTTGCAACTTGCATGCTGATCCATCCGGTACGCTGCACGCACGACGGGCATCGTATCACGATGATTCAGTACTGCATCAATTTTAAAATGTTTATTTTTTATTGTCAAGGTTGAGATAGAGGGCAGGGTAGCCTATGGGATGTGCTCCCCCTCGATTACGTTTGAAAGTTTTCCCTTGAGTGAGAAGTGAGAAGTGAGGAGTGAGGAGTGAGGAGTGAGGAGTGAGGAGTGCTGGTGCGGCGCATAAAAATATAGAAGCGCCGCAGAGTACAAATAGTGGCGATGTCCACTAAAGACTTTAGACTTTAGACTTTAGACTTTAGAAGTCAGAAGTCAGATATCTAATGTCTGATGTCTCTTAGTCTCTAATCCCTAGTCCCTAGACCCTAGTCACCAGTCACTAGTCACCAGTCCCTAGTCACTAGTCACCAGTCACAAATTACCAGCCACTCCTATCCCCTTCTTCCTCCCCCAAAGAGAGACCATATGAAAAGAGCCGCCACCGCTGCCCAGGACATATGGTAATTCATGATCCCAAGATCCGTCATGATATTGATCACCGTAAGCCCCAGCATGAAAAGCATATTCGCCCGCAGGTCGATGCCTCTCTCCCTTCGAAGAATCAGGTACGAGATCAAAAGGATAGAGAGATGCACGCCAAAGACCGCGTACAGATAAAACATGAGCGGCGTCATCTGCAGGATGAATCCACCAATCAGCATAATGCCGATGATCCACATCCAGCCGTTTGTCATAAAAATCCTCCCTTGCCAGGGAAATGCTGCTCCCCAATCACCTTGACATCCCCATCCTTTTCAGGGATCCAGAGCTTCTGCTCCGGATAATGCCATAGAAATTCATAAGAGGGAAGCCAGCGCCTGCCGAAAGCATGCATCGCGACGAGGAGCTTCGGCTCTACCCTTTCAAGATACGCCATGACGCCCCACTCGCGGGCTGCCTGCTGCCTCGCATCCACCGGGAAAAAAGCCACATCGACCTGTCTCTCGGACAAGCGGGACAGTTCATGGAAGAAATCCCGCCGCGCCGCCAGATTATCTGCCGCCGGTTCGCCGGCCCAGTGCCACCAGTTCAGATCTCCCGCGTGGAAGATCGTCTTGCCCCCGCTTTTGACCAGAAACGAGCCACCTTCATCTGTCGAGCCATACATAGTGACCGTCAGATCGCCAATCGTCAGTGTATCTCCGGGGACCATAAGATGCTTCTTTTCTTCCCTCGCCATCGTCAGCCAGCAGTTCTTATGCATGATGTAGGCCTCTGCCCGCTCTTCCCATCTTCGTATATCGCGGTTGAAATGATCAGCATGATAATGGCTCACGAAGAAATACAATTTCTTCGTAGAATCTTTGAGAAGAGTCCCCAGCCGATCCTCTGGGTCTTTGTAGAAATCAAAAACCAGAAGGCTCGTCTCATTTTCATAGATAAATCCGCTGTGATGCAGAAAATAAATGGTATCGCTCATAAGCGCTATCCTCCGATATTGAAAGATCCGTAAGTATTTATAGATTTTACCTGTGATGAAATGCAGAACCATTTATAGTATAATAATTGTAATTGTTATCCAAAAATCCCGCTAACTATCTATATATAGTATGACGTTCGCGAGATACGCATACAGAGCAGGAATGGAGCCCAGGAGAACTACATTGCATCCATCCAAAATCCACCCGCTTCCGCCGCTTACTCAATTATATCATACCTTATGCCATCTATATATTTTCAACTTTTTCTTTGACCTTTTCCTTTGAATTGTGTACAATGTTCATTGTGTCTTTTGTAGAAAACAGGAGGTACCTCTTATGATCATCCATGATGAAGCCCGTCATCGATTTCTAAAGGAAGACCCGAGAGGAACCGCCTACATGGAGTATACCTGCAAAGGAAATATTCGGACCGTCACCCATACAAAAGTCCCCGACGTCCTCGCCGGACGCGGCATCGCCGCGGAGCTGGCTTCTGCCTTCTATGAATGGGCCCGCTCCCATCACTATGTCATTCACTCCGAGTGCTCTTACATGAGTCATTGGATGGAAAAGAACAGGTGAGTGGTGACTAGTGACTGGTGACTGGTGACTCGTGACTAGTGACTGGAATGCCAGCTCATGGCATCGCCATTATTTTTACTTCTTATACTTCTTATATTTCTTATACTTCTTATACTTCTTATACTTCGCGGCGCTTCAGATTTTTTATGCGCCGCACCACCATTTCTCATTTCTCATTTCTAATTTCTCATTCATGCGAGACTTTCATCTACAATCAAGGGGCGGCACGCCCAAGGGCTAAGTTTGAAAGCAGGGATGATTAGTAGCTAGGGATTAGTGGCTAGGGATTAGGAGCCGCAAGTGACTGGTAGCTAGT
>UQRR01000130.1 GCA_900543455.1 uncultured Dialister sp.
CGCTGCGCTCGAAATGGCGTCTCACTGGATTTTAGCGTCGCTACGCTCCTAAAAATCCAGTTCGCTTGCACATATTGTCTTCGCCGCTATTGAACCCATTGCACCTTCTTGCTCCCCACACAAAAAAGCCTGTCCCTGTCGGGCAGGCTTTTTGCGTGCATCATTTCTTGATACAAATATCAGACAGCTGACGCTTCGGTACGCAGTAGTCCTTTTTCTCATCGAGGAAGTACTTGATCGAGCCGTTTTCAGGCACGCCCACGATATGGCTCTCGCATCCCGGATAACCGAGGGCGATGAGAAGGCGCGGATTCCAGTCCGCGGGAAGCGCAAGAAGCTCTTTCACCTTCGGGAATTCCACAGCGCCCAGCATGGCTGAGCCGATGCCGTGTGCATACGCATTCAGCGTGATCGTCCGTGCGGCGATGCCCACGTCGATGTCGTCCCATGGATTTCCGCGGCCTTCTTTGCAGAT
Organism: uncultured Dialister sp.; assembly: GCA_900543455.1. Lineage (GTDB taxonomy): Bacteria > Bacillota > Negativicutes > Veillonellales > Dialisteraceae > Dialister. The sequence continues at coordinate 476 of UQRR01000130.1, forward strand.
GAGGACAAAAGCCACGGGCGTTTCGCCTGCCTTCGGTGTGCCAAGCTCCGGCGGGAGCGCTCCCGCCCAGTGGATCAAGGGCTGCATGGCGGCGGTGAGAGCGGTATCCTTGACCAGCACGTAGCGCAGCACCTGTGCATTCATCGCACTGTTTGCGATGCGGACATTTTCCATGAGTTCATCCAGAATGTTCGCGTCGATCTCTTTCGGCTGGAACCTGCGGTACGTCCGGCAGCCGATGCATAGTTCATTGAAATCCATTTGATGTGCTCCTTTTAGTAGGGACTGGTGACTAGGGACTAGGGATTAGGGATTAGGAGTGACTAGTGACTGGTGACTAGTGACTTGAATACTGCCTTCGGGCATCGCCCTATTTATACTCTGCGGCGAAGCCGCCACCTTCATTTCTAATTCCTCATTCCTCATTCCTAATTTATGCGAAGCTTTCATCCCCAATCAAGGGGCAGTACGTCTCATGGGCAAACCCCGAACCCTCAATCATGAATCAGCCGCATGACCTGTGTGACAGTCTGACGGAGATTGGCCGTCGTGACATCCCTGCGCATGGCCTCTTCGGCATCCATCGCCTCATGCAGGATAGGGAAATAGGCGTCGATGCCATGCTCATTGACAGAGTCGGCTTCTTCTGCTGCACAGCCGCAGAGAGCGATGGTGCGGCAGGAGGGCGCACAGCGCTTGGCGAGCTGTGCGACGCCGACAGGCGCCTTGCCCATCGCAGTCTGATGATCCATTCGTCCCTCGCCGGTGATGACAAGGTCGGCGGATGGAAGTGCATCAGCGATGTGGATGGCTTCGAGGACCAGCGTGATCCCGGGCGTCAGCGATCCATTTAGAAATGTATGGAATGCGAAGCCAAGACCTCCGGCGGCGCCCGCTCCGGGGAGCAGAGCAGCTGCCTTTCCGGTGAAGCGTTCGGAGAGAGCGGCAAAGCGGGCGATGTCAGCGTCCATGCGGGTGGCGATCTCGGGAGTCGCGCCCTTCTGCGGGCCGAAGACATGCGAACAGCCCTCGCTGCCGCAGAGCGGATTCGTCACATCACAGGCGATGTCGAAGCGGCATTCCCGAAGGAGCGGAGATACCTCGCTGTCATCGATGCGCACGATCTTCGCCAGATCACGGCCGTAGCCTTTGACACGGCTGCCATCTTCCTGATAGAAATGATAGCCCAGCGCCGTCAGCATGCCGATACCGGCATCATTCGTCGCACTTCCACCGATGCCGATGATGAAGTGGCGGCATCCACGGGACAAGGCAGCACTGATGAGCTCGCCGAGGCCGTAGGTGGTGGTATTCATCGGATTTCTAAAAGCCGGCGGCACAAGAGGCAGTCCGGAGGCATCCGCCATCTCGATGATAGCCGTGTGGCTCTTCGGTAGCCAGCCATAGCGGCTTGCGACCGGCTGCCCCAGAGGCCCCGTCACCGTGACGGGGACGATGTCTCCGCCAAGACCCGCCGTCAGCACATCGACCGTCCCCTCCCCGCCGTCTGCCAGCGGAAAGACCTCGACTGAGTCAGACGGATAGCGGGAAAGGATCGCCTCTTTGATCGTATTTCCTGCATCCAGAGACGAGAGACAGCCCTTGAAAGAATCCATGGCAATGATGGTTTTCATGCGTGACCCTCCTGCCGGTTACAGTAGAACAAGAGAAGCGAGGAAAATGCTGATCATAGAAACAATGCCGACGACGAGCGTCATCATACTCTGTGTCCGGTAGCCATCCTGCGGATCAAGCCCGGTGAAATTGGTGACGACCCAGAAGTAGCTGTCATTGGCGTGCGAGACAGTCATCGCGCCCGCGCCGATCGCCATGACCGTCAGAAGCGCAGCCATTTCAGACTGCAGACCCAGAGCAGACATCATGGAAGCCGAGTCCGTGTACATGCCCATGATGCCCGCTGTCGTGGTGATCGCGACCGTGGAGCTGCCCTGCGCCGTCTTCAGGATGGCAGAGATCAGGAATGGGAAGAAAATGCCGACCGAAGAAAGGAAAGCGGCATTGGCTTTCATGAATTCGACGAAACCGGCTGCTGTGATGACCTTGCCCAGTACGCCGCCCGCTGCCGTGACAAAAAGGATCGGTCCTACCGTTTTCAGCGTCTCATCCGTGATGGCTGCGAAACGATTCATCGTGTGCGTGCTGACAAGCAGGCGCACAGCCAGCAGCAGACCGACGGTGAGCGCGATGATAGGCGTAGCAAAGAATTTGCAGAGAACGGCAGAAGAACCCTGAAGACCGATCATAGAAACAAAAGAACCCAGAGCCATCAGAATGACAGGGATGACGATCGGAGCGAACGAGGAGAATGCACCCGGCAGCTTCCCGAAGCCGGCCACCAGTTCCTCATAGCTTTTCTCCGTATCCGGAGACTCCTTCTCATCTGCGTGGACAGAGATATCTTTCTTCGCAATATATAAAGAGAAAATATAAGCAGCAGCCAGTGCCGGTACGGAAGCGATGACACCCGCGAGGATGACGCCAGCCAGATGGTCAGCCAGACCCAGAGAGCCGGCTGCAGCGATCGGGCCGGGTGTCGGCGGGATGAATACATGAGCCGCATACAGACCCGCGGAAAGAGCTACGGCCATGCCCGCCGGGCTTGCGCCCTTGAGCTTGCGGCACAGCGCCTTACGGATCGGATTCAGAATGACAAAGCCACTGTCGCAGAAGACCGGAATGGAAACGATCCAGCCCATCAGCATCAGCGCCAGCTGCGGATGCTTCTCACCGACGAAACGGATTACCACATCCGCAAGGCGGATGGCAGCCCCCGTCTTCTCCAGAATGAGACCGATCAACGCCCCTAAAATGATGACGATACCGATGCTGGAAAATACACCGGAGAACCCCGAACCAATGATGCCGGGGATCTTCTCCAGCGGCAGTCCCACGACCACCGCCAGAACAAGCGATGTCCCCATCAGCGAGAGAAACGGATGGATGTGGAACTTCGAGATCGCTACGATCATCAAAATGATCGCCAGACAGAACACAATGAGCAGCGGAATGCCAGTCATAATACATACCTCACTTGTATCAACTAAAAAGAATGAATGAAACGATAACGCGTATAGTATAGCACAAACGAGGAATAAAAGTATACTATTTTACACAATTTACATGGAATAAGCGTATGGGAATATATTATATACATATATAATTGACGTAAAACCGCCCTGCAGGGCATCTGCCTTGCGGGGCCTGCTTTCAAGCAAGAGAGCAGAAATGCGGTGCCGCTTCACCGCGCCTATATAAATAGTATATATATAGGCTCATCTCGATGGCAGAGCGAGAAATCTTTTCTGTTTGCGGTAAAACGGTGTATATGCGGAGAACGAAAAACGGGAAACCTGTCGGAACCCCACGAGCAAAGCCAGGCATAATGACGCTCAGTCTCATGAAGCCGTGCCCCGCACCGTCATTTCGAGCAAAGCGAGAAATCTTTTTCATTCGCGATAAAACGGTGTATATGCGAAGAACGAAAAACGGGAAACCTTTTATCAGAAAACCTGGGAAACCTTTGCGCCATACCAACCATAATGACGCACCAGCTCAGCCCCATATCAAAAAAACATGAAAAAACCTGTTGACACAAGAAAAGCAGTGTGGTAAGATAATACCCGTCGCTGATGAAGCGGCCCCGTTCGAAAGAGCGATGAAAAAGATTTCGAAAAAATCATTTGACAAACCTCTACGAATGTGGTAAGATAATCAAGTCGCTTGAAGAGCGATGGTTCTTTGAAAACTGAACAGTACAGCGAACGAATCAAG
>UQRR01000131.1 GCA_900543455.1 uncultured Dialister sp.
TGCGCGCAAAGCGCTATCAAAACTCCGCGGCGCTTCTGATTTTTATGCGCCGCACCACCATTCCTAATTCCTCATTCAAGCAGAGCTTTCAAACATAATCATGGGACGGCACGCCCGAGAGGCTAACCCTGAACCCTGAACCAAATGAAAGCAAAGTAAAAAGGAGCTGTGAAGAAATGAATCCTCATTTCTTCACAGCTCCTTTGTGTGTCAAAAGTGATGAGCTCAGTCCAGCAAAAACTGTTCGAATACAAAATTCCCGAGAGCGGCACCGTGATAGGTCAGGAAGAGATGTCCGGCCTCTTCTTTGAGGAGCTTCCGCTCTTTCAGCATCTTGAGGGCGTCTCCATACCAGTGCGTGATGTCCGCTCCATATCTTTCCCGGAAACCATCCAGCGGGATGCCTTCTTTCATGCGGAGGTGGAGGAAGCAGTATTCTTCCATTTCGTCAGTATCCGAGAGCTCCTCCACTTCCTGCTGCGGCGGATGGCCGGTGAGGAGTTCTTTTTCGTAGAGGCGCACGCCGGGGGTATTCTCCGTGCGTGTGCGTCCGATGCGGGAGCAGGCGGCGGGGCCAAGGCCGAGGTAGTCAGAAAGCTCCCAGTATTTCTGATTATGCCGCGAGCGATAGCCTTTCCTGGCAAAGCTAGAGATCTCGTAGCGCGCAAAGCCATAGGCGGGAAGGATGCGGCACATGGCCTGATACATCGCCCAGCTTTCTTCTTCACTGGGGCGGGCGAGCCGGCCTTTCTCGGCGAGCTGCGCCATGCGCGTACCGTCTTCGAGGATGAGGCTGTAGATGGACATGTGATTCACGGGAAGATGGACCGCCCAGCGAAGGCTCGCTTCGAAGTCTTTGACGGTCTGGCCGGGGAGCTCGTACATGAGGTCAAGGCTGAGATTATGAAAGCCCATCCGATACGCACGCTTCACGGCTGTTTCTGCTTCTTTGGCGGTGTGCCGGCGGCCGATGGCGGAAAGAAGATGGTCATGCTTTTCCTGGACACCGATGGAAATGCGGTTCACGCCGGCGCGCATGGCATTCTTGAGATAGTCCTCGCTCATGTCACAGGGATTCATCTCCATGGTGATTTCTGCCGTGTCAGAAATGCGGAAATGCTGAGAGAGCGCCTTCATCAGTCTTGTGAGCTGCGCTTCGGAGAGTGAAGAGGGGGTGCCGCCGCCCAGATAGACAGTATCGCAGAGGCGGTCCTCAAAGTCCGGGCTTTTGAGATCCATTTCCTTGGTAAGTGCATCAATATAGCGGTCGGTGGGCTTGCGTCCAATCGAATAGAAGCCGCAGTAATCACAGCGGCTTCTGCAAAAAGGAATATGGATGTACAGGCCGAGGGGAGCGCAGACTCTCTCGCAGCGCTCTGTTTCATAATTTGTTTCATGCGGCACTTTATCCGTGTCCTCCTTTTAGGATTTCGTTGAAAGAAGGGATTGTGTGTGACTGGTGACTGGTGACTGGTGACTGGTGACTGGATTGCCGTGTATCGACATTGCACACCGCTACTGCCACTTCTCGCCATCAGTCATCTTTCAATACCGCCATGAAGGCTTCCTGCGGGATTTCTACGCTGCCGACCTGTTTCATGCGCTTCTTGCCTTCCTTCTGCTTTTCGAGCAGTTTTTTCTTACGGGAGACGTCGCCGCCATAGCATTTGGCGAGGACGTCCTTCTTATAGGCTTTGATGGTCTCGCGGGCGATGATCTTGCTCCCGACAGCCGCCTGGATCGGCACCTCGAACTGCTGGCGCGGGATGATGTCTTTCAGTTTCTGTGCAAGTGCGCGGCCGCGGGCTGCGGCGTTGCTTCGGTGGACGATAATGGAGAGGGCATCGATGAGGTCGCCATTCAGAAGGATGTCGAGCTTCACGGCATCGGTCTTCTGGTAGCCGGAGAGCTGGTAGTCGAGGGAGGCGTAGCCTTTGGTGGAGGATTTCAACTTGTCGAAGAAGTCGAAGATGATTTCCGAGAGCGGAATGGTATAGGAAAGATCGACGCGTGTCTCATCGAGGTAGGTCATCGTCTGGAAGACGCCGCGGCGGTTCTGCACGAGCTCCATGACATTCCCTACCATATCGGAGGGGACGAGGATCTCTACCTTGGCGACAGGCTCTTCGATATGCTCGATCTTGGTCATCGGAGGGAGCTCCGCCGGATTGTCCACAGGTACCATCGTGCCGTCGGTCTTGTAGACGTGGTAAATGACAGAAGGCGCGGTGGTGATGAGCTTCAGGTGGTACTCACGCTCGAGGCGTTCCTGCACGACGTCCATGTGAAGCAGTCCCAGGAAGCCGCAGCGGAAGCCGAAGCCCAGTGCCTGAGAAGTTTCCGGCACGTATTCGAGCGCCGCGTCATTCAGCTGCAGCTTTTCAAGAGCCACTTTCAGGTTGTCATAGTCCTTGCTCTCGATCGGGTAGAGGCCGCAGAAAACCATCGGAAGTGCCTTGCGGTAGCCCGGCAGTGCTTCGGCGGCACCGCCCTCTTCGGTCGTGATGGTATCCCCTACTTCGCAGTCGGAGACGTTCTTGATGCTGGCTGCCACGTAACCGACCGAGCCGCAGGTCAAAACGTCGCAGGGCTTCGGGAAGGGCGAGAAATAGCCGACTTCCGTCACGGTGTAAACCTTGCCGGAGGCCATCATGCGGATATTCGTCCCCGCACGGATTTCTCCATCCTTCACGCGGACATAGGCGATGGCCCCCTTGTAGGAGTCGAAAATGGAGTCGAAAATGAGGCAGCGCAGCGGCGCTTTCGAATGGTCTTCCGGCGGCGGCACCTGCTCGACGATGCGTTTCAAGACTTCTTCGACATTCTGCCCGGTCTTGGCAGAGACAGGGATCGCCTCCGACATGTCAAGACCGATGACGTTCTCGACTTCTGTCTTCACACGTTCCACATCCGCGCTCGGGAGGTCCACTTTGTTGATGACAGGGATGATTTCCAGATCATGGTCGAGCGCAAGGTATACATTGGCCAGTGTCTGCGCCTGGACGCCCTGCGTCGCATCGATGATGAGGATCGCGCCTTCGCAGGCAGAGAGCGAGCGCGAGACTTCATAGTTGAAATCGACATGCCCTGGGGTATCGATGAGGTTCAGCTCATAGGTTTCGCCGTCTTCATAGGTGTAGTTCAGGCGTACCGACTGTTCTTTGATGGTGATGCCGCGCTCACGCTCGAGCTCCATCGTGTCTAAGATCTGCGCCTCCATGTCGCGCTTCTGCACTGTCCCGGTGATCTCGATCAGGCGGTCCGCCAGTGTGGACTTGCCGTGGTCAATGTGGGCGATGATGGAAAAATTTCTGATGTGCTCTGTATCCATGGGTTCTCCTTAGTTTTTGGGAAAGTAGGCGGTGGATGTCATTCGTAGAAATCGCCCCCGCCCCGTAGACGTGACATATACGTAGTTATCGGTATTATTATATCATATGAAGGAAGCGCACCCTACCGGGAATTTTATGTTCCCCGTCACTTGCAAGCACGTATACACGTGCTATAATATAAATAGAGGAAAGAGGTGCCGCTATGCCGACCATGAAGCCAAAAGATCTGATTCGATTACTTGAGAAAGATGGCTGGGAATATGTGCCGTCCAATGGCGGTAGCCACCAAAAATATAAAAAGGGCACTCAAACGATTACCATCCCCTACCACAATAAAGATTTGCCAACAGGACTTTTCATGAAAATCATGAAGGTCACCGGTCTAAAAAAGTAAAGGAGCTGATAGCCATGAAACTGACCTATCCTATGATTATCCACAATGATTCGGACGGTATATGGGCGGAATTTCCCGACCTCCCGGGTTGCTTCACCGATGGAGATAATTTGACGGAACTTATGGAGAATGCTTCTGACGCAATCCGCTGCCATCTGACCAATTACGTGAAAGAAGAAATCAAAATTCCTGCTGCGTCCCGCTTAGAAAATGTCCAGCTTACAGAGCCAAACACGTGTCTCGCTTTGGCAACGGCAGACTTTGACCCGAACCAATTCAGCCGCTCCGTCAAGAAGACACTCACCATCCCCGCATGGCTAAACGATAAGGCTTTGACCGCCCATGTGAATTTCAGTCAGGTATTGCAAGACGCACTGATGAGAAAGCTGAATATCATCTGACACCATCAAAAAAGGGGCTGTGAAATAATAGCTCCATGAATACAAAAAAGGACTTTTGATTCGAAAAAATCGAAAGTCCTTTT
>UQRR01000132.1 GCA_900543455.1 uncultured Dialister sp.
TTAAGGAAGATGATGACGAAGCTATGTATAAAAATCCATATGAAATCTGATTCTGCGATTTAATCAGCGTTTCCCTAGCCGTTTGCAGTTGATAAAGCGCAAGCAGACAGGGAGACTAAAAGATTTTAGATTTTAGACTTCTGATGTCTGATATCTCCAAGTCTCTATGTCTCTATGTCCAGTCCTTAATCCCCAGTCACTAGTCACTTACTAAACCCCGGAAACTTTTTCTCACAGATGGCGATCATGGCTTCTGCGGTGCCTTCGAGCGTGAGGTCGCCATTATCAAGAAGGATGGCATCCTCTGCCTGCTTCAGGGGGGAGATCTCGCGGTGACTGTCCATGTAGTCGCGCTTGGCCACATCGGCTTCGATGTCTTCGAGAGAAAGCTCCGGGTGCAGGGCTTCGAGCTCTTTGAAGCGGCGAAGCGCACGGGTGTGAACAGAGGCGGTGAGGAAGATCTTCACATCCGCCTTCGGCAGGACAGTCGTCCCGATGTCACGACCGTCAAGGACGATGCCGCCTTTTTCGGCCTGGCGGCGCTGGATGGCGACCATCGCCGTGCGCACGCCGCCGATGGCAGAGACTTCCGATACATGCCCGGAAACTTCTGGCGTGCGGATGAAGGGTGTCACATCTTCCCCATCTACGATGACGTGCATGGCGTCTGTACCGGGCTTCACTTCCATATCGAGCGCTTCGGTCATGGCAGTGATTTCCGCCGGATCCGTCAGGCCCTTCTTCAGGGCTTCATAGGTGACCGCACGATACATCGCTCCGGTATCAAGATAGGCATAGCCAAGGCGTGATGCCAGGATCTTCGACACGCTGCTCTTGCCGGCCCCTGCCGGACCGTCGATAGCGATAGATAATTTTCGCATAAATGATGATCTCCTTTATATGAATTGATTGGTTCAGGGTTTGCCTCTGGGCGTATCGCCCTTTGATTGCGCTTGAAAGAAGTGGCGGGTTCTATAGGTTCAAGAGGTTCAAAAGGGGGGTGGTGCGGCGCATAAAAATAGGGAAGCGCCGCGGAGTATAGATGGTAGCAATGCCCGAAGGTGGTATTTGGTCAGCAGTCCACTAGTCACTTGAGATTTCTAATCCCTCATTCCTGGCCACTCATCCCTGCTTTCAAACTTTTTGGGGGATATCCCTTTCCCGTATCGTTATCGAAAGCGCAGCCGAGGGTCTTTCTTACACTGCGGTCAGTATCACATAAGCATGAGCAGAGAAACGACGTCTTGGTGTTACGTATTTCTGCTTTCACACATCCATTGTTTATCGGTCTGCAAGGAAGATTTCTCGCTTCGCTCGAAATGACGATGCGGGAATTTGAAGTCTTTTAGTCACCAGTCCCCCTGCGCCCCTAATTCCTAGCCACTAATCCCTAGCCACTAGCCACTAGCCACTAGTCACTAGTCACCAGTCACCAGTCACTAGTCACCAGTCACTAGTCACCGCTGGCTGCACTTTCCGCTGCCAGGTGTCCGGTCGAGAAGGCCGCCTGCAGATTGTAGCCGCCAGTGAAGGCGTGGATATCGAGAACCTCTCCGGCGAAGTAGAGTCCTGCCACTTTCTTTGATTCCATGGTGGACGGATTCACTTCTTTGACGGAGATGCCACCAGCCGTCACGATGGCTTCTTCGATGGGCCGTGTACCCGTGATGGTGAGCTTCATAGACTTCATCGTCTGCACGAGGGACGCGCGCTGGGCTTTCTTGAGTTCGCTGACGGGAAGATCCCTGGGGATGCCTGCCAGCGAAAGCACGACGTCGATCAGGCGATGCGGGAGAAGCTCGACGAGCGCGCCGGCCATCTGCTTCAGGTGGTGCTTTTCGAGGTCCCTTAGGACACGCTTATCGAGGACTTCCTGCGTGAGGGCAGGCTTGAGATCGAGCGTCGCTTCTACGGGATGTCCCTGTGAGAGCCAAAGGGAGGCTTTATCGGAGAGGGAGAGCACGATGGGACCTGTGATCCCGAAATGGGTGAAGAGCATCTCTCCAAATTCCTCTGCCTTTCTGCGCCCGCCGGCGGAAAGGGCCAGTGTGACATTCTTGAGGGAGAGCCCCTGCAGGTCTTTCGGCCAGCTTTCTTTCGTGACGAGTGGGATAAGAGCCGGGCGGATGGTCGTGACCTTGTGCCCGATTTCCCCAGCCATCCGATACCCGTCCCCCGTCGAGCCCGTGCGCGGATACGAAGCACCGCCGGTCGTCAGGATCACGGCATCGGTATCGTAGCGCCCCTTCTTCGTGACGACGCCTTTCGCCCTGCCGTCTATGACGACGATATGAGACACCGGCTCTTCCAAGTGAAGCTCGACTTTCTTTTCTTTGAGAAGGCGCATGAAAAGGTGGCGCACTTCCTGGGCATCATCGCTGGCGGGGAAGACACGTCCGCCGCGCTCGACCTTGGTCGCAAGGCCATAGCCATGGAGCAGCTCCAGCAGGTCCTCATTCGAGAAGGCTTCGTAGGCACTGTAGAGAAATTTCCCATTGCCCGGTGTCTTCCCGATGAAATCCATGATGGGCGCGCTGTTGGTCAGATTGCAGCGGCCTTTGCCGGTGATGCCCATCTTCAGGCCGACCTTCGGCATTTTTTCAAAGAGCATGACCTTGGCTCCTCGGTCAGCCGCCGTGACAGCTGCCAGAAGTCCCGCCACACCGGCTCCGATGATGGCGATTTTTTTATTTGTGGAGCTCATACAGTTTCTTGACCTCCTCTAAGGACAGACGGCGGTATTCCCCGCGGGCGACGCCGGCAAGCGTCAGGAAACTGTACTGCACGCGTTTCAACCCGAAGACTGGATAGTGGAAAGCCGCCATCATTTTACGGATTTCCCTGTTCTTTCCTTCATGGAGTGTCATGCGTACCTTTGTCTTATTCTTCTCCTTATCATAGCCCAGGACTTCGATCTCGCACGGTGCAGTCACCCCGCTGTCGATGCGCACGCCTTTCGACATTTTATCCGCCAGTTTCAGTGAATATTTCCCGCGGACCGTGACTTCATATACCTTTTTAACCTCATGCTTCGGATGGGTCAGGATGTTGTCGAGCTCACCATCATTCGTCATGAGGAGCAGTCCTTCGGAGTGATAGTCAAGACGTCCGACTGGGAAAATGCGCTCACGAATATTTCTGAAATAGTCCATGACCGTGCGCCGCCCCTGCGGGTCGGTGACGGACGTGATGACATTATCCGGCTTATAGAAAAGGAAATAGCGTTTCCGCTCAGGACGGATGCGCTCTCCGGCAACCTCGATGCGATCGGAAACAGGATCGGCTTCACTCCCCAACTCGCGGATGACCTTGCCATTCACACGGACCTGTCCCGCTTCGATCAGTTCTTCGGCCTTGCGGCGGGAGCAGATGCCCGCATGGCTCAATACCTTCTGTAAACGTTCTTTCAAAATAGTTCTCCTTCTTCCAGTCCTTCTCGCCAGCGCATCCGGAGCTCATTCACATCCGAAAGCCCGGTGCAGGCGAGGAAACGCTTCGTCGTACCATAAAGGATCGGCCGTCCGGGGATATCCAGACGTCCTCTTTCTTCGATGAGGCCCTTCTCCATGAGGAGCCCCAGCACACGGCCTGCCGCCACGCCGCGGATCTTCTCGATCTCGACTCGCGTCACAGGCTCTTTGCAGGCCACCACCGCCAGCGTCTCCAGCGCCGCAGCCGAGAGCGGCGTCTGTTTTCCCAGAAGGGAGGAGAGCCAGGTGTCGTATTTCTTTTTCGTCGCCAGCATGTACCCCGCGCCCGTGTGATGGAGCGTCAGACCAGAGTCTGGCTTTTCATATTTTTCAGACAGCAGCGTGAGCGCTTTCTCGATCATCTGAGAGTCTTCTCCCACGGCCTTTGCCATGTCGTTCAGGGAAACGGGGCTCCCTTTCGCAAAAAGAAAGGCTTCGATGAGCGCTGATAGCTGAAGCAATGTATTTGTCATAGATGTCCTTTGTAGGTGATAGGTGTAAGAGTTAGCTACTTGGGCGGCTCCGTCCACTGATTATGAATGAAAGCTTTGCGCGAATGAGAAATTAGGAATGAGGAATTAGGAATGGTGGTGCGGCGCATAAAAAGCAGAAGCGCCGCGGAGTATAAATAGTGGCGAT
>UQRR01000133.1 GCA_900543455.1 uncultured Dialister sp.
TATGGATTTTTATACATAGCTTCGTCATCATCTTCCTTAAATAGCTCGCTATTCGCGTCAGATGATTCCTTGCTCTGCATAAAAATCCAAGAATGAAATCAGACAACGATTTAATCAGTGTTTCCCTAAAAACGCCGCGGCGCTTCTATATTTGATGCGCCGCTCCACCATTTCTCATTTCGCATTTCTAATTTCTCATTTTTATAAGGAGTTCCCATGTCCACCACTACCACCTACCCCATCCGCTACTTCAGCATCGTCACCGTACCGAAGGAATTCATCCATCAGATGGGCCAAATCGAAAACACCGCCCTTTCGGGCGGTGCGTCACTCAATCATGATGAAATTGTGAAAGCGATTTCTACAGGAAAGAGCCAGCTCTCAAGCCTCACCCCTTACCTTTTCGTCCTCTTTGAGATCGAAAACGGCGGCGCTTACTGGACCTACCTCGACCTCGCCGGTGAGCTGTCGAAGATCCATTTCACCGATGGAAAGACCAGTGAGATCAAAGCCGAGAAAGTCACCTTCGCCAATGGCGGATATATGTATGTCATGAAGGAAGTGTACTTGAAAAGGGAGTAGGAGTGACTGGTGACTGGTGACTAGTGACTAAAATACCACTTTCGGGCATCGCCCAATAAAAAAGCGGCGGAGCCGCCACCTCAACCCTGAAGTTTGAAAGCAGGGATGAGTGGCTAGGGATGAGTGGCTAGGGATTAGGAGTCTCGAGTGACTAGTGACTTGCATGCCACCTTCGGGCATCGCCCTATTTATACTTTGCGGCGCTTCTGATTTTTATGCGCCGCACCACCACTCCTAACTCCTAACTCCTAACTTCTAACTAGAGAGCAAAGCTTTCATCCCCAATCAAGGGGCGAACCGCCCCACGACCTAGCCCTGCCCCCTTCAATCCCTCACCTCGATCACGTCCGTCTCCTTTTTCCTCGGCAGCGGATAGCCTTCCTTTTCTGCATAGCCGAAGGACATGGCGAGGATCATCTCGCCCTTGCCGATCCATTCCGTAAGCTCATCATAGGCGAAGAATACATTGCCAACCCAGAGGCTTCCGATGCCGCGCGCCGCAGCTTCGAGAGCCATATTCTCCGCCGCGGCCCCGATGGCCTGCACATCGCTCATCTCATGGATCTTCTCGGCAGCGCTCCAGTCCTCATACACCGAGCGCCCCGTCGGATTCACCACCAGCACCGTCACCGGTGCTTTTTTCATGCACTCCATCGTGAAGCGTGCATTGGCGATGAGCCCGCTGTCTCCCGGAAGGACGCCCTCTCCGGCTTCGGAACGCTCGATGCCCTGCTCCATCAGTCGGATCATCATATCCCGGCTCATGCCCTTCACAACGATGAATTTCCAAGGCTGTCGGTTCTTCGGCGAGGGCGCCCACTGCCCCGCGCGAAGGATCTCCTTCATATCGCTCTCTGCGATCGGGTCTTTCTTGAAAAAGCGGACACTCCGCCTTCCGGCAATGATATCGTGCATCAGGATCCTCCTTCTAAAAAACTTTGCGCAAGAGTGAAGAGCAGGGTACGACGCATACGAATGAAAAAGCGCCTAAGCCTCCCCGTCCCTTCCGACGGTCTCGGCCATCTCCACAAACCATGACGGCTGCTCGGTGCGGATCCGAGAAGCCAGCACGGCCTGTTCCTTCGTATCCTTCGCCAGCACGAAGAAAGCGGAGCCTGAACCGGTCATGAGAGCAGGCCGGCCCAGTGTCTTGAGATACGCAGACGTTTCCCAAAGGATCGGCTCCACAGGAAACAGCCCCGCCTCGAAATCATTCGAGAGCGCGCAGGCCAGTGCGCCCTTATCTCTGCCGCTGAGCGCTTCGATGGCAAGGAGCGTCGTATCCATGGGACGCTTCCCCATGTGATCGAGAAGCTGGTACGCCTTCCCCGTCGAGACCGAGACCGGCGGACGCAGGATGACGAGCGGCAGATGCGCCCATGGTGCGAGTGGTGTCAGCTTCTCGCCGATGCCCTGACAGCGCGCGGCCCCCGCCACCACACAGAAGGGGATATCCGCGCCGAGCGATGCCCCCCAGCGGGCGAGCGTCGCCAGAGAAAGATCCGTCTCATAGAGCCGTGCCAGTCCGCGCAGCACGGCAGCCGCATCGGACGAGCCGCCGCCCATCCCCGCCTCAGAGGGGATCCGCTTCGCCAGCGTCATGGAGACGCCGCCGGAAAGACCGGTCTCTTCGAAGAAACGCTCCGCGGCGCGCACCATGAGATTCTCCCGCCCCAGAGGCGCCTCGCCCTCCGTGACGGAGAGCGTGATCGCCTCCGCCTTCGTCAGTGTGATGCGGTCCGAGAGAGAAATGCTGTGCATGAGGCTGTCGATGGAGTGATACCCGTCAGCACGCTTGCTTCCGACGGAAAGTGTGAAATTGATTTTGGCATGTGCCGTTTCTATGATCATAAGGTTGTCCTTTGCTATGAAAGTATGCTGTCAGGTTCAGGGTGAGCCCGTGAGGCGTGCGAAAGAGGGGGAGCGGGTTCTATGGGTTCAAGAGGTTCAAGGGGGAAGGTGGCGGCTTCGCCGCCCTGTTAGATGATGGTATTCTCGTATCGTAGCCTTCCCCTCGAGGGGAAGGTGCCCCGTAGGGGCGGATAGGGCACTGGCGGTATGAAAGAGAGTGGGAAGGAGCATCTCAAGCAGGCGATTTATGAAAGCACCCGAGCGTCGATTTTTATAAAGGGCGATGCCCGAAGGCTGGAGGATACAAGTCAGATGTCTGGCGTCTGATATCTGATGTCTCCCAGTCTCCTAGTCTTTTAGTCTAGTCACCAGTCCCTAGCCGCTAACTCCCCCATTATATCACATATAAAAACTTTTCTATGTGTCTTGCATTTTGCAAGCGTATCATGTACAATATTCACATAGAAAAAATACTATGTGTTTATTCGATAAAAATTTTTCGTAGACCATTCATGAACAGAAAGAAAGGAACAACTCTATGTCAGGTTTATTTTTTGACAACTGGGACACCCCCGTCTTCCGCCCGCCGAGTGAATCAGACAGCTTCATTCTCCGTGTCACCCGCGGGTGCGCACACAACAGCTGCACGTACTGCAACATGTATCGCGGCGTGCGATTTGAAAAGCTTTCTGACGATGAGATCATGCGCCAGATTGCGATGGCGTACTCCGTCGATCGGGATGGCGTGCGCCGCGTCTTTCTTGCAGACGGCGATGCGCTCGTGCTTCCGACCGAGCGGCTGCTCCGCATACTGGAGACGCTCCGCAAATATTTCCCGAATCTCACGCGCGTCTCCTCGTATGCAGCGCCGGGCGACATCCTCCGAAAATCGCTCGATGAGCTCAAGCAGCTCAAGGAAGCCGGCCTCACCATGCTCTACTATGGCATGGAAAGCGGAGACTCGAAGACGCTGAAAGACATCCGCAAGGGCGTCGACGGCGAGCAGTCGATCGAAGTCGGAAAGCGTGTACGCGCCGCGGGGATGGATCTCTCCATCATGATCATCCTCGGCATCGCAGGCGCGCCGGGGAGCATGCGGCATGCACTCGCGACGGCACAGGCCATCAACGAGATCAAGCCGACATACCTCTCTGCGCTTTCTCTCATGCTGTACCGCGGCAGCGAGCTCAAGGCACAGTTTGAGCGCGGCGAATTCACTCCGCTTCCCCCTTATGGCCTCATGGAGGAGCTGAAGGTCATCATTGAGCATCTCGAGCTGCCAGAGACCGATCCTATGGTCTTCCGCAGCAATCATGTATCGAACTATATCCGCCTCGCGGCGACACTGCCCCGGGATAAGGAAAAACTCCTTGAGGATATCGATGCCAGCATCCGCTATCTGAAGCAGCAAAAGAACTGGGATATTTACAATCATGACTGGAGCAAATAAAAAGGGCGATGTGAAGAAATGAGGATTCATTTCTTCACATCCCCTTTTTACTTTGCTTTCATTTGGTTCAGGGTTCAGGGTTCAAGGTTCAGGGCTCTCGTGGCGGCTTCGCCGCCTTT
>UQRR01000134.1 GCA_900543455.1 uncultured Dialister sp.
TGATTACGTTTGAAAGCCTCGATTGAATGAGAAATTAGAAATGAGAAATGCGAAATGGTGGTGCGGCGCATAAAAATATAGAAGCGCCGCGGAGATTTGAAATTAGCGATTTTCTCGTATCGCCAACCTAATCCCTAGCTACTAATCCCTAGTCACAAGTCACAAAGTCACTAGTCACTCAAAGCTACTAATTCCTAGAACGTACTCCCCATCGCAATCTGTCCGGCGACTTTTTGCACGAGAGCTTTGCCGACCTCGTCGTGACTGCGGTACTGGTAAATGACGCGCCAGATGACGCCTTTCCGGAGAAAAATGTATTCTTCTACAGAAAGCTCCGTGCTCTTGCCGCGGGCGGTCTCGGTGAAAGAGAAGGAAAGCTGCTGGGCCTTCACATCTCCCAAGGAGATTTCCTTCTGCTGGGATTTCACATTCTTCAGATTGGGATTATCGGCGAGGATGTGCTTCGCCTCTTCCGCCAGCGTTTTCGCATCCTTCCCCTCGCTCGCTTTCGTGCCGGTCACAAGGATCTGCATATTCGCATTGTGCCCCTCTGCGTGAACCGTCTCCGCCTGACGATCGGCAAGGTCGACCTGCTTGCCATTGGAAATCAGTTCAAACGGCGTTGCCACCGTGATGGTCTCGCCGTCACAATGAATGCGGTTCTTCCCGAAGGGAAACTGATCGTCGATGCTGTTTCCGCAGCCGGCGGGCAGCATGGCGACCGCCAGAAGCCCCAGAGACAGCGCCCATTTTTTCTGCCAATGATTATACATGTATATCATTCCTTTGATGGTAGTAACGAAATCAAATGTCGCTCATTGATTTTTCATATTATAGCATAGAGGAGGGCAGATTTCCTGTCTCCGCTCACTTTTGTGATAGAATAGGGGAGACTAAGAGACAAGGAGACTTTAGACGTCAGATGTCTGCGTCTGATGTCTACTGCCTGACATCTGATATCTGATATCTCCACGTCTCTCCCCGTCTCAACCTCTTACTATTTCCCAATAAGGAGTCCCCATGTCTACCACCTCTCCTCTCATCGGTATCACAGCCGAGTGGAATCCTTTTCATGCCGGTCATGCCGCCATGATCGATACCATCAAAAAAGCCCATCCTAAAGCCTCCCTCATCGCTATCATGAGCGGAGCTTTCGTGCAGCGGGGTGAGCCTGCCCTTTTTGATAAATGGACGCGCGCCGGATGGGCCGTCCGTGCCGGCGTGGATGCCGTCTTCGAATTTCCAGCCCTCTACGCCCTTCAGAGCGCAGACCATTTCTCCCGCTATGCCGCCTCCCTCCTGCATGCCATGGGCGCACACATGATCGCTTTCGGCGCAGAGTCTCTCACGAAAGATGAGCTCCTCACCGCTGCACGCTGGGCGATCTCGGAAGACTACGAGCATCTCCTCCATGAAAAAATCGCAGCCGGCCTGTCTTACGGAGAAGCCGCCCATGAAACGATGGCAGCCGCTTCCCCGTACCTTGCCGGCGAGCTTACGAAGCCGAATAATCTTTTGGGATTCCGCTACACGGAGACGATCCTTCGAAACCACTATGACATGGACATCCTCGTCATTCCCCGTGATATGGAGCATCCCGTCTCTGCGACGAGCGCGCGGCGGGAGCTCCTGTCTCAAAAAAGGACGGTTCTTCTTTCCCCTGCCGCCGTAGAGGAAGCGGCGCAGCTCATGGAAGAAGGCCGCTACACGGATCCCGCCCGCTATGAGGACTGCTGCCACCTTCTCTCCCGCCTGATGCCCCGAGAAGCCCTTCAGAAGACTGGCCTTTTCAAAGAAGGGCTCGAATACAAATGGGCAAAGGAAAGCCAGCGGATCTCCTACGAAGAAATGCTCGCCGCCACGAAGAGCAAACGCTATCTTCGCAGCAGCCTGAAACGCCTTGGCGCAGAGCTGCTCCTCTCCCCCGCCGCTCTTCCCTCCCCCTTCCTCGCCCCGCCCGAGCCCTCCTACGCCCGCCTCCTCGCACTTCGGAGAGAAAAGAGCGCCCTCCTCAGAAACCTTCCCCTCCCCATCATCACCAGCACGGCGAAAGCACTGAAAACCCTTCCCGAAGAAGCCGCCGCCATGCTCGAGATGGACCTCCGCGCCAGCGATGTGCAGTCCTTCTGCCAAGCTGGGGTGAAGTATAGAAAGGGGAAAATGGATTTCTATACGTCGCCGGTGATGGTAGACTAAAAGACTGGGAGACTTATAGACTAAGAGACTTCAGATGTCAGATGTCAGACGTCTGAAGTCTGAAGTCTGAAGTCTCCTAGTCTCTTAGTCTCCCAGTCTCCTATTTCCTTTTCCTATCGTATTTCTTTCTTTTATATGTTATAATGTTCAAGATATTTTCAAAAAAATGGAATGATTATACAGGGGAGGAAATGATATGGAAATGAGTGAAGAATGGAGCTGGCCGATCGCCCTGGCCTTCATCCTCTATCTGGCGGGCATGATGTGCATCGGGCTCTATTACTCGAGGCAGCAGAAAAATTTGTCATCTTACATTCTGGGGGACCGCAAACTGGGACCATGGCTGACATCCATGAGTGCGGAAGCCTCGGATATGAGCGGCTGGATGCTGATGGGGCTCCCGGGCTATGCGTACCTGCACGGGCTCTCCGCTTTCTGGACAGGCATCGGCCTCATCATCGGTACATGGGCGAACTGGGTCCTCGTCTCCACACGCCTTCGTCACTACACGGAGGTCGCGAATAATTCGCTCACCATCCCGGACTATCTGTCGAACCGCTTCGAAGAAAAAAGGAATGGTCTGCGCCTCATCTGCGCCCTCTTCATCATTCTTTTCTTCATCATTTACACATCCTCCGGATTCGTCGCAGCAGGCAAGCTTTTCAATACCATCTTCGGCCTGCCCTACTTCGAGTCCCTTCTGATCGGCGCCTTCGTCGTCGTCTTCTACACCTTCCTCGGTGGCTTCTCTGCCGTCGCTCTGACTGACCTCATTCAGGGCACGATGATGTTCTTCACCGTCCTCTATGTACCGGTCGCTGCGGCCATCGCACTGGGCGGCCCCGCTCCGACCATGGATATTCTGGCGAAAGAAGGGCCCGACTTCTTCTCCTTCTTCCCGGACTCCACCGGCATGGGCGCTCTTGCCATCATGATGGTCTCCTCCCTCGGCTGGGGGCTCGGCTATTTCGGGCAGCCGCATATCCTCGTCAAATTCATGGCGATCTCGGATGCCAAAGACCTGAAGAAATCGACACACATCGCCATGACATGGGTCATCCTGTCTCTCGCCTTTGCCATCGCCATGGGCGTCATCGGCAAGGCATACCTCACGACCCCGCTCGAAAATGCGAATGCAGAGCGCGTCTTCGTCCTAATGGCAGAGTCGCTCTCAGCACCTTTCATCACGGGCATCATCTGGTCTGCGATCCTCGCGGCTATCATGAGTACCAGCTCCTCGCAGCTGCTCGTCACATCCTCGGCGGTCTCCCGTGACCTCTTCCAGGCCTTCCTCTGCAAGGATGCCTCGGAAAAAACGCTGATCCGCGTCAGCCGTATCTCTGTCCTTCTCGTCTCCTGCATCGCCGTCTACCTCGGCTCGGATCCGAACAGCTATATCTTCTCCATCGTTTCCTACGCATGGGCCGGCTTCGGTGCCTGCTTCGGCGGGACCGTGCTCCTCTCCCTCTACTGGAAACGCATGACACTCAAAGGCGCCTACGCCGGTGTCATCGTCGGCGGCCTCACCGTCCTCATCTGGAAACAGTTTGCCTGGTTTGACCTCTATGAGCTCGTCCCCGGCTTCCTCTTCTCTGTCATCGCGATCGTCGTCGTGAGCCTCATGGATAAGGAGCCGTCTGAAAGCATCAAGAAGACCTTCGAAAAAGCCCTCGCGCTGTCGAAATAAAAATAGAAAACCGCTGCTGTGAATTTTGATCAGCCCCTGTCAAGGTAGACATGGCAAATATCTAAAAATTATAGCCGTAAATTCCATGTTGGTGTTTTAGCA
>UQRR01000135.1 GCA_900543455.1 uncultured Dialister sp.
TTTACTACCTGGAGTGAAAAAGGGCACAAAAGAAGGAGCTGTAAAGAAATGAATCCTCATTTCTTCACAGCTCCTTTTTTGTTGTCTAAAAAGGTAAGTCAGTTACTCTTTCCCTTTCTCTTTATCGGATACTTTTTTCAGCACGACGGAAGCTCCCTGTTTTTCTGCCTCGAATCGATCTTCTTCGGTAAGATGCTCCGAGTCAAGGACGATCTTCACTCCCATGCGATCCAGCATTTCATCGATGGTATGCTGTGTCTTATATAATTCACCCATGTGATTCACCTCTTCTCATTTCTTATGGGCATATCTTTCATTCATCAAGGGGCGGCACGCCCCATAAGCTATATCCAACGGTCATGAACACAAATCAGATATGGTCCTTCCACTCATAGTCCACTTTCTTCCGATAGAGACGCCAGAGGAGGACAGCGACGGTCCATCCGGTGATGACGGCCATCACCATGGGTTCCGGCGTAGATGCGCCCTGCAGCTTGGATGAAAGTCCGGCGGCATACAGGCTGACGGAGAAGAAGGTCGAAATGTAAAGCGCTGCCAGTGCGACGATGGTGCGGCGCATGCGGGCAAGGAAGAAGGCGGCGATGCTCAAAACAGACGAAACGGCAAGACCGATCCAGAAGAAACCAGAAAGCGGGCCATCAGCGATGTCCCCTTTCAGCAGGAATGCCATACCGAGGAAGAAGACCAGCTGCAGGATGCTCGATACCAGAAAGGCTGCGCGGCAGCGCTCGCCGAGCGGATTTACGATCTTCACCGCGCCGTAGAGGGCAGCGAGCTGGAAACAGGCCAGAATGAGCCAGAGCGAGAGCACGATCCCCACCCCAGACATCAGATTTCCGCCAGTCACCATAGCGCCGCCGGAAAATCCGATCACGAAGAGAGCCAGAACGGAATAGAGACTCATCCCTTTCAGAATCAGCGCACTTCCGAAAACATTTCTAAAGAAAGCCGCCAGGATGCGAAGCGCACCGCCCACGACAGCCACAGAAAGCATGGCCATGACAGAGTCATGCATCGCACCTCCCGCAGCCGCCGGCACAGCCGATGCGACGAGCGACAGGCCAAAGATCAGCCAGGCTTCATTGAGATCGATGCCCGGTTTTAAAAGAGAGAGCACCGCTTTGTTCTCCTCCTGATTTCTTGCGACAAAGGGAGCAGCGAGTGAAAGCCCCCAGTCCAGCGATTCCAGAAACAGGTACATACCTAAAAAGACAGCGGGCCAGATGAGTGTGTCGGAATTCATATAATCCTCCTTATCCTCCTTCTATCAAACCATAATAGAAGTACTTTTCTACAAAAGTATATCACAATGAGCGGAAATTCGCGACCATCGCGCCCCTTTTCAGCATTTCGCGAATGTTGTAGAATAGAAAAGAACAACAATAAGATCATAGAGCGAAATGTGTGAAAACGCGGGACGCGACCCCCGCTGATCCATTTCTTATTCTTTTAAGGAGACTCCATGGAACGCATCGCGATCATTGACTTAGGCTCGAACTCTATCCGTTTCATCATCATGCAGATCGGAGAGCACGGCGCTTACAAACTGATTTATCAGGAAAAGAAATCTATCCGTCTGGCGGAGGGGATGACGCTCTCCTCCCGTCTTCTGACAGAGGAAGCACAGCAGCGGGCGCTCCAATGCCTTACGGTTTACTCCCATATCATCGAAGTGCAAAAGATCAAAAAGGTACTCGCTGTCGCGACAGCCGCCGTCAGAAATGCCATCAACGGGGCTTCCTTCCTGAAGCGCGTCCGCATGTCGACAGGCATCCCCATGACGATCATCAGCGGCAAGGCCGAGGCCGTGCTCGGCTTTTCCGGCGTCAGCCACACCATCGATCAGAAGGATTTCCTCCTCTTCGATCTGGGCGGGGCCAGCGTAGAGATCTCCCTTGTCAAAAACAAAAAACGCATCCATTCGATCAGCATCCCGATCGGTGCGGTGACGCTGACGGAGATGTTTCAGTCCTCCCGCGATGTGAATCAGGATAAAATCGAAACCATCCAGCGCTTCATCCAGAATGTCCTTTCCAAAGTCGAGTGGTTCCCCAGCGAGCCGCTGCCCGTCATCGGCATCGGCGGTACTGTCCGAAATCTCGCCAAGATCCACCAGCGCGCGGTGAATTATCCGCTGCCGAAGCTCCACAACTATCGTTTCCCGGTCGAAGATGTCTTCGAAGAAGTCCGCATGATCACAGGGAAATCCTATGAGGAGCGGCAGAAAATCAACGGGCTCTCTTCCGAGCGTGCCGACATCATCATCGCAGGCGCGCTCGTCATTCAGGAAATCCTGCGGAAAGCGAAGGCATCGTATCTCACGATCTCCGGCTGCGGCCTGCGTGAAGGGCTTTTCTTCCACTACTATGACCCCATCTATGACAAAAACGGAGAAAAGCAGCACGACATGCTCCGCTGCTCGGTGCAGAATTATCTCGATACTCTTCCGATCACCTATGACTTCCACACCAAGTATGTCACCGTGACTGCACTTGCCATGTTCGACCAGTGGCAGAAAGTCCACAAGCTCGACCCGCGCATGCGTGATATTCTCGCCGCGGCAGCCCGCCTGCATGACATAGGAAATCTGATCAATTACTACAGCCACGCCCGCCACAGCTGCTACATGACAGCGAATGCGCATATCTTCGGCTGGACACACAGCGAACAAGTGATGTGCGCTTTGATCTGCGCTTTTCACCATGGATACTCCGGAAAGTACCTCAAAGCAAATGGGCAGGCACATATCCTGACGGCCGCACAGATGCGTCAGGTCCGCATCCTCTCCCTCTTCCTTGCCATGGCGGAAGGCCTCGATGAAAGTCAGGAGCACTGCATCACCCGTGTCATCTGTACCTCCTACAAGGCTGCGATGGATCTTCGCGTCTATACAGATCGGGAAAATTTCGATGTCCCTGCTCACGCGACAGCGTCGTTTGTCAAGGACTTCGAGAAAACATTCCATCTCCCCTTCCGCATCCAGTGGTTCCCCGGAAGCAGCCATAGAAATGAGCTCGTCGAAGCCGCGGGGAAACTGTGAAAAGGGGACTGGGGACTGGGGACTAGTGACTAGTGACTGGTAGCTAGGGATTAGTGGCTAGGGATTAGAAGCAAGCGGTCATTGAAATAGAGCAGTTAGCCGACCGTTCTGCAAGAGAGATCTCTCGCCATCGCTTCCGATAACGACGGCGCGAAGCGCTATCAAAATTTTGCGGCGCTTCTATATTCTTATGCGCCGCACCACCATTTCGCATTTCTCATTTCTAATTTCTCATTCAATCAAAGCTTTCATACACGATCAAGGGACGAAACGCCCCACGGGCTAACCCTCTGAATCTGACAGCATACTGTACGCATTCCCCTTATTTTTATAGCAAAGGACTTCACCTATGACAGAAACACGCGAAGGCTTGGACCAGCTGAAGCAGCTGGGAAGCCAGAATACCAAGTACACCTATGACTACAATCCTCAGCTTTTGGAACGCATCCCCAATAAGCACGCAGATCGTGACTATTTCATCAAGTTCAACTGCCCAGAATTCACCAGCCTCTGCCCGAAGACGGGGCAGCCCGACTTTGCGACCATTTATATTTCCTATATCCCCGATCAGTACATGGTGGAAAGCAAGTCCCTGAAGCTCTATCTTTTCAGCTTCCGCAATCACGGTGATTTCCATGAGGACTGCGTGAATATCATCATGAATGACCTCATCGAGCTTCTCCATCCCCGCTATATCGAAGTATGGGGCAAATTCCTCCCACGCGGCGGACTCTCCATCGACCCGTACTGCAACTACGGCACGCCGAATACCGAGTGGAAAGACTTCGCCCGCTTCCGTCTCCTGCATCATGATATGAATCCGGAAATGGTAAACAATAGATAAAAAGGAGCTGTGAAGAAATGAGGATTCATTTCTTTACAGCTCCTTCTTTTGTGTCCTTTTTCACTCCAGGTAGTA
>UQRR01000136.1 GCA_900543455.1 uncultured Dialister sp.
TCGGGCTTGAAGCTCTCGATCTCCTTTTCGCGGTCATCGATCAGGCGCACGGCCACGCTCTGCACGCGGCCTGCGGACAGGCCCCGGCGCACCTTGCGCCACAGGAAAGGGCTGAGCTTGTAACCCACCAGACGGTCGAGGACGCGGCGCGCCTGCTGGGCATCGACACGGTCAAGATCGATCGGCTCCGGATCTTGGATCGCTTCACGGATCGCCGGCGGCGTGATCTCATGGAAAGCAATACGCACCTTGTCTTCCGGATTCACATCCAGAAGCTTCGACAGATGCCAGGAGATCGCTTCGCCTTCGCGATCAGGGTCCGTTGCCAGAAGGATATCGCAGCACTGGTTCGCCGCTTTCTGCAGATCCTTGATGACATTCGCCCGATCCGTCGAGTTGACGTACTCCGGCGTAAAGCCATTCTCTATATCGACCCCCATGGTACGCTTGGGGAGATCGCGCAGATGTCCCATGGACGCCATGACTTTGTAGTCCGGGCCTAAGATGCGCTCGATCGTCTTCGCCTTGGCCGGGGATTCCACCACGACCAGGTGCTTGCCCTTGGGATTCGGCTTTCTTTTAAATGCGACCTGCCGTGTGCGGCGGGTCTTTTTCTTTTCGATCGTTATCGTTCTGGTAATAGGCACTTCATTCCTCCTGAAATGGTTTGTTGTATGGAATAAACGCAGATGGGATCAGACTCTCTCCTGCCTTTTCTTAGAAAAGCACCGATCACATCGAAGGATCCCTCCCCTTAGTCTTTTCTCGTCACGATGTATCGCCCCGAGCCGACCTCTCTGATGTATCCTTTCAGCTGAAGCTGGAGCAGCAGCATGGTCAATTTTACCACAGACAGGCCGGACTGCTGCAGGATCTCCTCTGATGTCACTTCGTTTTCTGTACAGCAGAAACGATACACCAATTCTTCCTCCAATGTCAACTGCTCAAGGAAACCTTTTTCAGATTTTTTATTCTCTTCTTCCTTCCATCCATACTCCGAGAGGATGTCATCTGCCGATGTACAGCAGATGGCACCGTTTCGGATGAGCTGATTCGTCCCCTTGCAGGACGGCAGCCAGATGCTCCCCGGGACAGAGAATACATCGCGCCCTTCCTCCAAAGCAAAGTCAGACGTAATGAGCGAGCCGCTCCGTTCCGCCGCTTCTACGACAAGTGTCCCGCGGCTCATCCCCGCGATGATGCGGTTTCTCGCAGGAAACTGGCGGCCAAGCGGCGGCGTACCGGGCGGGTACTCGGAAATCATCGTCCCGCCGCTCTCTATCACCTGATGGAAAAGATTCCGATTCTCCGGGGGATACACGCGGTCCAGACCGCACGCCAGCACAACCACCGTCGGCGCTCCGCCTTCCATCGCCCCCGTATGTGATGCACTGTCGATTCCTCGCGCTCCGCCGGAAACGATCGTGATCCCAGCCGCAGAGAGCTCTTTGGCCAGCTGGTGCGCCGTCTCGATCCCGTATGCGGTCGCTTTGCGCGAACCAACGATCGCCACCGTCCGCTCCCAGCAGGGCAGTGCGCCGCGATAAAACAGCACCGCCGGCGGATTCGCCGTCTCAGCCAGAAGCGGCGGATAGTCACCATCTTCCCAAGTGCAGCAACGGATATCCAGCTGATACAGCTTCTCCTCTATTTGTTCCAGACTTGTCTCATTTCGGTAGGCAAGAAAAGCGGCGAGCGTCTTGCCGGTCAGGATTTTTGACTTCTCGACAGCCTCAGCCGATGCTTTCCATACATCTTCCGCCGTCTCGAAATAGTCCATCAAAGCCCGCATGTGCTTCGCGCCCAGCCGCGGACAGCCCGGAAGGGCAGCAGCATAAATATCCATGGGATGCTCCTTGTGAAATAAATGGATGAGAACTTCAACATTAGCCCGTGGGGCGGATTGCCCTTTGATTGCGTGCGAAAGAGGTTCAGCGGGTTCAACAGGTTCAGAGGGTAGGGCGGGGTTGGTGCGGCGCATAAAAATATGGAGGCGCCGCGGAGTATAAATAGGGCGATGCCCAAAGGTGGCATTTCAGTCACTAGTCACAAGTCACTAGTCACTTGAGGCACCTAATCCCTAGCCACTAATCCCTAGCTACTAATTATCCCTGCTTTCAAACTTCAGGGTCTGGGGGTAGTCCGTTGGGCGTGACGTCCCGTGATTGTTTGCAAAAGAGGTTCCGCAGGTTCTATAGGTTAAACGGAGGTGGTGCCCGAAAGTGGCATTCAAGTCACTAGTCACCAGTCACTAGTCACTTGAAGCTCCTAATCCCTCATCCCTGCTTTCAAACCTCAGTGCTCTGAAAAAGAAGACTGCCTGAAGGCACACCTTCAGTCTCTCTCACTTTCCGTTCATCATATTTCTGAAACTGATCGCCTCCGCGACATGCTCGGGGCGGATCTGATCGGAACCGGCAAGATCCGCAATCGTCCGTGCGACTTTAATGATGCGGTCATAGCTTCTGGCCGAAAGGTGCAGCTTTCCGAAGACGACACGCAGCATGTCCGTCCCCTCCTGGTCGAGCTGGCAAGTCTCCTTCAGCTGGCGATGCCCCATCTGCGCATTGTTCTGCATATGCCAGCGTGAGAGACGCTCTGCCTGCACAACCCGCGCCTCGGCGACACGCTTTGCGATATCACAGGAAGGCTCGCCCTGAATGGTCGCGGTGAGCTCACTGTATTTCGGGCGCATGACAGAGACATGCAGATCGATGCGGTCAAGAAGCGGCCCGGAGATTTTCTGCCCGTAACGGCGGATCTCTCCATCCGTGCAGGTACATTCCCGCTGCAGATCTCCAAGGTATCCGCAGGGGCATGGATTTTCTTGTATGCTGATTGTGATACAATTCCACGACTGCTATATTTTTGCCCCCAGTTTCCCCCATTATAGCAGAAAAGCAGCCATGCTGTAACCAACATGGCCGCTCTTTATTTTACATTTATTGTATATCCCCCGCGATACACAATTTGTATATCATCCTTGCTATTAACTACAACTTTCTCAACCAGAAGTCCCCATAAGTCAGGTTGAAATGTACCTACTCTGATGCTCGTGCAACAGCAAAAGCCATCACATCAACGCTAGCAGAACAAAGTAAAGTCAGCAGCGACATCACAAGCAATGCTTTTTTCATCGGCTATAATCTCCCAAAATCATCTTTATAGACCCCCTTGTGATTAATTAGACCCATTCTCCAAAGCAGAATAATCCTTTGTCCAATCCGTCTTCACGTTCCAGCTAAAATAATCACCCTGCAAATCAACTTTTAAGTACTCTGCGTCCTTCAAGTTCGGGAATTCCTTTTGGACAACCGCAGGGGCTTTCTCATAGACATCAAGGATTGGCTTTAATTTAGCATTGTACTGAGTCGCAGTTCTTTCTAACGACTGCCAGCCAAAATAATTTTTTTTGGAAAGTTTCATCTGGTCTAACTGGTTGTTGAGGAATTTCATAGTAAAATTCCACGAATCCACTTCCTTCTTAAGTCGTGAATATGATTTTACACACTCCTCAAATTTTGCGGGATCAGTTTTGGCAAAGTTCTCCAAAATATTTTTATCAATATTTTGAGTATCAATCATTCTGATCGTATTATTTTCAAATGTAAAATAAATTCTTCCTGGAATCTCCACCCCCATCGGATTCTTAGCCTTGAAATCAAGCCAAGCCAAGTTTCCTTTTTCATCCACGTTATAGGAGACCTTTTTGAAGGAATCTGGAATTTTGCACACTTGCTTTGCCAAATCAGTGGCTTCACTTTCCCCCTTAGCACCTAAGCCACAACCACCAACAGAAATGCACGCAGTAATTAACAACCCAGAAGCAACGATTTTCTTGATTTTTGAGGTTATCATAATCATCATGCCCTTTCGAAAGAACCAATATCATTTGACAATTAAGTTAGCAACCCCCATTTCAAATGGGGGTTTATTTGGAACCCCTCCGGGGTTTTGTACTGACACCTGCCTATGGCA
>UQRR01000137.1 GCA_900543455.1 uncultured Dialister sp.
TTTCCTTTTGGCCATTAAAAAAATCCCCCTAAAGCAGTTTGGTTATTTACCTTGTCTGCTTTAGGGGGATCATATCAAAGCAGAGCGGCTTTTTGCGTGGCAGCATATTTCTTTGAAGTGAGAGGAGCAGCCGAAGCAAATCGTTTTTTCATCGTTTTTTTCCTTCCCTTTTGTTACAATACAAGTAGAAAGTCGGTGCCATGGGACGACTCAAACAGTGGGAAGAACGCACCTGCACCTTTGATCCCTTCGGAGAAAATCTTCCGATGTACACCTTCCGTCAGCGCTGCATTGAAAAAGAAGGCCTGGAGACGAATTAAAGAACATACAGAAACGAGGCAGGAATATATGACACTCATGATGGCATTCCAAGAACCTAAAAGAGAAGGACATGCTGAAGGTGTGAAAGAAGGCATTGAAATTGGCGCAGAAAAGAAAGGTCGCAGCGTGATTCTTACTATGCTGAAACATCATATGTCTATTGACAACATCGCGGTCATGACGGACAGTCCGATCCCTTATGTGAAAGAAGTAGCCCTCGAAGCGGGATATTCTGTTTGACAAAATAGAAGCAACGAGCGGAAGGGTTCGGTACTTCTTTTTTGTCATATGGATATAGGAAAGCAGAAGACCCCGGCTCGTGAAATCAAGCGAGCAAAGAAAATGCGGGATGAAGTATGTGATCGCAGCAGGAGGTGAAAGAAATGGATGATTTCGATAGATATCTCAATGAGCAGATGAAGGATCCTGATTTCAAAAAAGAATGGGATGAGAATGAAGCGCGCTACCAGCTGATGATGATGGTCCTTCGCGCACGAAATGAGGAACACTTGACGCAGTCGGAACTGGCGGAGCGCACAGGACTTCGGCAGTCGAATATCAGCCGTATTGAGAAAGGGCAGGCAATGCCTTCTATTGCTACGCTTTCTAAGATCGCGCAGGGACTTGGAAAGCGGCTGGAAATCCGTTTCGTGTAGTTGAATGTAAGCAAAGAACCCCCGATTTGCCAAAAGGCAAATCGGGGGTTCTTTGCTTGTGGGACGTGCCGTCCCTTGGTTGTGAATGAAAGATTTGCTTTGAGTGAGTAATAAGGAATGAGGAATGATAGTGGCGAAGGCTGTATTGAAAATCACCAGTCGCCAGTCGCCAGTCGCCAGTCACCAGTCACCAGTCACCAGTCACCAGTCACCAGTCACCAGTCACCAGTCACTTGCTTATCTATGTACCCATGAATCAGAATTTCACTCTAAGCAGGCGTACAGCATAGAGGATGCAGAGGATGGTGACGCCGGTATCTGCGAAGACGGCGACCCACATATTGGCATAGCCTAAGAGGCCCATGATCATGACGGCGATCTTCACGATGAGGGCGAAGGCGACGTTTTCCCAGGCGGTCTTGATGACTTTTCTGGCGACGCGGACGGCTTTGGAGATGGCGTCGACATTCGAATTCAGGAAGACGACGTCTGCGGCTTCGATGGCAGCGTCTGCCCCGCTCCCCATAGCGGCGCCTACATCAGCACCGGCGAGGACAGGAGCGTCATTGATGCCGTCGCCTACGAAGAGGACGGAGCCGATCTCTTTTCTGACTTTCTGCATTTCAGAGAGCTTGTCTTCCGGAAGGAGGCCGGCGTGGATGTTCTCGATGCCGACGAGATTGCCAATGGCTTTCGCGCTCTTTTCATTATCCCCGGTCAGCATGACAGGGGTGATGTCGAGGGCTTTCAGGTCTTGGATGCCTTCGATGGTATCGGACTTGATGGCATCGGAAATGGTGATGCGGCCGAGGAGGGTCTTGCCTTTGGCGACGTAGACGTCGGTGCCGACTTCTTTGTTTTCCGGAAGGGATGGGATAGAGATGCTGGAAAGAGCGAGGAGCTTTTCATTTCCGACATAGATGTCTTCGCCGTTCAGGTTGGCTTTGACGCCGTGTCCGGCGATTTCCTGCATGGAGGTGAGTTTGGGAAGAGAGAGACCTTTTTCATTCGCGCAGGTCACGATGGACTGGGCGATGGGGTGGGTGGAGTAGATCTCAGCGGCAGCTGCGAGGGCAAGGATCTCGTCTTCACTCTTGCCCGCGGTCTTCACGATGCTTCTGACTTTGAATTTTCCTTCGGTCAGAGTGCCGGTCTTATCGAGGACAGCGGCTTTGGTATTCGAGAGGGCTTCCATGACGGTGCCGCCCTTGAAGAGGATGCCTTCTTTCGATGCGGCGCCGATGCCGGCAAAGAAGGAGAGCGGGACGGAGATGACGAGCGCGCAGGGGCAGCTGATGACGAGGAAGGTGAGAGCGGTGTAGATGCATTTATCCCAGTCTGCGCCGAAGAGGAGCGGCGGGAGGACTGCGACGGCGATCGCGACGAAGACGACGATCGGGGTGTACACGCGGGAGAAGCGGGTGATGAAACGGTCGATCTTTGGCTTGCTGGCGACGGCATTCTCGACGGAGTCGAGGATACGGGTGACCATGGATTCTGCGAGGACTTTTTCGACCTGGATGCGGATGGTGCCGGTCATATTGACGCAGCCGGAGTCTACGGGGTCGCCGACAGCTGCGAGGACAGGCTTCGGTTCACCGGTGACGGCGGAGGTGTCGATCTGGGTCTCACCTTCGGAAATGATGCCGTCTAGTGGGATGCGGTCGCCGGGGCGGATGAGAAGGATATCGCCGACTTCGGCTTCTTCTGCCGGGATGGTCTCGGTGCCGTTTGCGGTCACGCGCTGGACGACTTCCGGACGCAGGTCGACGGCGTCCATGATCTGGTCGCGGCTGCGGTCGGCAGCGAGGTCTTGGAAGTATTCACCGATGCGGTAGAAGAGCATGACGCCGACAGCTTCCGGGTATTCGTGGATCGCGAAGGCGCCGACGGTCGCAACGGTCATGAGGAAGGTCTCGTCGAAGAATTCCCCATGGGTGATGTTTTTGAGGGCGGTGTAGACGATGGGGCCGCCTAAGATGAGGTAGGAGATGAAGAAGAAATAGTCTCCGATGGAGGCAAGTCCTGCGAAGAGGCCGGCAGGCTGGTAGTGCATCAGCATGCCGATGACGAAGAGGAGGCCGCCGATGGTGAGCTGGCTTTTTTCGCTCTTCAGGCGTTCGAGGAAGGACGCTTCTTTTTTTGCCGCTGACTTTTTCTGCGCTTTGGTCGGACGCTGTTTCTTTCGGATCTCGGTCGGACTTTCGACTTCGTTGCATTTTCTGGTCAGCTCGGGGATGAGGCTGTCCGGGTCTTTGGCGGTGAGTTTCATCGTCTTGGTGGCGAAGGAGATCGAGGCAGAGAGGACGCCGGGCTGGCGGTTCACGAGCTTTTCGAGCTTGACGGCGCAGGCTGCACAGTCAAGGGTGGGGATCTCATAGATCTCTGTCTTGAAATCGCCCTTGTCAGATGGCGGTACGATGCCGATATTTTCATCGACGGTGCGGCAGACGGAGAGCAGCTGCGGGATGAGATTGTCCGGATTTTCTTTGGAAATGACGCGGAGCTCTTTCTTCGTGAAGGAGACCGAGGCGAAGAAAACGGATGGCATTTCGCGGATCTTCCCTTCCATTTTCGCGGCGCATTCCATGCAGTCGAGGTGCTCCATGTGATAGAGACCGCGCTTGTATTCCTTTCCTAAGAAATCGCACTGGCAGGAGGCAAGGTCTTTGCCGCAGTAGTCGCAGTCTTCTTCGTCGATGCAGTCATGGCAGTGACAGTCGTTCTTGTGCCCGTCATGATGGTGGACGCCCTTGTCATGGAAATGGCCGAAGGCGCGTCTTTCATCGATCGCGATGTCGGCATCGCTCTCCATGACATCGATCTTATTGTCCTTGTATTTGGCCATTTCAGGGTCATTCGAGTGGTCATGGCGCTCTTCCGGGATCTCTTCGCAGCAGCCACAGCCGCAGCCATTATGCTCATGGGAGTGGCCTTCGTGGTCATGGTCATGCCCGC
>UQRR01000138.1 GCA_900543455.1 uncultured Dialister sp.
CCGGTCACTCCTATGAGAGCTGCAAGTCCCCCGCGGCAGATGGAACGCGAAAATGAGATGATCGTTATTTCACATCGGCTTTTTTGGCAACTGCTGGCGAGGGATCGATAGCAGGCGAGACGGTATGGAAACGCGCATGCCATCTGCGTTGACGTTTTTCTCGCGCCCTCCTCATTGCTAAGGAAACACTGATTAAATCGTTGTCAGATTTCATTCTTGGATTTTTATACAGAGCGAGGAATCATCCGACGCGAATAGCAAGCTATTTAAGGAAGATGATGACGAAGCCATGTATAAAAATCCATGTGAAATCCGACTCTGCGATTTAATCAGCGTTTCCTTAAGTATCTATATTCCCACGCCGGCTTTTTTTAAGAGCTTTGCTGCCCAGGACGCATCGATCAGGATGTCCTCACGCTCCGTTTCCGCAAAAGCAGGCGAGAGCTGCTGCTTCACCTGCTCATACATCGCAGCATCAAATGCATACGCGCAGACGATCTTGCCATCCTGATACAGGCAGTAGCCCGTGCGGCCGTCCGCGCCGCGTTCGAACCAGATGGCATCGACCGAGAGACCCGGCTTCTGCTTCTGCAGAAAGGAATGTGCCAGCACCTTCATGATCTCTATGACCCTGTCATCCAGATGAAGGTCAAGCAGCAGCAGCTTTTCCAGCAGAACCTGACGGTTTGCCACCACACGGCGGCTCCAGTCAGCGATGCCTGCCCACGGTACGGATGGATCGCGTCCCGTCATGATGGCGCAGGCCTTCCGGAAATCCTCCTCGTTATCCGCGTAGTAGAGAAGCGCGTGACTTCCCCTTTCCTTATATAAGAAAGAATAAGAATAATGCTCCGCGTGACCGCAGTGCGGACACGCTCCTACGAACGCCTCTCCTGTCCGCACCTTCTCTGCGACCGAGGGATCTTCTCCCGTATCGAAAGCAGGATGCGTCGTGAATGAAAACAGCTTCTGGCAGGCAGGACAGGTCAATGTCAAAATAGCCATAAAAAACTCCTTTGCTCCAGGGAATGCTGACTACTCCCGTACACTCAATACTTCGGACAACGGCTTACGTTCGCTGGCCGCTGGAATGACAGCCGGATGGCCGATCGCGATCAGCGCAGACACATCATAATTCTCCGGCAGAGACAGGATTTCTTTCACCTTATCCTCCTCATAGCGCCCCATGATGAGCGTGCCGAACTTCAGCGCATTCGCTGCCAGGCAGAAATGGGCAGCCGCGACGCCCGCATCAAAAGACTGCCAGTGCGTCCCCTTCTTCGTGGAGAACGATCCATCCGGCTCATAGCCCGACAGTCCCTTCACGATGCAGAGCACGATGAGCGCCGGCGCTGCATGGATATTCTCCGTATTCCAAGGGAAAGCCGCCGTACACTCCCTGGCCAGACGATCCTTCAGCTCCTGATTCAGCACCGCCACATAGCGGATCGGCTGCGTATTCTCCCAGCACGAAGCCATCTGAGACATCATGACGATATCCTCTACATCCCTTCCCGTGACCGGCTGATCCGTATATTCTCTGATACTTCTTCTGGAAATCAGACATTTGATCGCATCCATAAAGGCGCCTCCTCATTTCTTGAACGGGCAGCAGACAGGGGAATGGCACGCGCCCCGCATCCTGCCTCAAACACATACACCTACTATATCATAGAAAAGAGAAAAGCAGATAGCAAAAAAGTAGGAGAACTGGAATTTTTGCGGTATAATAAAGGAAAAGAGAGTTGATAGGAGGCTGATAGGCCTCAAAGAAAGGTGGTACTTATGCCTAGAAGAGGAAATAACCTGTTAAAAGAAGACAGAAAAGTAGAGCGCATCCTCTGCTTGTGGAACATACTGATGCGTGGCCGCGGCGTCACGAGAGAAGAACTCTCCGCCAAACTGAAAGTCAACGAGAGAACCATCAGCCGCTACTTCGCCGACATCCGCGGCTGCCTTGCTGCCATGGAAGAAAGCGATGGAGTCCATAGAAAACTCATTCACAGCCGTGAAGAAGGCGTCTACAAGATGATCAATGAAGGCGGCGAATACCTCACGAGCGGAGAACTCTTCGCCGTCTGCAAGATCCTTCTCTCGAGCAAAGCCTTCCATAAAGTAGAGATGAAAGCACTTCTCGAGCGACTTTTGGAAAATCTGGCCGCCGCAGAAGAACGGGCAGAGATCGGAGACTACATCAAGAATGAACTCTTCGAATACGCAGAGCCCAACCACAAGAACCCGGACATGGACCTCCTGTGGAAAATCACGCGCGCCATCCACCAGCACCACGTCATTGCATTCGACTACAAAAAAATCAGCGCAGAAACCAGCAGCCCGCACACCGCTCGCCCGCTCGGCATCCTGTTCTCTGAATACTATTTTTACGTCGCAGCCCGTCCTGACCGAGGCATCAAGATCGGCGCCACCAGCCCGCTCAAAATTTACCGCTTGGACCGCATGACGGGCGTCATCGACACCGGAAAGACCTTCGAAGAGCCCTATGCTGACCGCTTCCGCGAAGGAGAATTCAAAAACCGCGTCCAGTTCATGTACTCGGGAAAAAAGATCCACCTCGAATTCATTTACAAAGGCCTCTCTCTGGAAGCCGTCCTCGACCGGCTGCCCACTGCGAAAGCGAGAAAGCTCGACGACGGCAGCTGGAACATCAGCGCCGACGTCCTTGGCGAAGGCATCCTCATGTGGCTTCTCTCCCAAGGCGCTAACGTCAACGTCCTCGCTCCGGAAAGCATCCGCCAGGAATGGCTCGATACCGCCAGAAAAATCTGCGAAATGGGTAAGAGTGAACAGTAGGCAGAAAGTTATTTGTGAAATCCCGCTGAAGCATCAGCTCCGGCGGGATTTTTTAATGGGAGCGTATAAAAAAACGTTACGGTATGACACGCCAACTGAGCAGCCCCTTGGAGATGGCGCAGGAGAGAGTGGCACGAAGAGGCATAGCTATCCGTATCGTCATCGGAAGCGAAGCCGAGAGAACCTTGTCATTCTCATAAGTCGACGAAATGCGAATACAGGGAAAGGGAAGTATCGATCTGCATGCCATATGAGTAGGCCCTTGGAGAAGGGCCGCGCCAAAGGCGCAGGATAGATGTGCCTCGAAGAGGCACCCTTCTACGCAGCGGTCAGTATGACAACTGTGCAAAGCGTTACTCCGTATCGTCATTTCGAGTGAATTCGAGGGATCTTTGCCTCACTCGTATGCGAGTAAATGCGCAGGAAGAGAAACAAAAGCACGGTATTACATGCCATACGAGTAGGCCCTTAGAGAAGGGCCGCGCGGAAGGCGCAGGATGGATGTGCCTCGAAGAGGCACCCTTCTACGCAGCGGTCAGTATGACAACTGTGCAAAGCGCTATTTCGTATCGTCATCGGAAGCGAAGCCGTGGGATCTTTGCCTCACTCGTATGCGAGTAAATGCGCAGGAAGAGAAACGAAAGCACGGTATTACATGCCATACGAGTAGCCCCTTGGAGAAGGGGCGCGCCAAAGGCGCAGGATAGATGTGCCTCGAAGAGGCACCCTTCTACGCAGCGGTCAGTATGCAAACTCTGCAAAGCGTTACTCCGTATCGTCATTTCGAGCAAAGCGAGAAATCTTTGTCATTCGCGGTCTCACGGTCAATGTTTGGAAATTCCAAACGGGAAACCTGCTATTCACTTACCTTCGGGCATCGCCCCATATATATGGCAGCGAAGCTGCCACCACAACCCTGAACCCTGAACCCTGAACCCTGAACCCCGAACCCTCATCCCCTTTTGAAAACGCCCCATGCAAAATTGTTGGTTTGTCAAACATATGTTACACCGTGCTTGATGAAATCATGGAGTGTATCTTTTGGAGATTTCCATCCAAGC
>UQRR01000139.1 GCA_900543455.1 uncultured Dialister sp.
GAAACTAGCGGTTTTCTCGTATCGCAAACCTAATCCCTAGCCACTAATCCCTAGCTACCAGTCACCAGTCACTAGTCCCCCGCCATCACTCTGACAAATCCCCCGCCGAATTTGGTCTTTTTGAGCCAGCCCTCGAGGCAGAATCGATGGGCCTTCCCCTCATCCCAAAGGGTGCAGAAAGTCCCCTCTTCGGTTTCTTCCATCTTTACGATGGGCATCCAGTGCCAGTGATAGGGAATGGGCTCACCTCCGCTGTGCAGATTCAAAAATCCCACCGGGCAGTCCGCCAAAAGGCCCTCTCTGATGAAGGAGACGACCTTGGCTGGCTTTGGCGCAAGGATGCGGATAGACGGTACAGAAAGCGACTCTACGTCGCCGGAGAGGCCTTTCTCTGAAAGATAAGCCGCGAGGCCTTCCCTCAGCCAGCGTGTCTTGTAGAGACCGTGCATCCTTGGCGTCGCGTACTGCCACATAGAAAGCATCACAGAAAGTGCAGCCTCCCGGTCTCTCACCGGCGTCTTCCACTCTTTCTTTTCCAGATAGGCGGCCATCATAGCACCGACCGTAGGCCCGCAGCCCGCCAGGCGCTGTCTCTCCTGCGGATACCATTCCTGATTATAGCCAAGGACAGTCTCCCCGCCCACGTCCAGCGT
The DNA here is from genome assembly GCA_900543455.1 of uncultured Dialister sp. Taxonomy (GTDB): domain Bacteria; phylum Bacillota; class Negativicutes; order Veillonellales; family Dialisteraceae; genus Dialister. The sequence continues at coordinate 654 of UQRR01000139.1, forward strand.
GAGCCAGTCAGGATGATGGATTTCGGTGATCATGAATGGAGCCTCCTTTGAAATGAGGAATGAGAAATGAAGGTGACGGCTTCGCCGCGAATAGCGAGCTATTTAAGAAAGGTTATGACGAAGCTATGTATAAAAATTCTTGTAAAATCTGACTCTGCGATTGAATCAGCGTTTCCTTAACCAATCCCTGCTTCTTTCAGCAGTGCGCGCACGACATAGCCTGCCATCATCATGCCGGAGACCGGCGGGACGAAGGAGGTGGAACCGGGGGCGTGACCTTCACCGATGGGCTTGTGCGGGAGCTCTTTCGAGTAGACGACCGTGAGCTTTCTCACGCGGCGATCTTTCAGCTCTTTTCTCATCTTGCGGGCCAGATGGCAGACAGAGGTCTTATTGATATCAGCGATCTGCAGCATCTCCGGCCGCAGGCGATTGCCTGTCCCCATGGAAGAGATTTCCGGTATCTTCAGCTTCCAGCAGATTTCCGCGATGGAAATCTTCGCCGGCACATCATCGATGGCATCGATGATATAGTCAGCGTGGAGATTTCTGATGAAGTCTTCATCGCCGGGGCGATAGAAAATGGGCATGGCTTTCGCATCACAGGCCGGATTCACGAGGTGCGCACGCGATACCATGACTTCCGCCTTATTTTTCCCGATGGTCGTGAGGTCTGCGACCAGCTGGCGGTTCAGATTTGTGATATCGACTTCATCCTTATCGATGAAAATGAGGTGCCCCACACCCGCTCTCACAAGTGCTTCTGCCGCATACGAACCGACGCCTCCGATGCCGAAGACCGCGACCGTCTTGGCCTGGAGGCATTCGATGCCCTTCTCATCTATGATGCGGGCGGTTCTGGTAAATATCGGATCCATCAATGTCCTCCCGGGATGATCTCGATCCAGTATCCGTCCGGATCATGGATGAAGTAGATGCCCATATCCTTGTTCTCATAGCACACGCAGCCCATGGCTTTGTGCTTCTTGTACGCTTCCTGCATATTGTCCACCTCGAAAGCCAAATGGAATTCATTGTCCCCCAGATTGTACGCTTCCTTGCGGTCGCGCAACCATGTGAGTTCGAGCTGGAAGCCCGTCACCATGTCCCCCATGTACGTCAGGATAAAGGAGCCGTCAGAAGCTTTGTAAGTACGGTTCACCGTAAGTCCGAGCGCTTCTTCATAAAAGGCAATGCTCTTCTCAAGATCAAGCACGTTGAAATTTTGATGGTTAAATAGAAATTTCATAATTACTCTCCTTTTCTATAAGTTGGATGATTTTAGTATAGCAGGATGACGGGAAAGCGACAATAGTGGAAAAGGTTCAACGGGTTCAAACAGGTTCAACAGGTTCTGCGGGTTCTATGGGTTCTATGGGTTCAACGGGGTCGGTGCCCGAATGTCAACGGATAACAGGTTTCCCGTTTGAGACTTCCAAACATCGACCGATGAGCCGCGAATGACAAAGATTTCTCGCTTACGCTCGAAATGACGATACGAGAGAGTCACTAGTCACCAGTCACTTTGCACTCCTAATCCCTAGCCACTAATCCCTAGCTACCAGTCACTACTTCTTCCCCTTCACCAGTCCCCCCTGGACTTCCTGCACGTCGAAAACGGAGAGGAAGGCAGAGGCGTCGATGTAGTGGACGACCTGTTTCAGCTTGGTGATTTCCAGACGGCTCACGACGCAGTAGAGGACATCCTTGTCATCCTTCAGGAAGCCCCCCTGTCCGTGCAGGCGGGTGACAGCGCGATGCATATCATGAACGATCGCATCTGACACTGCATCGTAGGATGTCGTCACGATGAAGACGCCCTTCGAAGAGTCGAGGCCGGTCGAGACGGCATCGATCATACGCGAGCAGATGAAGTACGCGATGAGGGAATACATCGTGCTGTTCCAGCTGAAGACGAAGCCTGCCGCGCCAAGGATGAAGAAATTGAAAAACATGATGATCTCGCCCACGGAGAAAGGAAATTTATTATCCATCCAGATCGCCATGATTTCCGTGCCATCGGTCGAGCCGCCGCTCTTGATGACAATGCCGACGCCGATACCGATGATGATGCCGCCAAAGATCGTCGAAAGGAATGGATCCGACGTCGCGGGCTTCAGCGTCTCGAAATAGGACGAACAAAGCGAGAGGACGACGATCGCAAAGGTTGAAGACAGAGCGAGCCGCGCCCCGAGCCGCCGATAGCCGATGTAGAAAAAGGGCAGGTTCAAAAGGACGATGAGTACGCTGAAGGGGATGCCCGTCAGCGCCTGCACGAGAAGGGAAATACCGGTGACGCCGCCGTCGATGATATCATTCGGGATCAGGAAAAGATTGAGGCCTGCCGAGTAGATGGCTGCGCCCACGGCCAGCCCGATGGCTTTCTTCAATTCGCTCGCAAGATCGATATGCCGATGGAATAGGTACATGAAAGACTCCTTTTGTGGAAATGAGTGACTGGGGACTAGTGGCGGGGAAGTAGTAGCTAGGGATTAGTAGCTAGGGATTAGGCACACCCTATTTTCCCCTTCCCTACTCAATTTGAAACCAACGCGTTGTTGGTTGTTTGATAATTTATGCCAATGGTTTAAGGAAACGCTGATTCAATCGCAGAGTCAGATTTTACAAGAATTTTTATACATAGCTTCGTCATAACCTTCCTTAAATAGTTAAGTTTTGAATGATACCAGCGGGCATCGCCCCATAAATTGCGGCGAAGCCGCCACCACCATTCCTAATTCCTAATTCCTAACTATAAAAAGCACTGCCGACGAGCGCGCCGCTCATCAATCAGTGCTTTCTGAAACCGCGGCTTCCCGCGAATATAATTCTGGCAGAAGGGATGGGATTCGAACCCATGAACCTCTTGCAAGGTTAACGGTTTTCAAGACCGCCTCCTTCAACCACTCGGACACCCTTCCATAATGATAGTATTATAGGGGAAATGGAGGGAAATGTCAAATGAGCCGCCGAAACCATGGATCAGGGATGAGTGGCTGGGGACTGGTGACTTGAATACCACTTTCGGGCACCGCCCCCTCCGAACCCACTGAACCCATAGAACCCGCCCCCTCTTTCGCTCAATCAAGGGACGGCACGCCCCATGAGCTAACCCTAAACCATAAAAGGAGCTGTGAAGAAATGAATCCTCATTTCTTCACAGCCCCTTTTTACTTTGCTTTCATTTGGTTCAGGGTTCA
>UQRR01000140.1 GCA_900543455.1 uncultured Dialister sp.
CGGCTTGCTACTGACTGTGAACTTATGACCGCATTTAATGGCAAACGCCTATTTGGACTTTTTCAGCGGCCCTTCCTCCGGAAGGGGCAGCCGAGCGCAGCAAGGCGGGGTTGGTTTCACGCTTGTTGAACAAGCGAAAAGCGCATCGCTCGAATAAGATCTGACGTCTGACTTCTGATGTCTGACGTCTCTAGTCTCCCAGTCTTCTAGTCTCCCAGTCTTCTAGTCTCTCAGTCTCCTAGTCACTAGTCACCAGTCACCAGTCACTAGTCACTAGTCACTAGTCTCTTACTCTCCACTCCCAACAAAAAAAGCAGCCCGACGGCTGCTTTTTATTTTCCCTGTTACAAGACCTGTGAAAGGAAGGCTTTCGTGCGTTCCTCTTTCGTATGCTCGAAGACATCCACAGGGCGGCCTTCTTCGACGATGACGCCGCCATCAATGAAGAGGACACGGGAGCCGACTTCTCTGGCGAATCCCATTTCGTGTGTCACGACGACCATGGTCATGCCTTCTTCTGCGACTTCACGCATGACATCCAGGACTTCATGCACCATTTCCGGGTCGAGTGCTGAGGTCGGTTCATCGAAAAGGAGCGCTTTCGGCTTCATGGCGAGCGCGCGGGCGATGGCGACACGCTGCTGCTGCCCACCGGAGAGCTGCGGCGGCTTGTAGTCAGCCTTGTCTTCCATCCCGACTTTTTTGAGGAGCTGCATGCCGCGGTCATAGGCTTCCTTCTTGGAAATCTTTCTGACCTTCATCGGCGCCAGCATCAGATTCTGGATGACAGTCATATGCGGGAAAAGATTGAAACGCTGGAAGACCATGCCGACTTCCGTGCGGACTTCATTGATGTTCTTTTCTCCATTGACAGGCACGCCATCGAAGGTGATGCTGCCGGTCGTCGGCGTTTCCAGCCCATTGATGCAGCGAAGCAGCGTACTCTTTCCCGAGCCGGAAGGCCCGATGATGACGACGACTTCCTTTTCCTTGACTTTGACGCTGATGTCTTTCAAGACCGTCAGATCGCCGAATTTTTTGCTGATATGGGTGATTTCTATCAGATTCTTTTCTTCTGCCATTATTTTTTCTCCAACATTGCTACCACTCTGGAAATCGCCAGCGTCATGATGAGGTACAGGATGGCGACGGTGGACCAGATCTCAAAGGAGCCATAGGTCTGCGCGATGATGAGCTGCCCGCGGCGGGTCAGTTCTTCGAAGCCGATGACGGAAACCAGCGAGGAATCCTTCAGCATCGCGATGAATTCATTGCCGAGCGGCGGGAGGATATTTCGTACAGCCTGCGGCAGGATGACATAGTACATGGTCTGCCACCAGGAAAGGCCGAGCGAGCGCCCCGCTTCCATCTGCCCCACATCGATCGCCTGGATGCCGGCGCGGAAAATTTCAGAGACATACGCACCGCTATTGATCCCGCAGGCAGCGACAGCAGCCACGAATGGCTCCACGCGATGCCCCGTCAGGATCGGGAGGGCGAAATAGATCAGGAAGATCTGCACCAGAAGCGGCGTACCGCGGATGCAGTCTGCATAGATCGCAGCCAGGATGCGGAGGACTTTCACCTTGCAGATGCGTGCGATGCCGACGAAAAGACCGATACAGAAACCGATGAAAACACTGACCGCCGTGATCTCGATGGTCACGCCCGCGCCCAAGAGAAGGATAGGCAGTGCTTTTTCGATAAGTTCAAAATCCATGTTTCATTTCTCCTTACTGTATATACATACGTCCATTTCGCTTTATTGTACAATTTTACGGAGAGGATAGTCAATAGGAAACCGGATTTTCGTGTATAAAAATACAAGAAATCAGGAAGCAGGGATTAGGGATTGGGGATCAGGAGTGACTGGTGACTGAAATGCAATCTTTGGGTATCGCCCAATTTATACTCCGCGGCGCTTCATTATTTTTTTGCGCCGCACCACCATTCCTAATTCCTCATTCCTAATTTGAGCAGAGCTTTCATCCGCAATCCATGGGCGACCCGCCCCACGGCCTAACCCTGCCATCCCGCAGCTCTTTGGAACATCATCCATGGACGCAACAAAAAAGCGCCGCGATTTCTCGCAGCGCCTTCCTGTATGCCAATTATTTGGACAGTTCCGGGAACCAGAGACCGATTTCTCTCTGTGCGGTTTCTACTGCATCGGAAGCATGGACAACATTTTCATCGATGGAAGTAGCGAAGTCACCACGGATGGAGCCAGGAACAGCTTCAAGCGGGTTGGTAGCGCCGTTGATCTGACGAACAGCTGCGACAGCGTTTTCGCCTTCGATGACCATAGCCAGTACCGGGCCGGAGGTGATGAAGTCGATGAGCGCCTTGAAGAAGCCTTTGCCTTTATGTTCTGCATAGTGTTCTTCAGCAAGAGCTACCGGAACCTGGATCATTTTGATGGCATGAATGGACAGACCTTTTCTTTCGAAGCGGGAAATCACTTCGCCGCAGATGTGTTTCTTCACGCCGTCCGGCTTTACGAGTACGAGAGTTTTTTCAATGTTAGCCATAATAGCCTCCTTAAAAAGAATGCATTTCTGCTGCGATTTCACGCAGCTTTTTTACACGCTCCTCCGTGGAAGGATGCGTAGAAAACAGATTGACCATGCCGCCGACGCCGGCAAGCGGATTGATGATGAAAAGACCGCTGGTCGCCGGTTTCGCATCGGGGATGACGCGATGATGCGCGTAGTCATCGAGCTTCAGGAGCGCGCTGGCAAGAGCCAGAGGCTTCCCGGAGATCCTCGCACCGGAAGCATCCGCCATGTATTCACGCGAACGCGACAGGGCGAACTGGATGAGAGACGCTGCAAGCGGCGCGATGACGATGGTCACGATGAGGGCGATCGGATTCGACCGATTGCCATCTTCATCTCTGGCCGTACCAAAGATCGCTGCCCACTGTGCGATATTTGCGATGTAGGAAATCGCGGTCGCTATCGACGCCGAAAGCGTCATGATGAGCGTATCGCGATGTTTGACATGGGATAATTCGTGGCTGATGACACCGGCGAGCTCATCGCGGTTCAGCATGGAAAGGATGCCCTCCGTCACTGCGACAGCCGCATGCTCCGGATTTCGTCCCGTGGCAAACGCATTCGGCACATCGGTCGGAATGACATAGAGGCGCGGCATCGGAAGCTCCGCCTTCCGGCAGAGTTCTCGCACCAGCTCATAGAGCTCGGGGACCTGCGACTCCGACAAAGGCTGGGCATTGTAAGCGCGAAGCGCCATCTTGTCCGAGTTCCAGTATGTGTAGAAATTGATCGCCAGAGAAATGAGAAACATGGTCATCGCGCCGTTCTGACCACCTACGACACCGCCGATAGCCATCAGGATCAAGCTGAGCAGTGTCAGAAGCATGACTGATTTGACTCTGTTCATACAGAAGACCTCACTTTATAGAATTTTATAAATGTACATGAAAATAAAAAATGGTCGGAACGACATGATTCGAACATGCGACCTCTACCACCCCAAGGTAGCGCTCTACCAAACTGAGCTACGTCCCGACGATTACTACATGAAATAGGATACACGGTTTGGGGATATTTGTCAAGATGGATGAAAAGGCTTCAGGGCCACCCATGGGGCGTGCCCTTGATTGTGGGTGAAAACTCTGCTCGAATGAGGAATGAGAAATGGTGGTGCGGCGCTTGGCGCCGCTTGGGTGATGATACTCCCGTATCGTCATCCCGAGCGCAGCCGAGGGATCTTTCTTGGGAAACACTGATTAAATCGTTGTCAGATTTCATTCTTGGATTTTTATACAGAGCAAGGAATCATCTGACGCGAATA
>UQRR01000141.1 GCA_900543455.1 uncultured Dialister sp.
GTCTATGACCGCGACATGTTTAACCGCCGCGTCGAAGTGGGGCAAAGCGTAGGATCGGGGGTGGTCTTTGACAAGAAAGGCTACATCGTGACGAATAACCACGTCGTTTCTGGCAGCAAGGAAGTCAATGTCTCGCTTTCTTCCGGAAAGACAGTTTCCGGTCAAGTGGTGGGGACGGATCCGTCGACCGATCTGGCTGTCGTCAAGATCGAAGGCAGTGACGATCTCCCTGTCGCTTCTTTGGGGGATTCCGATGGACTGCAGGTCGGAGAAACGGCGATCGCGATCGGCAATCCATTGGGCCTTGAATTTCAGGGAACCGTGACGGTCGGCGTCATCAGTGCTTTGAATAGAAGTCTTGATGATATCGACCAGCGTTTCAAGCTCATCCAGACCGATGCAGCCATCAATCCGGGCAACTCCGGCGGGGCACTCGTCACAGCTGATGGCAAGGTCGTCGGGATCAACAGCGCCAAGATCGCGAAAGAAGGGGTCGAAGGCATGGGCTTTGCCATTCCGATCAATCAGGCAAAGGGGATCATTTCGCAACTCATTGACCATGGCAAAGTGACGCGTGCCTATCTGGGCGTGTATGCGGCAGACAAGGACATCGCCGCCCGCTATGGCTACAGCTGGGATCATGAGAAGGGCGTCCTCGTCATGAAGATCGCAGCCAGAAGCCCGATCAGCCTGACTGACATCGAGCCGGGAGACTACATCCTTGCAATCAATGGGAAGGAGTGCAACACCATGAAGGGGATGAGGGAAATCCTCGATACGCACAAGCCGGGTGAAAAGATTTCCATCACTTATGAGCACAAGGGGCGTGAAGCCACAGCGGATGTGCTCCTTGCGGCAGCGCCGGATAGGGAATAAATATCATATTTTTAAGGAAACACTGATTCAATCTGACAACGATTGAATCAGTGCTTTCTTAAAAGATACGGAGAAAAGGAAGAGTTATGAAATTTACACTGCTTGCCATCGGCAAGATTAAAGAAAAATGGATGCGGCAGGGCATCGAGGAGTACGTGAAGCGTCTGAAGCCGATCGCACCTTTGGAAATCATTGCACAGGATGAAGAGAAAATGCCGGAGAATCCCTCTCCTGCTATGAAGGAAAAGGTGATGGAGAAGGAAGGGGAGAAGATGCTGAAGTATCTCTCGCCGGATGATTGTCTCGTGCTGCTTGATCTCAAAGGGGATCCCATGTCCTCGGAAGGGCTGGCGGATTGGATTTCACGGCGCATGGTCACCGGGACGAGCCATTTCTACTTTATGATCGGCGGTCCCTATGGCAATGGGAAGAATATCCAGCAGCGGGCGGATCTCAAGATTTCCATCAGCGCGATGACCTTTACGCACCAGATGGCACGCCTGATCCTCTCCGAACAGCTCTATCGCGCGATGAAGATCATACGGCATGAGCCATACCATTTGTGAAGAGGCTCCCCATGATCCGATGCGCCCGCTCTGACCGCTCTCCTCTTGCAGTTCTCGCTCGAAAGAATTAAAATATAAATAGAGAAAGTATTTCCGCATCTGCCTACGCATGAGCCGATTTTTCGTATATCCTGCAAGGAGGTCTTATCATGAAATCTCTGAAAGCGAAAGACTTTATGACGAAGTATGTGTTCACGGTATCACCGGATACGACCGTACAGGAGCTGGTGGGGCTTTTCGTGACGCACCCGGTGTCTGCGATCCCGGTCGTGGGAGACGATAATGAGCTTCTTGGCATTGTTTCCGAGGGCGATCTTCTGTACAAGAAGGTGCAGCCGAAGATCCCGCCGCATGTTGACGTCTTGGGCGGCACGGTGTACTACTGCGGCTTTGGGCGGTACGAGAAATCCTTCCGGAAGCTGCTTGCGACGACGGCGAAGGATATCATGACGACGGATGTGCGCTGCGTCACACCGGAAACGAATATGGAAGCCATCACCACGCTCATGGTGGATCAGCATCTGAAGACTGTGCCTGTCGTAGAAAAGGCGAAGCTTTCCGTAGAGCGTGAGGGCGAGCAGCCGCCGGCGCGTCTCGTCGGTATCATCACACGCCATGATATTCTGGGGGCTATCGCAGCGACGCAGGTCGAAGAGAATATGAGAAACAGGAAATAGAGCGCTCCGTTTCCTTGCAAGTCAAAGAGAAGGCCGATGGGACTTCTCTTTTTACTTGTTCGCGTTCCCTGTCAATTCTTTTGCGGGCATAGTATAATAAGGAGAATATATTGTTGGTGACTAGTGACTAGTCACGAGTGACGGGTAGCTGCGAATCCTTGTGTGATTCGCTTTTGCAATGGAAGAGGCACTTCATGACGAGAAAATTATTTACCGCGCTGAGCCAGCTTCATCGAGGCGTCCTCATCTGCGGCGGCTTTGCAGCCTTCATGCTGCTCGGGGCGTTCCTCCTCATGCTGCCCATCTCGCAGACAGGAACGAAGGAGGTCTCCTTCCTGGACGCGCTCTTCATGTCTGTCAGCATTGTCAGCGTGACGGGGATGAGCATGTTTGATCTGAAGACAGACTTCACCATCTTCGGGCAGCTGGTCGTGCTCTTTCTGATGCAGGTGGGCGGTCTGGGGATCATGACGATGATGGCCATGGTCGGTATTTCCCGAGGGCGGAAGATCCGCCTGCAGGAGAGGCTCCTTATCCGTGACTCCTTCAATCTGCAGACGCCGTCGGGCATGGTGATGCTGGTGCGGAAAATCATCCTGATGACGCTCTCCATAGAGTTTACTGCCGGCACCATCCTTGCGGCCTATTTCTTCACACAGAATGGATGGATCGGCATTTATCAGGGCTACTGGCATGCGGTCTCTGCTTTCACGAATTGCGGCATGGATATCATGGGAAATGATGTCGGATTCGCCGGAATGGCAGCCAATCCACTGGTCAGCACCGTCGTCTGTATCTCGATGTTTCTGGGAGGCGTAGGCTTCATCGCGCTGGATGACCTTTTGAAGCACCATCGCTGGAGCGCACTGACTCTGAACAGCAAATTCATTCTGGTCATGGAAATGATACTGATCCCGTTGGGCGTGATCGTCTATTTCCTTCTGGAGGGGAATAATCCGGCGACGCTGGGACATCTCAGCACGGCCGAAAAGTGGCAGAGTGCCTTCTTCATGTCGATTTCTTCCCGCATGGCAGGCTTCACTCTCTTTGATATTCACGCCATGAACAATGCGACCGGGCTTATCATCATGCTCTTCATGTTCATCGGAGCGGCGCCTGTCTCGACCGCGGGCGGCATCCGCACGACCACCATCGGACTTCTCCTGCTGTCGCTCTGGTCGTGGATCCGTGGGAGGAAAGATGTCGTCATCTTCCATAAACGGGTCGATCCGGAATGTCTGGTGAAAGCATCGAACGTTTTCACACTGGCGATGGTACTGACCTTCCTCACCGCGATGATGGTCTTCCTCTTAGAGCCTGCGTCCCACTTCGATTTTGAGGATGCCCTCTTCGAGGCGGTCTCCGCTTTCAGTACCGTCGGCTTCTCGATGGGACTCACGACGGAGTGGAATATCCCCTGTAAAATCGTCATCATGATCGCTATGTTCATCGGGCGTATCGGTGTCATGACGCTCGCCGTCACCTTCGCCGGCCGTCCGAAGAGTCAGATCAAGTATCCGAAGGAAAATATAGTCATCGGATAAAAGGAGAGGGGCTGAAACGCTGCCTTCGGGCAGCTCTCCTATCGATCTGACTGTATTCGTATATTAAGCCCCCATCTGAGATGGGGGACCCGGTGGAGCCGTAGCTTTGCCTAGAGTATAAAAA
>UQRR01000142.1 GCA_900543455.1 uncultured Dialister sp.
TGGTGCGGCGCATAAAAATCAGAAGCGCCGCGGAGTTTTGATAGCGCTTCGCGCGCATCGTCATTTCGAGCGTAGCCGAGGGTCTTTATTGCAGAACGTTCATCGCCTGATGTGAGGCAGCACCAGGACATCATTTTCCCTCGGCGCATACACGCTGATTCTCTCAGTGCAGTAAAGATCCCTCGGCTGCGCTCGGGATGACGATACCGGAGAATACCAGTCACTCCTAATCCCAAATCCCTAATCCCTAGCTACTAATCCCTAGCTACTAATTCTTAGTCACTAGTCACTCAAGGCTCCTGATCCCTCATCCCTGCTTTCAAACTTTCCCTAACTCCGAATCCCATATTCCCTCTTGACAACTTCCCTGCCCCGTTCTATAATCCAATCATACGAAACAAGCGATGATGAAGAAGGGTGCTTGAATCTTTTTCAGAGAGACAGCGGTCGGTGTGAGCTGTCAATGGGACAAGGACTTTCCACTTCGGAGATAAAGATGAAGAATCTTTCGGGATCTGCCCGTTACAGGAGACTAAAGATGGCCGGAAGGCAATTTGGGTGGTATCGCGGGTGCTCTCGTCCCTTTGAGGATGGAGGGCGTTTTTTATTATCCGTATACTGACTGATGCACCGGTTAAATTGGGTGGTACCGCGAGAAAAGAGAAGCTCGTCCCATGGGACGTCTTCTCTTTTTGTGTTTTTTAAGGAGTTTTTCATGAAACGAGTCTACAACTTTAACGCCGGTCCCTCCCCCATGCCTTTGGAAGTTTTGGAGGCGATGAAAAATGACCTCACCGATTTCAAAGGAACGGGCATGGGCATCACAGAGATCAGTCATCGTTCGAAGGAATTTCAGGACATGCTGGATGAGACGAAGGCTCTTCTCCGCGAGCTGATGCACCTCGATGATGACTACGAGATCGTATTCATCCAGGGCGGCGGCACGATGCAGTTCCTGATGACGGCGTATAATTTCCTTCATACCCGCGCCGCCTATGCCGACACCGGAGTGTGGGCGCACAAAGCAAGAAATTCTGCCGCCTTTTTCGGAGAAGCCTATGATGCCAATTCCGCAGCGGACAGAAATTACTCCTACATTCCCGACACCTATGAGGTGAAGCCGGGGACGGACTACCTGTACCTTTGTGCCAACAATACGATCTACGGCACAGAGTACTGGAAATTCCCGAAAGTCAATGTACCTCTTATCTGCGACATGTCGTCAGATATTCTCTCCCGCGACATCGATTTTGGCCAGTTCGACATGATCTGGGCGGGCATCCAGAAGAACCTTGGCGCGGCAGGCGTAGCGCTCGCGATCCTGAAGAGATCTCTCCTCGCCACGGCACGGACGGATATACCGGAATTTCTTCAGTATCAGACCTTCGTCAAGAAGGACTCGACCTTCAATACACCGCCGGTCTTCTGCATCTACTCGCTGAACCGCATGCTCCACTGGATCAAAAACATGGGCGGCCTTCCTGCCATCGAAGAAAGAAACAAGGTCAAGGCCCGGCTCATCTATGATGTGATCGATACGAGCGATGGCTTCTACAAAGGTCATGCAGAGAAAGACGCCAGAAGCCGCATGAATGTGACTTTCAATCTGGCGAATGCTGAAATGGAGAAAGACTTCGCAGCCAAGGCAAAGGCCAATGATTTCATCGGTGTCAAAGGCCATCGCCTCGTAGGCGGCCTCCGCGTCTCTCTCTACAATGCCGTCACCCCCGAAGCCGCCGAAGCCCTCGCTGACTTCATGAAAGAATATATGAGAGTGAATGGGTGAGTAGGGTTCATGGTTCAGGTTGTTGGGTTCAGGGTTGCGGCGAAGCTACCACTCCACCCTGAACCCTGAACCCTGAACCCAACAGCAGTATACTGAAAAATGTTAGATAAAGATAAAGGAGAAAAAACTATGTTTAGAATTTTCATCACCGCAGACGTTGCCAAAGAAGCAAAAGAAATCCTTGAAAAAGAATTTATTGTCGACATCCAGCCGAACATGAAAGAAGAAGAGCTGTGCCAAGTAATCGGAGACTATGATGCCATCATCACAAGAAGCCAGACGAAAGTCACCAAGGCCGTCATCGATGCAGCCAAGAACCTGAAGGTCATCGGCCGCGCCGGTGTCGGTATCGACGGCATTGATATCGCCGAAGCCACCAAGAAGGGCATCACTGTCGTGAATACGCCGGAATCGAATACCATCGCAGCCTGCGAGCACACCATCGCCCTCATGCTCTCGATGACCCGCCATATCCCGCAGGCACACCAGTCCATCATGGAAGGCCGCTGGGACAGAAAGAGCTTCACCGGCATCCAGCTCCTGAATAAGACTGTCGGCATCATCGGTGTCGGCCGCGTCGGCTCAAATGTGGCCAAGCGCCTGCAGGCATTCAATATGAAAACCATCGGCTACGACCCCTACATCACCTTAGAGCGCGGCAAACAGCTCGGCGTCGAACTCGTCGATCTGGATACCCTCCTCAAAGAATCCGACTACATCACCCTGCATACCCCGCTCACAGATGAGACGCGCGGTATGATCGGGGAGAAAGAACTCGCAAAAATGAAAGACGGTGTCCGCCTTGTCAATGCGTCCCGCGGCGCCGTCGTCGACATCAAAGCGCTCGCTGCCGCACTGAAATCCGGCAAAGTGGCCGGAGCCGGCATCGACGTATGGCCGAATGAACCGCTGAAGCCGGAAGATAATCCATTCCTCGGCATGACGAATGTCGCACTCACCCCGCACCTCGGAGCCTCCACGAAAGAAGCGCAGGCCGGCGTCGCCACTGATGTCGCCATCGGCGTCGCACAAGCGCTCCACGGTGAACCGGTCGCTACCGCCGTCAATGCCTCCCCGATCACCAAAGCCACCCTGCATGTCATCCAGCCGTACTTCAATCTCTGCGAACGCATGGGCAACATCGCCATCGATCTCGCAGGCGGCCGCATTTCCACCGTCAATATCGAATACACCGGTGAACTCACAGACACCGAGACCGCACCGCTCACCACAGCTGTCCTGAAAGGTCTCCTCTCGCCGGTTCTCCAGCAAACCGTCAACTTCGTCAATGCCCGCGGCATCGCAGAAGAACGCCACATCGATGTCCGTGAAGTGAAAGCGAAAAAAGGTCATTACTATACGAATACCATTTCCCTCACCATCGACACCGACAAGGGTACACACCGCATCACAGGCTCCCTCTTTGACCGCAAGGATGCCAAGATCGTCTCCCTCGACCATTTCCGCGTAGACTTCGAACCGAAGGGCTGCATCATCATCGCTCCGCATGAAGACAAGCCGGGCATGATCGGTCAGGTCGCTTCCGTCCTTGGCAGTGCAGGCATCAATATCAACGGCATGCAGGTCGGCGCTTCCGCAGACAAGGGAACGAATGTGATGGCCGTCGCCGTCGATAAAGACATCCCGACTGCGGTCCTCCCTGCCCTCATGAACATCGATGGCATTCACGATGTGAAGGTCATTCATTGCGAACATTAAGGGGAATGGGTTCAGGGTTCAGGTTGATGGGTTCAGGTTGAAAGCGGGGATAAGTGACTAGTGACTAGTGACTGAAATGCCACCTTCGGGCATCGCCCCATATATATTCGCGGCGAAGCCGCCACCACACCCCTGAAGTTTGAAAGCAGGGATAAGTAGCTAGGGATTAGGGATTGGGGATTAGGAGTGACTGGTGACTAGTGACTGGTGACTAGTGACTTGAATACCGCCTTCGGGCATCGCCCTATTTATACTCTGCGGCGAAGCCGC
>UQRR01000143.1 GCA_900543455.1 uncultured Dialister sp.
TGCCTTCGGCACTTCCCCCGAAGGGGGAAGCAAGACGTTACGTAGCTAACGATTTCCTTAACTTAATAGCATTACCCGCAAGGGGGGCTGACGATACGAGAATACCATCTCTAAAAAAAGCGGCGAAGCCGCCACCACAACCTTGAACCCTGAACCCTGAACCCCTTTCACAACAAAACGCGCCAGACGTCTCACGACGTCTGGCGCGTTTTTGATTAAAATCCTTTGGCACGCATCCGTTTTTCCCACCAGTTGAAGAAGAAGGTGAGAAGGATGGCCATCGCCCAGTAGGCAATGGCATCGGCGATGTATGGCTCGGTGCGGCGATTGTAGAGGGCAGAGAAAATATCCGCTTTGGCAAACATGTCCACCACCTTGACCGTGAAGACGAGAGCCAGGAGCTTGATGGTCTTCAGGTAGTAAGTGAAGAAGGTCGGAAGCGCCACGACGAAAGCCTGCGGCAGGACGATACGGGTGAAGGCATGGTACGGAGTCATGCCCATAGCGACAGATGCCTCGTACTGTCCTTGATCGACAGAGCGGAGCGCGCCGCGGATATTCTCGGACTGGTACGCCGTGTTGTAGAGGATGAAGGTCGCATAGACCGTCCAGTACGGGCTGACATCGAAGGGCTTCACGGTATGGCCAAGAACCGAAGAAATGATCGGAGCGAGAAGGAAGGGCAGGGAATTGTACACGATGAAGAGCTGCACGATGCCCGGCACAGCACGGAAGAAGGAGATGAGGACGGTGAAGATGCCATTCAGCAGGCGTCCTCCGCGCAGGCGGAGCACCGCGATGAGAGAGCCGAAGACGATGCTCGCGATGATGATGACAAAGGCCATGAAAAGGGTATTCGGGATCGCGCCCGCGATGAAGAGGAGCGCAGTCGGCAGGATTTCAAAATCGATCATACGGCTCTCCTTTCTTTAGGGCTGCTCCATTTCTGGAACATGTGGAATGCAATTTCTACCAGAATGACAAGCGCCCAGTAGATGAGGGCGACGGCGCAGTACGTCTCCAGCTTGCCCTGCCCGTAGTGTGCATTGATGATGAGGCCGGCGCGGCCCATGAGATCCACGACCCCGATGAAGTACATGATGGAGGTATCCTTCAGGATGTTGATGGATTCATTCACGAGCCCGGGGAGCGCGACCGGCAGTGCCTGCGGCGCGATGATGGAGACGACGCGATGGAAGGGGGAAAGCCCGAAGACCATCGCCGCCTCGTGCTGTCCGCGGGAAACGGAAAGGTAGGCGGGACGAATGATTTCCGCGATCACCGGCGTGTAGTGGAAGGTGAGCGCGATCAGGACGTAGGCCGTGAGCGGCCAGCCGTCAGGGCTGATGCCGAGCATCCGCACGATCACCGGCAACACGAAGTACACGACGTAGAGGTCGAGGACGAATGGCATGCTGCGGTTGTACGAGAGCCAGACGCTGCAAAGCTGGCTGAGCAGCGGTACCTTTGCGATGCGCACGACGGCGACCAGACTGCCCAGCACAAGGCAGAGCAGGATGGAAATGGCGATCACTTCCATCGTAAACGGCAACGCCGACGAGAGCCTTGGGAAGAGCCCAAGGAAGTAGGAGAAATCGAATGTAAGCATAGTAATGGACCTTGTGATATATAAGTAGCTGGTGACTGGTGACTGGTGGCTAGGGATTAGGGATTAGGAGTGACTGGTGACTGGTGACTTGTAGCTAGGGATTAGGAGTCTCAAGTGACTGGTGACTAGTGACTAGTGACTGGCATGCCAGCTCATGGCATCACCATTATTTATACTTCGCGGCGCATTTCGTCATCCTGAGCGGAGTGAAATGTCGGATGTTCGATAATGTTAAGGCGGAACAGCGAGAACTGAGTCGAAGGATCTGGCGCCGCACCACCATTTCTCATTTCTAATTTCTAATTTCTCATTCAATCGAGGCTTTCAAACATAATCAAGGGGCGAGCCGCCCCCAGGGGACTAACCCTGAACCCTCTTTATCCTTCTTCCCTCTTCAGCATGCGCTGGAGGAACTGCTGTGTCTTTTCCTCTTTCGGATGGGTGAAGAGGTCTTCCGGTTTCCCGGTCTCGATGACAAGCCCATCGGACATGAAGACGACCTTCGAAGATACTTCACGCGCGAAATGCATTTCATGCGTCACGATGATCATGGTGATACCGAGCGTCGCGACCTCGGCGATGGTATCAAGCACTTCGCCGACGAGCTCCGGATCCAGCGCAGACGTCGGTTCATCGAAGAGGATGACATCCGGACGCGGTGCAAGGGCACGGGCGATGCCGACGCGCTGCTGCATGCCGCCGGAAAGCTCGGACGGATACATCTTCGCATAGTCAGCCATATGGACACGCGCGAGCTCCTGCATCGCGAGCTCCTCGGCCTCCTTCTTGCTCTTGCCGTAGCCATAGATGAGGCCTTCGGTCACATTCTCGAGGACGTTCTTATTTCTGAAAAGATTGAACTGCTGGAAGACCATCGTCGACTTGCGGCGCAGACGCTGCACTTCACTCTTGGTGATATGAGAGAAATCCACGGACACATCGCCCATGGTGAGCTTTCCTTCTTCCGGCTGTTCCAGATAATTCAGACAGCGCAGAAAGGTGGTCTTCCCCGTCCCCGAAGGGCCAAGGATAGAGACGACATCACCTTTTTCTACTTCCAGGCTGATGTCTTTCAGGACGGTATTCTTCCCGAAAGATTTACGTATATGTTCTGCAGTCAATATGCGGGACATGGTGTACCTACCTTTCCTAATAATGGATTTGGGGTTCAGGGTTCAGGGTTCAAGGTTCAAGGTTCAAGGTTCAAGGTTAGCCCCGAGGGGCGTGTTGTCCCTTGATAGCGCGCGAAAGAGGTTCAGCGGGTTCTATAGGTTCAAGAGGGTCAAAGGGGGTTGGTGCGGCGCATAAAAAGCAGAAGCGCCGCGGAGTATAAATAAGACAATACCCGCTTGAGACGTCAGAAGTCAGATGTCTGATGTCTGATATCTGATGTCTCCCAGTCCCCAGTCACCAGCCACTAGTCCCCAGTCACTAGTCACTTTGCACCCCTAATCCCCAATCCCTAAACTAAAAAAATCCTCCGCCCCAGTAAAGGGACGGAGGATCCGTGTTCCACCCAATTTCACTTCTGCCTCTTCGCAGAAATCTCGGTGAGTCTTCTGACTCCATGCTGTAACGGGCGACCCCGGGCAGCCTACTAACTTCAGCGCGCCTGCTCAGAGAGGCACTTCCAGCCAATTCCCGCACTCCTTTCCACCCGTCGGAGCTCTCTTTCGCGGTTCCATCGCTGTACTCTCTCTCTTCCTCGCAAATAGTTGATTGTGTGTACTATAGCATAGGGACGAGCGGGACGCAAGAGAATAGATGTTTGAGAAATGGGTTCGAGGTCAGCTCGTGGGCGGCACGCCCTTTGATGACGTTTGAAAGCCTCGATTGAATGAGAAATGAGAAATGGTGGTGCCGAGTGACTGGTGACTGGTAGCTAGGGATTAGTGGCTAGGGATTAGGGATTGGGGATTAGGAGTGACTAGGATTCGCCGTCATCGTCATCCCGAGCGCAGCCGAGGGATCTTTACTGCATTGCGGGAATCAGCGTATATGCGCCGAGGGAAAACGATGTCCTGGTACTGCCTCATATCAGGCGATGAACGTTCTGCAATAAAGATCGAGGGCTACGCTCGAAATGACGATGCGCGCGAAGCGCTATCAAAAC
>UQRR01000144.1 GCA_900543455.1 uncultured Dialister sp.
GCTGGCGAATACGCTGACGAACTCGCAAACCTCGGCGTTCGCGTTTCCAACCTGGAAAAGAAAGTCGGCAACATCTCCTGGGCTGGCGATGCAAAGATGATGTACACCAACAACGCTAAAAAAGCTGGCGAAGGTAGCGAAGATACCTACAAAGGCCGTATCCGTCTGAACGTCAAGGGTCAGGTCAATGACGCTACCTACGTTCAGGGCCGTATCGTAACCAACATGTGGTTCAAAGATGCAAAACCTACTGATGGCGATGGCAACACCACCATGGATCGCCTCTTCGTGAACCACAGCTTCGGCGACAAGACCTCCGTGGTTCTCGGCCGTCAGGACCTCACCGTATTCGGCGGACTCGAATATGATGACGCATTCGATGGTGCGAAACTCGCATACAACGATGGCAAATTCGATGCTTACGCAGCATTTGGCCAGCTGAACGCAGGCGACTATGATAAAACCGATGCTGCTTTCGGCGGCCTCGGCTATGACTTCGGCGTTGCTAAACTGAACGCAGCTTACTTCAACTTCACCGGCGACAAAGCAAAGACTGTTAGCGGTTTTGACAGCATCTGGGGCGCTAACCTCGTTGTTCCGGTTCAGGACTTCAGCGTATTCGGCGAATACTGGGACTCCAACGCTGACAAGAACGACAGCGCTTACCAGGCTGGCATCGGCTACAGCACCCTCGATGCTTCCAAACCGGGCACCTTCGCTCTGAACGTTGCTTACAACAAAGTCGGTGCTAAAGCTTACCTCGGCGGCACCACCTATGATGCAAACGACTTCTTCGATATTGTTGCTGACAAAGACCTGAAGTTCTGGAACGTATTTGGCGATGTTGTTCTCCAGAAGAATG
The DNA here is from genome assembly GCA_900543455.1 of uncultured Dialister sp. GTDB lineage: Bacteria > Bacillota > Negativicutes > Veillonellales > Dialisteraceae > Dialister. The sequence continues at coordinate 863 of UQRR01000144.1, forward strand.
TCACCCTCCACGGCGAATACGCTTGGGATATCAAAAACGCAGATGGCTGCGATGACAACGCTTGGACTGTTTCCCTGAACTACGCATTCTAATTCTAGGATACTCCAGTAAAAAAGAAGCTCCTTATGGGGCTTCTTTTTTTGTGTCATCGTATTCTTTCCCCGCAAGCCAGCGGAGCGCATTTCGTTTCAGGATGTCTTCGTCAAGCACGTAGGCGGCAACTATATCGATAGTCTTGAATAATAATGGCCGCCATGCTATAATGCATACATCAGCACCGATAAATTAAGAAAGTGACTATCGAACAGTATGAAAGGTTGTATTTCTTAATGACGCGATGGAAAATAAAGGTATACTGCTTTTGCGGTAGATCGATTTCCCGCTGTATGCATTTCCCCATCCGGGATCACCGCCCAATCGTAAGCATCCCGATGGATATCTATATCGGAAGAGGGGGCTAGGGATTAGGAGTGACTGGTTGCTAGTGACTAGTGACTAGGGATTAGTAGCTAGGGATTAGGTTTACGATACGAGAAAACCGCTAGTTTCAAACCTCCGCGGCACTTCCAGCATTTTATGCGCCGCACCACCATTTCTCATTTCTAATTTCTCATTCAAGCGAAGCTTTCAAACGGAATCAAAGGGCACCACGCCCCACGGGCTAACCCTGAACCTTGAACCCTGAACCCTTATTTTCTCTCTTCCATTTCTGAAAGGAAGGTCATTCTTATGGCAGACATCCAGAAACAGTACGGACTTTTTATCGACGGTGATTTTGTACCGGCCGGTGACGGCGCGACATTTGCAGCGCACAATCCGGCGAATGGCGAAGAGCTTGCTCTCTTTGCGGAAGCAACGAAGGAAGATGTAGACAAAGCTGTGAAAGCGGCTCGTGCAGCGCTCCCGGCTTGGTCGAAGACATCCCCTGTCGAAAGACAGAATCTTCTTTTGAAGATCGCAGACATCATCGATGCCAATGCCGATCACCTGGCTCTCATGGAGACGCTCGACAACGGCAAGCCGATCCGCGAGACGAAGGCAGCGGATGTTCCGCTCGGCAGCGACCATTTCCGCTATTTCGCAGGGTGCCTCCGTGCGTGGGAGGGCAGTGCGACGATGATCGATGACAATACCATGTCGCTCATCCTTCATGAACCTGTCGGCGTGGTCGGGCAGGTCATCCCGTGGAATTTCCCCTTCACCATGGCATGCTGGAAGCTCGCTCCGGCGCTTGCGGCGGGCAATACCATCGTCATGAAGCCATCCTCCCACACATCGCTGTCTTTGATGGAATTCATGCGTCTCATTCAGGACGTCCTGCCGAAGGGCGTGGTCAATGTCATCACCGGCAAGGGCTCGAAGTCCGGCCAGTGGCTGCTCGACCATCCGGATCTGGACAAGCTCGCCTTCACCGGCTCCACCGAAGTCGGACACGGCGTGTATCAGGCGGCCTGCGACAAGCTCATCCCCTGTACGCTCGAGCTCGGCGGGAAATCCGCGAACATCGTCTTTGACGACTGCGACCTTTCCCAGGCCATCGACGGTGCCTGCAAGGGCATCCTCTTCAATCAGGGACAGGTCTGCTGTGCCGGCTCTCGTCTCTTCGTACAGGAAGGCATCTTCGATGAATTCCTGAAACGCCTGAAAGCGACCTTCGAGGCGGTCAAGATCGGCGATCCGACGGATCCGACGACCCAGCTCGGTGCGCAGATCTACAAATCCCAGCAGGATAAAGTCCTGAATTATGTCAAGATCGGCATCGAAGAAGGCGCGACCCTCGTGACGGGCGGCAAACGATATACAGCAAACGGCTGTGACAAGGGCTACTTCATGGAACCGACCATCCTTGTCACCGACAAGCCGGACTGCCGCGTATGTCAGGAAGAAATCTTCGGACCTGTCGTCGTGGTACAGAAATTCAAGACAGCGGACGAAGTCATCGCGCTCGCCAATGACAGCGTGTACGGCCTCGGCGGTGCGGTATTCAGCAAGAATATCAATACCGCACTCAAGGTCGCACGCAGTGTCCGCACCGGCCGCATGTGGGTGAATACCTACAACGATCTGCCGGCAGGCGCACCTTTTGGCGGCTACAAACAGTCCGGCATCGGCCGTGAAACGCACAAGGTCATGCTCGAACACTACAGCCAGATGAAGAACATTTTCATCAATCTGAAAGATGGCGTCAGCGGGATGTATGATATCAAATAAATGAAATATGAAAAGGGGCTGTGAAGAAATGAATCCTCATTTCTTCACAACCCCTTTTTACTTTGCTTTCATTTGGTTCAAGGTTCAGGGCTCTCGTGGCGGCTTCGCCGCTTTTTTTTAGAAGATGGTATTCTTGTATCGCAGCCCTCCCCTCCAGGGGAAGGTGCCCCGCAGGGGCGGATAGGGTGACTATGGCATGAAAGACAGCTGGGATAAGGTTTCCCAGTCACTCCTATGAGAGCTGCAAGTCCCCCGCGGCAGATTGAACGCGAAAATGAGATGATCGTTATTTCACAGCTCCTTTTTGTGCTTCAGGGTTCGGGGGATAGCGCTTTTCCCGTATCGTCATTGAAAGCGTTGCCGAGAAATCTTTCTTGCACACCGGATATCACAACTGGTGTCCTTGGCGGTAGGCTCAATACTTCTCGTTTCTCGTCATCAGACATCCAGCGTTTTCCTGTCTGCAAGGGGGATCCCTCGGCTGCGGAATGCTATTAAGTTAAGCGGCAGAACGTTCTTGGCTCCCCATCGGGGGAGCTGCCCGAAGGGCTGAGGGGGCTACGT
>UQRR01000145.1 GCA_900543455.1 uncultured Dialister sp.
CCCGCCGCTCCTTTCCCGGTTTCCCTGGTGGGACAGGATGGGGGAGTGCGGGCTGGTAATCCCCATCCCTTTGTCTTCTCGCAAGAAAAAATGGCGCGGGTATAATCAGGTGGATCTGATGTTTGCCTCGTGGATGAAAGAAGCGGGCTATGACTACCGCCCGGATGCGCTCGTCCGCATCCGCAGCGCCCACACGCAGTCCCTCTTATCCCGTGAGGAACGTTTTCAAAATATCAAAGGCGTTTTTCACATCGCGCGGTCTATGGATGTGAAAGGGAAAACCATCCTCATCGTGGATGACATTTATACGACGGGAGCCACGATGGAGTCGGCCGCTCACGAGCTCATGCGCGCGGGAGCGAAAAAAGTCATGGGCATGACGATCGCGAGCGGGGCGAGCTAAGGAAAACGCTGATTCAATCGCAGAGTCAGATTCTACAAGAATTTTTATACATGACTTCGTCATAGCCTTCCTTAAATAGCTCGCTATTCGCGTCAGGCTATTCCTCGCCATGCATAAAAATCCAAGAGTAAAATCTGACAACGCTTGAATCAGTGTTTCCCTAAGGAAATGCGGATTTATTTTTTGTGGAACGTATCATTTATTTTCCTAAAGGAGGCGCTATGGCAGAAATATCGGCTGATTTCCGTCCTGTAAAGATGGAGGAAATTGATGAAATCGCACAAAGACTCCATTGGAAGATCGTGCAGGATGAAGAAAAACCATTTTTCTATCACTTTGTATACACCGGTGAGGATCTTCCTCCGACGAAAGAGGGGAAAGACTGGTCTTTCCTCGTACTGAATGAGAAGAGGACGGCGAGCCTCATGCTCGAGCGTATCCAGTGTACGGCAGCCATTTACGAGTGCGAGAGAGTGATGACCCAGAGCGGGCTTACCGAGAATGCGTTTGTCATGCGGAGCTTTATGAATAAAGTCAAGATCCTTGATAAGACGCTGAGAAAAGAGCTTCACAGCTATGCGCCGGAGATCGTGCTCCGGAGGAAATGACCCTGCAGCGCGTGTTGCCCTCCGTGAGCCTCGTGTAATTGATGAAGGAGAATATGTATGCATTTTGCCAATCCGAAAGCGTTCGCCAGACCGCTTCGCAAACTGTTAAAATCCTATCTGCTGTCTGTGACGGCGGGGGATATCATGCTCGGAGAGGTGGCAGACCACCTCTGCGTGAATGATCTCGACCGCGGGCTCTCGGATAAAGAGCGGATCCGTGCGGCGGCCGATATCGGATTCACAGATACGGTGGATGACGCTATCGAGAACATCTGGGAGGATCCGGAAGGCCTCATCCCATACTCTGCGCTTTGTGATCTGTATGATCCGGAAGGCCTGTGGAAGGCGCTGATGAAGGAGATCGAAGAGCACACCCATTTCTATGACGCCTCTTTGGTGACGAAGAATCCCTACTACATCCATGTGCATGCACCGGAAGCGAAGTCGGGGGCGATTGAGCTGGGGACGACCGACTATCTTGGCGGGGAATTCTTCCAGACTTATCATCAGGGCTATTCGGCCAAGCGGCCTTTTGGCTATGCGGATATCGGTTTCTTTGATGAGCGCGTCGCTTTTCCTGTCATCAGAGAAAACGGCCATGTGTGGATGAGTGTCGTCATGAGTGAGATCGAGTCGATGGAAGAGCCGCTGGCGCGCGCTCACGGAAAGGTCATCACCTATGGCCTTGGTCTGGGCTACTATGCCTTCATGGCGGCAGAAAAGAAAGAGGTGGAGTCTGTCACGGTGGTGGAAATGAATCCCCACGTGATCTCTCTCTTCAAGACACACCTTCTGCCGCAATTTCCGCATAAGGAAAAGATCCATATCATCGAAGCGGATGCGATGGATTTCATTCGTGAGCAGAAGGATGGGGCCTATGATGTCGCCTTTGCTGATTTCTGGGGAGGGGTTAGCGATGGGCTTTCCTTGTACCTGAGATTCATGCCGCTCACCGCGCGTTTTCAAAGGACGCTGCATGAGTTCTGGATAGAAAGTTGCTTTTTGGAGTACCATTTCCGCCCTGTCATGCTGAAAGTACTGCTGGACATGGGGCTGTCCTATCCGCTGGTCCTGCCGGAAACGGGTCAATCGGAGCGGAGGAGCCAGAAGGCGTTCTCTCGATTCCTGAAACAGTGGGACTATACGATCGAGACGGAAGAGGATCTCGCATACCTTCTGACGAATGACTGCCTCATCCGCCTCATGCATCAGTTTGCGATAGAATATACTAGAGACTAGTGGCCGGGGATCGGCTGTATGGTGACTTGCCGCCTTCGGGCATTGTCTGTTTGCGTATGCGGACGCGCGCATCGCTCCCCTTGGCCTTCCGTATCTATGGAAAGACTTCCAAAGGGGCAAACCCTACATCCCGCATCCAACGACCGCATATATTAGAATTTTCTAAAAAAGAAAAAGTGTATACTACATTATTTCTATAAGTATGATACAATAACGATAACTGTGAAAGAGAAAGTATACTATTGTGGAGGCATACAATGAACAGACAACTTTCAATGGAATTTGTAAGAATCACAGAACAGGCTGCACTTCTGGCTGGTCGTTTGATGGGGACAGGCGATAAGGAAGGCGCGGATCAGGCTGCGGTAGACGGCATGCACCAGCAGTTTGCCAAGACACCGGTCTCCGGTACTGTCGTCATCGGTGAAGGTGAGATCGATGAAGCACCGATGCTGTATATCGGCGAAAAAGTCGGTCAGGGCGGAGAAGAGGTCGACATCGCTGTCGATCCGGTCGAAGGGACGAACCTGGTAGCGAAGGGCAAAGATGGCGCGATCGCGGTCCTTGCTATTGCACCGAAAGGCTGCCTGCTCCACGCACCGGATATGTATATGCAGAAGATCTGCGTCGGTCCGAGAGCGAAGGGATGCATCGATATCAATGCATCTGTCACTGAAAACCTGACCCGCGTGGCGAAAGCGATGGATCGTGAAATCTCTGATCTCACCATTGTTGTCCTTGATCGTGAAAGACATGAGGGCATCATCCGCGAAGCCAGAGAAGCCGGTGCACGCATCCGTCTCATCACCGATGGGGATGTCGTACCGTCTATCGACTGCGGCATTCAGGGCAGCGGTATTCATATGGTCCTCGGCTCCGGCGGTGCGCCGGAAGGCGTCCTGGCCGCTGTCGGTCTGAAATGTCTCGGCGGTGATATGCAGGCGAAGCTGCTCCCGCACACGGAAGAAGAAGTCCGCCGTCTGCATGCTATGGGCATCACCGATCCGAACAAGGTCCTGACCTTAGATGACCTTGTCAAAGGCGATGACTGCATCTTCTCGGAAACGGCGATCACCGACTGTGCGATGCTGAAAGGCGTCCGCTACTTTGGCGGCGGTGCTAGAACCAGCACGCTGGTCCTCCGCTACAAGACCGGTACGGTCCGTTTCGTAGATACCATTCACCGCTTCGGTGAACCGGATAAGAAACCAGCAGTTCGTCTCTGGTAATAAGTATTCTATTCAAAGGAGCTGTGAAGAAATGAGGATTCATTTCTTTACAGCTCCTTCTTTTGTGCCCTTTTTCACTCCAGGTAGTAAAAAACAAGAGGAAAAGGGTATACTTCCCCCTTTCCCCCAAAAATCAGCTTTTTAA
>UQRR01000146.1 GCA_900543455.1 uncultured Dialister sp.
GTTTCCCGGTCACTCCTATGAGAGCTGCAAGTCCCCCGCGGCAGATGGAACGCGAAAATGAGATGATCGTTATTTCATATCGCCTTTTGGCTTTAAGGCGCGGGAGAAAGACAGGCATTGCACCCCTTCTTTTTTTATGCTAAAATATCCAAATGCGTGGCGAAAATCATTGCAATCGAAAGAAAGCTGTGATACAATGCTACTGTTAGTCTGGACAGTCCTCTGCCAAATGCGATCGGCATGAATGTCCTGTGTGATAGGAGGAAAAGATCGTGAACATTATCGAAACACTGGAAAAAGAACAGCTCAGAAACGACATTCCTGAATTCCGTCCGGGGGACACCGTCAGAGTTCATGTAAAGGTCGTAGAAGGCAAGAACGAACGTATTCAGATGTATGAAGGCGTCGTTATTGCAAGAAAGAACGCAGGTCTGCGTGAAACCTTCACCGTTCGTCGTATTTCCTACGGCGTCGGCGTAGAAAGAACCTTCCTCGTTCATTCTCCACGTCTGGAAAAGATCGAAGTAAGACGCCGCGGCATCGTTCGTCGTGCAAAGCTCTTCTATCTGCGCGGACTCTCCGGCAAAGCTGCTCGTATCAAAGAAAGAAAATAAGTTCAGCAAAAAAGCTGCAGCCAGGGCTGCAGCTTTTTTAGTGGGCCCAAAGGGCGGATGCATGGCGGCTGATTCAAACAAAAACTCATAGATCTTTTCATTTATAGTATTTCGCAATCGTTTATGAATGTGTTAAAATAAGGAATAGTGCAGAAGAGGGTTTTCTCACGAAAGGAAACAGCTATGAGAATACGAACGATCACTGCCGCGCTCCTTGTGACGCTGGGAATGTGCCAGATAGCAGGAGCGAATGATATCCGTCATGTCTTCGTGGTCGATGACATGACGATCGAGCTGGAAATGAAGGAGCCTTTGACAGAGGACGAGACAGCGCCCAAGAATTTCACATCGGATACCTATGAGCCGCCCTTTGTACTCAATGAAGGCGTGGAGGTCATCGGATTTCCGGTGCCACAGAAATCGGATGGATTTCACGACAACATTTACCGCATCACGGTGACAGGGATGGATGTGGGTCCGATCTATCAGATCTCCTACCGGGGCCACAAGCCGAAGACCTTCAAGGTGTACCCGGCCAAAGAACAGACCGACCGGTATCGGGATCGGTATGGAAGCTACTTCTGAGTCATTCTGATATCTAAGGAAACGCTGATTTAATCGCAGAATCAGATTTCATATGGATTTTTATACATAGTGTCGTCGACATTCTCCTTACATAGCTCGCTATTCGCGTCGAATATCTCCTCGCTCTGTATAAAAATCCAAGAATGAAATCTGATAACGATTTAATCAGTGTTTCCCTAAGGAAGAATTACATACAAAGGAATCTAAACCTATGCATATCGTACTGGTAGAACCGGAAATTCCGGGAAATACGGGGAACATTTCCCGACTCTGCGCAGCAGAGCATCTGGTGCTGCACCTGGTGGAGCCATTGGGCTTTTCCATCGATGACAAGCACCTGAAACGGGCGGGGCTCGACTACTGGGATCTTCTGGAAGTTCATGTCCATCCGGACTTTGACTCCGTGAAGCGCATGCTTGCGGGTCATCATTTCTACTACAATACCACCAAGGCCATCAAAACGTATTCGGATATTTCGTATACGGAGGATGATGTCCTTGTATTTGGGAAAGAGACGAAGGGTCTTCCGGAAGAGCTTCTTCTGGAACATGAAGAGGACTGTATCCGTATCCCCATGATCGAAGAAGCACGGTCTCTCAATCTGTCGAATGCGGTCGCGATCGTCGCCATGGAAGCACTCCGGCAGACGGGTTTCCACCATCTCTTGAAGAAGAGTGGACGTTTATTCAAAGGAGGCAGCAGTCATGAATACGTATGACGCAGCTTATGATTTGGCCAGAGCCATCAAGGAAAGCGATGAGATGAAGCGTCTCACCGCTGCCGCGGATAAAGTGAAGAACGATGCCGATGCCAAAAAGATGGTGAAGGAATATATTATGGCACAGATGCAGGCGGACTATGCCAAGCTCGCAGGGCAGAAGGAAGATGAAAAGACCTATCAGCATCTGCAGGAACTGGCGGTCCTCGTCAGCAACAACAGCAATGCCCAGGAGTATCTCCAGGCATTTATCCGCTGGAATCAGGTAGCTGCGGATTTGCAGAAGATCGTCTCGGATGCAATGGCGCAGGGTATGGATGTATTGGAATTAGATAAGAAATGACAGACTGGAAAGTATTTTTCGACGGGATCCTCACAGAGAGAGACATCAAGATCAATGAACCGATGAGCCGCCATACGACCTATGGCATCGGCGGTCCGGCTGACGTTTTTGTCATGCCGCAGACAGAAGAACAGCTGATGCAGATTCTCCGGAAGGCGGATGCAGAAGGCATCGCTGTCACAGTGATCGGCGGCGGCTCGAATACGCTTGTCAGCGACAAGGGGATCCGCGGCATCACCATCTGCATGAACCGTATGAAGCAGGAAATGACCTGCGAGGGCGAATGGATCACTGCCAGTGGCGGTACCGGTACAGGCACTGTCGCTCGTTTTGCAGAAAAGAACAGCTTGAAGGGCTTCGAATGGGCTGTCGGTATCCCCGGTACGGTCTGCGGCGCAGTCTTCATGAACGCGAATGGCTATGGCAGCCAGATGAAGAAAGTCGTCGAAGAAGTCTATACCATCACCCGTGACGGCAAAGAAAAGAAGACCTACGGCTGGGATGACCTGCACTACGGTGACAGCGACAGCGTATTCATGCACAATGGCGATATCATCGTCGGTGTGAAGCTGCATCTTTCTCCCGGCAATCCGGAAGAGATCAAGAGAGAAATGACGGAACACCAGATCTCCCGCCGTACCAAGCAGCCGCTCGAAAAGAGAAGCGCCGGTACTATGTATCTCCGTCCGCCGGGATACCATGTCGGACCGATGATCAAAGACTGCGGTCTCATCGGCTTCTCCATCGGCGATGCACAGGTCTCCACCAAGCATCCGGACTTCGTCGTAAACAACGGACATGCTTCCTGTCAGGAAATTCTGGATGTGCTGCACGAAGTCCAGAAGCGCATCATGGAGAAATATCATGTCCATGTCCCGCTCGATGTGCGTATCATCGGCGAAGGTGTGCATCAGGAAAGATAATAGGGAAATAGGAGAAGAGCTGCCTCAATGGGCGGCTCTTTTTTGCGTGTGTTTAAGGAAACGCTGATTAAATTGCAGAGTCGGATTTCATATGGATTTTTATACATAGCTTCGTCATCATCTTCCTTAAATAGCTCGCTATTCGCGTCAGA
>UQRR01000147.1 GCA_900543455.1 uncultured Dialister sp.
CGCGAATAGCGAGCTATTTAAGGAAGGCTATGACGAAGCTATGTATAAAAATTCTTGTAGAAGCTGACTCTGCGATTGAATCAGCGTTTCCCCAGAGCATCCATAAAACCCTTTGAACATGTTACGCCTTCTTCCCTTCTACCGCTTCGATATCTTCTTTCGAGACCGTGGGATCGAGATGCTGGAAATCGGATTCCTGCGGGATGGCAAGTTCGAAAGAGGGAAGAGAGGCGAGGTGCGCGCTGCCTTTGGTCAGGGATAGACCGAAGACATGACCGCCATGACGCCTGTCTTTGGAAATGAAATGGATATGCCAGCCTGCCATATTCAGCTTATCCATGTAGGGTGGGAAATAGACACAGACGAGACTGCCCGATACATGTTCGAAGGTAAATTCCCGCTGGTCTGTCTTCATGGCGACCGCAAGCGGACGGTACGGTCTTGTCTGCGGGACTTCCGAGCGTGCTTTGATTTCTTCAAAGTCGCCATCTATGCGGCAAAGGCAGATATTATTCTTTCCCTGACGAATGCGTCTTGCATTGAGCGCCTCCTGCAGCGCAGAAAAATCAGGGGCATTGATAGGGAAAGCGTCGTCCTCTTTCAGAAAAGAAGCGACGGCAAAAGGGGAGCGGTCTTCTTCTTGCGAGACCTCTACATGGCCATCTTCGAGCGCCCGATAGCAGATGCCATCTAGCAGGATCATTTCTCCGTGAAGACTGTCAAAGGTGCCGAGCCCTGTATCGCCTTTTTTTAAAAGCGCACGAATGGATATGTGTCCTTCGTAGTCTCCCATCATGAGGGCCTGCAGTGTGGAGACCTGGTACATCGTATTTGGCATAGGGATCATCCTTTCTCGAAGGGGGCGTTACAGGGAATCCAATGGATATGATCGAATTTCCGTGGATCCTGAAGGCGCAAAGAGGAGGGAGTGCGTTTCATTCATCGCAGGCACCGTTCCATCCCTGTAGGACCAACAGGATGTGTCGGATCCGTTACATCAGTTTTTCTGAACTCTGACCTTCGAACATACCTTTTTCTCATTGATGGCCTTTACTATACGCTTTATGCATTATATAATCAATTTAATCATACTAATGCTTTCATAAAGGAGGTTTATATTATGGAGCTGGAGAAAAAATACATATATCAGGTCTATGTCAATGGCAGCTTTTCGAAAGCAGCGGAAGCGCTCTTTGTCACACAGCCGGCTTTGAGCATTGCTATCAGGAAAGTAGAGAAGGCCATCGGAGCCGCGCTCTTCCACCGCGGGCAGCGTCCGCTCACGCTGACGCCTGTGGGTGAGATGTATATTTCCTATATCAAGAAAGAAATGCTCCTCGAGCAGGAAATGAAACAGCAGATCGATGACCTGCACGGCCTCATGAGCGGGGACATCTGTCTTGGCGGGACGAACTATATGAATGCGTACCTGCTCCCACCCTACATCACGCAGTTCACGCGCCGCTTTCCGCACATCCATATCCGCATGGAGGAAACGAGCTCGGACCGGCTGATAGACCTTTTGAAAGACCATAAGCTTGATTTTACATTCAGCTGTGACGAATCCGTCATTCAGGAATTCGAGAACTACGAGAGCTTCAGTGACCATATCCTGCTCGCCCTGCCTTCTCATTTTCCACTGCCGGAGTCCCTGCTTTCCAAGGCTTTCTCGGCAGGTGATGTGGCTGCGGGACGCCATCTGGCAAAAGATGCTCCTCAGGTGGAGTTATCCGATTTTCCCGAGATCCCTTTCATCGCCATCGATGCGCATATCAATCTTGGGGCGCGCAGCCTGAAAATTTTTGAAGAAACAGGGGTGAATCCCAAGAGATATATCGAAGTGCCGCAGCTCGTCACCGCTTATCGCCTTGCACTTGCCGGCATCGGTGCCTCCTTCCTGAGTGACCGCCTTGTCGATGGGAGCGAGCAGCACATCCGTTTCTTTACATTCCGCTCCCGCTACGCCATCCGCCGCTATCGCCTGCTCCTGCCGCACGGATCCTATACACCGGCGGCGGTGAAGGAATTCATAAAGTTGTTTAAAAATGAGTGACTAAGGATTTGTGATCTCTAGTGACTAGTAACTGGTGACTAGGAATTAGTATCTAGGAATTAGTATCTAGGAATTAGTATCTAGGGATTAGTATCTAGGGATTAGGTTTGCGATACGAGAAAACCACTGGTTTCAAAACTCCGCGGCGCTTAGATCCTTCGACTCAGTTCTCATATTTTAGATAAGCCATTTTTTAACATACGACGTTTTTCTCCGCTCAGGATGACGAAATGCACCGTCCCCCTTTTGAACCTATAGAACCTGCTGAACCTCTTTCGCACGTCCCACGGGCTAACCCTGAATCCTTTCTATGGTTAGCTATAAAACTTCCTAATACAAACATTAACATCATAAATTTCATTTATTTTCTTAGCCGTGTTATATTCATGACAACATGAAATCACGTTGTGACAAGCACAAGAATGGAGTATCACTATGGCTAAGAAATCAGTGAAAATCACAGAAACGGTATTGCGCGATGGACAGCAGTCTCTGGCGGCGACCCGCATGCGCATCGTCGATATGCTGCCGATCCTTGAGAAAATGGACAGCATCGGCTACCATGCCATCGAAGCGTGGGGCGGGGCGACCTTTGACGTCTGCCTGCGTTTTCTGAATGAAGACCCCTGGCAGCGGCTCCGTCTTCTCAAAAAGAATCTCAAAACCCCGATCCAGATGCTGCTTCGCGGGCAGAACCTTCTCGGCTATCATCCCATGGCAGATGACGTAGTCTGTGAATTCATCATGCGCTCCGTAGATAACGGCGTTTCCATCATCCGTATCTTCGATGCACTGAATGATACGAGAAATCTGGAGACCGCCATGCGCGCAACCAAGGAAGCCGGTGCACATGCCCAGGGCTGCATCGTCTACACCGTGAGTCCCTATCACAAAGACGAGGACTTTGTGAAGCTGGGGAAGGAACTCGTAGAAATGGGGGCTGACTCCATCTGCATCAAAGATATGGCAGGACTTCTTGTTCCATATAAGACAACAGAGCTTGTTGGTGCATTGAAAGATGCAGTAAATATCCCAATCGAGATGCATACACACTATACATCAGGTGTTGCTTCCATGACATGCTTAAAGGCTGTAGAGGCAGGCTGTGATATCATCGATACCGCAATGTCTCCGTTCGCACTCGGAACGAGTCAGCCCGCAACTGAGGT
>UQRR01000148.1 GCA_900543455.1 uncultured Dialister sp.
TCATAAGTTTTCAATAGAGGATTATGAAGGGAGTGCTTTTTGCGCCATTTTTCACTCTCGAGAGGTTTTCATAGTAAAGGAAGGAGGGAGAATGCCGCCTTTCCTGCATCGTCATTTCGAGCGGAAGCGAGAAATCTTTTTCGTTCGCGGTCAGGCAAAAGTTGTGAGGGAAGCGGGGAACGGGAAACACCGTATGCTTCATGTGACTGGGGATCACGGTGCTTCATGCAGATGGATTTACGAAGGAAAACAGCAAACGGCAAACGAAAAAGATCCCTCGGCTGCGCTCGGGATGACGAAACGAGGAAACGCTTCCCGCCCATTCCTTTTCAATCCAGAGCAGAAGCCAATCTCTGCCCCTTCGGGGCACCTCTTTCCAGAGGAAGGAGGAAAAAGTGGTAAAAACCTATCTACCCCCTTCAACGCCTGTCCCCCTGATTCAAGTTTTCCAAAGGAGCTCACCATGAACAACATGCTTTATCTCACGATCTTCCTTGGCGTCATGACGGCAATGGCGCCGTTGTCGACGGATATGTACCTGCCTTCGCTGCCGGAGATCGCTTCTGATTTTCATATTTCCACTTCGATGACGCAGTCGACGCTCACGATGACGATGGTGGGGATGGCGGTCGGGCAGGTCCTGGGCGGGCCTGTCTCGGACCGGCTGGGGCGCAAGGTACCGCTCCTTATCGGCATGATGGGCTTCACGCTGGCATCTTTGGGCTGTGCGTGGACGGAGGAGATCCATCTCTTCCTAGCTTTCCGCTTTTTGCAGGGGCTCTCCGGCGCTTTCGGCATCGTGATCGCCCGTGCGGTGGCGCGTGATGTGGTGGAAGGGCCTGCGCTGATGCAGTTCATGGCGCTCCTCATGATGGTGAATGGTCTCGCTCCGATCGCGGCGCCTGTCGCAGGGGCGCAGGTTCTGCGTTTCACGGACTGGCATGGGATCTTCATTTTCCTTGTCGGGATCGGTCTGGTGCAGATGGGCTTGACGATGCATTTCAAGGAAACGCTGAAGAAGGGGGAGCGTGTGCGAAGCTTCACGGAGGGCTTTGCCGCCTTTGCCGTGCTGGTGAGAAATCGCTATTTCTTCGGCCAGTGTCTTCTGCAGTGTTTCTACTTCGGTGCGTTCTTTTCCTACATCGCGGGATCTGTCTTTCTTTTTCAGAATATCTATGGCGTCTCGCCGCAGACGTACAGCTATATCTTCGGCGGCATCGGTCTCGGTCTCATGCTGATGGGCGTGCTTCCGGCGAAGATGGCAGGGGCGGTCGAGGAGATCACCTTTCTCAAGGTATCGCTCGTGGTGCCTTTCGTGATGTCGCTCTTCTTCCTTGCGGGCATTGTACTTGGTGCGCCGATCGGCTACACGTTCCTTGCGCTTTTCTTTACCATCATCCCGCTCTCGCTCATGGGGGCGTCGTCGACCTCGCTCTCGCTGTCCCGCTGCGGAAAGAATGCGGGGAGCGCGTCGGCGCTTTTGGGCTTTTTCAATATGATCCTGGGCGGCGCGCTGATGCCGCTCACGGGGGTCGCCGGTGACCACTCCGCGCTCCCGATGGGGATCATCATGGTTCTCTGCTATGCTCTCTCGCTCGTCGTTTTCCGTCTGATGATCTGGCCGGAGCATAAGAAGTGAGAAGTGTGAAGTGGTGGTGCGGCGCGTCCTATTTGGATGCGCCGCTTTTTTGATGGGAGTGACTGGGGACTAGTGGCTGGGGACTAGTGACTGGTGACTTGAATACCGCCTTCGGGCATCGCCATTATTTACACTCCGCGGCGCTTCTGATTTTTATGCGCCGCACCACCACTCCTCACTCCTCACTCCTAACTCCTAACTAGAGAGCAAAGCTTTCATCCACAATCAAGGGGGCAGCACGCCCAAGGGGCTAACCCTGAACCCTGAACCCTGAACCCTGAACCCTCATCGATTTTATGATTTCTTTAACTCCCGGCGATCCGCCATACACATACTATATTTATACTACTTATATATGTCTCATTATATATACCTGAGTGTGCTATAATATAGCGTAGGCTTATGTGCCGTAACGGAGGAACCATGATATCGATCGTAACACCTGTATATAATGAAGAAGGCAACGTCGTCTATTTCCATGACGAAGTGACAAAAGTCATGCAGACACTGGATATGGACTACGAGATCATCTACGTCAATGATGGCTCGAAGGATCGCACGGACGAGCTGATCCACCAGCTGGCAGCCGGCGACCCGCATGTGCGGGCGCTGACCTTTGCGCGCAATTTCGGCCACCAGATCGCCATCACCTGCGGCATGGACTTTGCCATCGGAGACGCCGTCATCACGATGGACGGCGACATGCAGCACCCACCGGCGCTCATTCCGAAGCTCATCGAGAAGTGGCAGGAAGGCTACGACATCGTGCAGACCATCCGCACCGCGACAGAAGATGCCGGCCCCATCAAGAAACTGACCTCAGCAGGCTACTACGCGGTGATCAATTCCATTTCCAATTCTCCCGTTGTCCCGGGCGGCTCCGACTTCCGCCTGATGGATCGCAAAGCGCTCGATGCCTTTCTGCGTTTCCGTGAACACTCCCGCTTCATCCGCGGCATCGTAGGCGGTCTTGGCTTCAAGCAGTGTACCATCGAATTCGAAGCGCCTGCCCGCCACGCCGGCGTCTCGAAATTTTCCATGAAAAAAATGCTGCACTTCGCGATGGACGGCATCATCACCAATTCCACCCTGCCGCTTCGTGTGGCATTCTATCTGGGTGTCTTCGCGGCCATCGCAGGCATCCTCCTCATCCTTCATGTCCTCTACTGCGTCATGATGGACGAAGCCGTCCCCGGCTGGGCGACCATGACCATCCTCATCGCCATCTTCGGCAGTTTGAATCTCATGGGCCTCGGCATCATCGGCGAGTACCTCGGGCGTATGTTTGAAGAAACCAGAAACCGCCCCCTCTACTGGCTCTCCGATGACACCGCCGCTCATCTCGATAACCCCTATCGCGTGAGCCATAAAAAAGAGTGAGCGGGATGAAGGAGGATCAGGCTGCCCTCATCAGAGTAATGCCATTAAGTTAAGCGGCAGAACATTCTTGGCTCCCCATCGGGGGAGCTCCCCGAAGGGGTGAGGGGGCTACGTAGCGGTATTGCATGAAAGTGTTGGAAT
>UQRR01000149.1 GCA_900543455.1 uncultured Dialister sp.
TATTCCAACACTTTCATGCAATACCGCTACGTAGCCCCCTCAGCCCTTCGGGCAGCTCCCCCGATGGGGAGCCAAGAATGATCTGCCGCTTAACTTAATAGCATTGCCGTTGAACCCGCTGAACCTGTTGAACCTCTTTCACACGCAATCAAAGGGCGGCACGCCCATGGGCTAACCCTGAACCTTGAACCCTGAACCCTTGAACTCATAAGTAAGAATATCATTAAAGGAGCATACAATATGATCACACCGATGGATATTCATAATAAAACATTTTCCGGTCAGATCCGCGGCTATTCGAAGGATGAAGTGAATGCCTTTCTGGAAGAGCTGGCGAGCGACTATGAGAAGATTTACCGCGAACACCGCGTGATGGAAGAAGAAATGGATACCATCCGCACGAAGCTCCGCAACTACGAAAAGATGGAGTCGACCATGTCCCACACGCTGGTCATGGCGCAGGAAACCGCGGATAATGTGAAAAAGAATGCACACAAGGAAGCCGAGCTTTCCATTCAGGAAGCCCAGAGCGAAGCACAGAAGATCGTTTCCGATGCCGAAGCGGCTCGCCGCAAGATGAATGCGGACCTTCTGAAGGCAGAAGGCGATATGAATCTGTATATCGAAAAGCTCTTGTCAAATTTCAAATCTGCGCTGGCGCTGATCGAAGCAGCCAAAGCCGCTCGTGCGCCGCAGGCGGTGCAGGCTGCGCAGCCTGCAGTTTCTGAACCGGCCGCTGAGGTGGAGCCTTCTTCCTCGGTAGAAGAAGCAGCGCCAGCCGTAGAAGCACAGGAAGCCGATCCTGCGCCTGCCGGCGGAAATCTTTTCGATGAGGCGGCAGCGACTGTTGCGCCCAAAGAAGACTGATTGCGCCTTTGAAAATGCGGGTCCTATCAGACAACGATGGAATCCGTGCTTTCCTGACGGCTTACTTTTTTGTAAAGGGCATCATCGTTTAGCAAGGAAATAGAAAATGGATACCAAACAGACCGTGACCGAGTGGGCCAATGACCATCTGGGGCTCACCCTTGCGATCACCAAAAGACTGCATGAAGAGCAGACTCCCTTTCAGCACATTGAGATCGTCGAGACGGAGCAGTATGGACGTCTTCTCATCTTAGACGGTGTTTTCCAGACTTCCGTCAAGGATGAGTGGACGTACCATGAAATGATCGCGCATGTCCCGCTCATGATGCATCCTCATCCGGAGCGTGTACTCATCATTGGCGGCGGAGACGGCGGCGTCGCACGCGAAGTCTGCCGTCACGAGTGTGTAAAACAGGTGGATCTTTGCGACATCGATGGCCGCGTCATCGAGCTTTCGAAGGAATATTTCCCGACGATCTCCAAAGTCCTCCTGGATCCGCCGAAGAAGCTTCATGTCCATGTGGGAGATGGCATCGCTTTTGCGGCCGCGGTGAAGGATTTTTATGACGTCATCATCATCGACTGCTCTGACCCCATCGGACCGGGCGAAGGCCTTTTCACGAGAGAATTCTACAAAAGCGCCAAGGCGGCTCTTAGAGAAGATGGGCTCATCGTCCAGCAGACCGAGTCTCCGATCGTCCAGCAGAAGACCGTCCACGATGTTTTTGAGGCGATGCGTGATGTATTCCCCATTGTACGCATGTATTTTTCACACGTGCCGATCTATCCGGAGTGTATGCACTCCTTCATGATCGGATCGAAGAAATATGACCCGCTGACAGCCAAGGTCCGTGAAGACGGCCCGCAGCCGATGAAGTACTACAATAAAAATATCCAGAAAAGCTGCTTTGCCCTTCCGAATTTCATCAAAGACCTGATCTATAAGGGAACATACAGCTTTTAACGAAAGAGACGTGCGCGAGCACTTCTTTTGTGTTGTTGTCGGGTTCAGGTTGATGGGTTCAGGATTGTGGTGGCAGCTTCGCTGCAAAATATATATTTGCGGCGGAGCCGCCACCTTCATTCCTAATTCCTCATTCGAGCAAAGCTTTCATTCGAAATCAAGGGACAGCATGTCTCATGATCTAAGTCTGAAAGCAGTTGTCGGGTAGCCATCTCTCCGTTTCGTCATCCCGAGCAAAGCCGAGGGATCTTTGTTGCAGCGGAAATCCGTACATTGTGCGTTTTTTCTCTTGCATGAAACACCGTACTCCCTGCCTTTGAAAGCAGGCTTCCCATTTGCGTTCTTGAGCTTACCCGGCGGTATGCCGCAAACGAAAAAGATTCCTCCACTTCGGTCGGAATGACGATACGAGAGTACGGTTTATCTAAAATTTACGGCGCTTCTATATTTTTATGCGCCGCACCAACACTCCTAACTCCTAACTCCTAACTAGAGAGCCGAGCTTTTACTCAAAATCAGTGGACGGAGCCGCCCCGAGGGCTAACCCTTGCCCCCTTTCCTTCCCATGATATAATGAGAAAAATGATTTCATGAAAGGAGCGATTTCCATGGAAATCCGTGTGTTGAAATATTTTCTCATGGTCGCGCGTGAGGAGAGCATCACGAAGGCGGCCAGCCGCCTCCACATCACGCAGCCGACGCTGTCGCGCCAGATGGCGGACCTCGAAGCGGATATGGGCGTCCCGCTCCTGGATCGGAGCGGACGCAAGATCGCATTGACGCCGGAAGGCATTCTTCTTCGCCGACGCGCCGAAGAGATCGTCTCTCTGGTCGACAAGACGGAGATGGAAGTCTCGCAGGCGGCAGAAAATCTGGAAGGCACCATCAGCGTGGCAGGAGGGGATCTCTCGCAGGCACGTGATTTCGTGCGTCTCATTAAGGAATTCCAGACACTCCATCCTTTTGTATGTTTCCGCTATTACACGGACATCACGCCTTACATTTGTGAATATATGGATCATGGCTGCGTCGATGTGGGTCTCCTTGTGCAGCCTTTCGATAGGGAGAAGTATGAGTCATTCCCCATCGGAAAACCGAGCCGGGTGGGGGTGTATATGCGTGCGGATGATCCGCTCGCCAAGAAGCCGGAAGTATGGATGCAAGACCTGGAAGGCCGCCCCCTGCTGCAGGGGCTTCGTCCAGATCTTGAGGCGATGATCTTTGCCAGGCATACGGATCAGGAAAGCCATCC
>UQRR01000150.1 GCA_900543455.1 uncultured Dialister sp.
CGGCAGGGGCCATATTCTCTTCCTTTGGCGCCGCTTCGGTCACCGTGGCCTTGGCAGGCTGGGACGGCGTGGGGGACGGCGGATTTCTTTGTTCAGCCGGCTTTGGTTTAGGAGAAGGCGAAAAGGCAGGCTCTTTTTGGGGAAGCGTCTGAGACTCCGGGAAAGGCGGGGGCGGCATCATGGATACCGGCTCGCTTTCTGCTGCGGGGGCAGCGGCCGGTATGGGCGGCTCGAAAGAGGGGGCCGGAGCGGGTGGATCGAAAGAGGGAGCGGCAGCGGGCACCTGCCCGGAGAGTTTTCCTTTTTTCAGAGCCTCGATCTCTTTTTCCAGTTGGCTGACTCGTTCTGCCAGACTATCTACGGCAGCGGAACCTTTCAGACGGCAGAGATGAAGAAGCCCCATCTCCGCACTCATACGAGGCGACGAGCTTCTTCGCGTCTCGGTCAGTGACTGGTGGAGATAGTCGAAAAGACTATCCAGATAGGCTTCTGAAATTTTGGCAGCATCCTCTCTCAAAAGGCCGATATTCTTTCCATAGGCAGAAAGCTCCGGCGCATTTGGCTCGATGCGGCAGATCATCAGATTTCTGAAATGCTCCAAAAGGTCACGAAGAATGGCGGCCGGCTCTTTGCCGCTTTGCAGAATGCGGTAGAAGAGGGTCAGCGTTTCACCGCTTTCTCCATTGAAAATATGATGCGACAAGGCAATGATCTGGTCTTTTCCGGTCAGTCCGAGAAGGTCGTAGACCTCCGCCGCATCGAGCGTCGCTGCTTTGGTCGCAGAGGAGCACTGGTCAAGGAGCGAGAGCGCA
This sequence comes from uncultured Dialister sp., assembly GCA_900543455.1. Taxonomy (GTDB): domain Bacteria; phylum Bacillota; class Negativicutes; order Veillonellales; family Dialisteraceae; genus Dialister. The sequence goes on from UQRR01000150.1 coordinate 813, forward strand.
TCTCTGAGGCCGCCGTCGGCGCGGACAGCGATGAGGTCAGCGGCATCTTCTGTGAGCGGCATGCCGCTTTCTTTGGCGATATAGAGCAGGTGCTGCTTGATGTCTTCCACGGAGATGCGGTGAAATTCATAGCGCTGGCAGCGGGAGAGAATGGTGAGCGGGATTTTCTCCGGCTCGGTGGTGGCCAGAATGAAAAGCACGTGGCTCGGCGGCTCCTCCAGCGTTTTCAAGAGGGCATTGAAGGCTTCCTTCGTCAGCATGTGTACTTCATCGATGATGTACACTTTCTTGCGGCAGGCGGCGGGAAGTGTCCTGACAGACTCTTTCAGGGCACGGATTTCTTCGATGCCCCTGTTTGATGCGGCATCGATTTCATAGACATCAAGACTCGCGCCCGCATTGATTTCCCGGCAGATTTCGCAGCTGTTGCAGGGATTGCCTTCTTCGAGATGTTCACAATTCACAGCCTTGGCAAGGATTTTGGCCATGCTGGTCTTTCCCGTGCCGCGCGGACCGGAGAAAAGATAGGCATGCGCCAGCCGATCCTGCTCGATGGCACGCTGGAGCGGGATGGAAATATGCTTCTGTCCGACCACTTCACTGAAAGTGCGGGGACGCCATTTTCTATAAAGTGCGAGATAGGCCATAAGATCGGATGCCTCCTCAAGATAAAGATAGAAATAGGTAAAAGGAAAAAGAAAAAAGATGTCGGGATGAACGAGGTCATTTATGCAACAAAAAAGACTTATGCAAGCGTGATTTATGACAGCCTCCAGGATGCACCGTGGCACATGGAAAGAGCCACTTATTGCTGCTTCCTCTCGGACCTGACAAGATTCATGGGATCCCATTGCACGGGACCCGGAGACTGCCATAAATCACGACTGCATAAGTCGATGGGGATATTATACTATACCGATGCCCATTTGTAAAATGAAAAATAAAAATGGTTCAGGATCGGGCCATAGAACGTGTCGTCCATGGATTGCGATGGAACACTCTGCTCGAATTGAAATTAGGAGTGAAGGTGGCGGCTCCGCCGCAAATATATATTGCAGCGAAGCTGCCACCACCACCCCGAACCCATCAACCTGAACCTTGAACCCTTCTCTTTTTCCTTACTTTGTCTCTGCGCCTTCTGACGGGCTCGGGTAGAAATAAACGATGCGATCCGGGGTGAAGACATTGCTGGCGAGCTTCTTCGCGAGGATCGGCGTCATCGCTTCTTCGAAAGCAACGACTTCGATCGGTTTCAGTACTGTATCTTCGACAAGGACGAAAATCATCGGATCGACAACCGGTGCATTTTCCGGCACCTCTTCGCGGTCGAGCGGAATGCTGAAAATGAGGCGTACTGTCGCTACATACGAGTCTCTATAATCAAAAATCGTGCCTCTGAAATTGTTTTCCCAAAGGGTACGCATCATTTCGATGCGATAAGGATCCTGCTTTTCTAAATCTTCCATGGTTGACCTCCTGCTATGTTTTCTTTGAAACATTCTGTATCGGCTCTCATTGTACCCCATGAGGATTGGGGAAAGCAAGGGGAGGATAGGATGCTGCGGTATAAAAGAAAAAGGCACATCTGATGTTTTTTCAGTAAACCGTGTATATTTTAAAAATCTTACGATGGTATGTTATGGAGAGAGGGAAATCCTCCCGGGCGCCGAAAGCCCTTCACCGCATTCCTTCGTGCACACACCTATAGGAAAGGAGAGCGGAGAGGGCGGACGGTGGATCTGATTTCCCCGCTCCCGCCCGAAGGCGTGCTAGGGAAACGCTGATTAAATCGCAGAGTCAGATTTCACAAGAATTTTTATACATGACTTCGTCATAACCTTCCTTAAATAGCTCGCTATTCGCGTCAGGCTATTCCTCGTCATGTATAAAAATCCAAGAGTAAAATCTGACAACGATTTAATCTGTGTTTCCCTAGCCTCCGGAGAGCGTAAGAAATACAAATCACATAAAGACGCAGCAGGTCAAAATGATCTCATGCAGGATTCGCCTCGCGGGCTAACCCTAGAGCGAAGTTTAATCGCGTAAGCGATATGAACCGTGAAATGCGCTGGTGCCAGATTGCAGGGAATGCCTCCATGGACATATGGAGCTTGCTGCGCCTTTGTGATGGAAAAGGAGCTGTGAAGAAATGAGGATTCATTTCTTTACAGCTCCTTCTTTTGTGTCCTTTTTCACTCCAGGTAGTA
>UQRR01000151.1 GCA_900543455.1 uncultured Dialister sp.
ATTTTTTATACTCTAGGCAAAGCTACGGCTCCACCGGGTCCCCCATCTCAGATGGGGGCTTAATATACGAATACAGTCACTAGTCACTCCTAATCCCCAATCCCTAATCCCTAGCCACTCATCCCTGCTTTTCAAACTTCAGGGTTAGCCCCTCGGGCGTGGTGCCCTTTGATTACGTGCGAAAGGGTTCAGCGGGTTCTGTGGGTTCAAAGGGGTTGGTGCGGCGCATAAAAATCAGAAGCGCCGCGGAGGTTTGAAACTGGCGGTTTTCTCGTATCGCAAACCTAATCCCCAGCCACTAATCCCCAGCTACCAGTCACCAGCTACCAGTCACCAGTCACTTCTCCCCTTCGCTCTTCACGATCTCCACCTGCGGGGCTTCGGTGATGGTGACTGTCACGTCTCCATGCGGCGCGGGCAGAGGTTTGGTGCGGACGACGGACTTCCCTTTCACAGGGCGAGCCGCCTTTTTGGTAGCGGCTTTGGGCGTCTGTCCGAAAGAAGCCGGAAGTGCATTGGCGGGCACGATGGAGCCCGGGTCGCCGTCCTGCGCTGCTGCGAGCTTCTCGATCTGGCTCATGTAGGTATCGCGGCGGGCGTCGTTTCCCATCTCCTCACGCACGAAGTAGACAGCGAGCGCCGACGGGTCCTCTGTGCCGGAGGCGACCTCCTGCCAGCGGTCATCCGTGCGAAGCACCCATGCCTTGCCGTCTTCTGCGTAGCGGACATGCAGGAATCCCGTCCCGGCAGACTTGCCCTCTGCGAGTTCGAAAATTTTCACGCGCACCGCGAGTCCGTCATTGAATACGCCTTCGATGGTCATGGTGGTAAGGTCCATGAAGAGCCCTGTCTTGCCGTCATTGTAAATGCCGCCCGTATTCTGTATCATGGGCTGCGTCTGGTCGCCATTCAAGTAGAATGGCTCGAACGCGCTGACCGATCCAGCTCCATAAAGCATCATCGCCGCCCCCAGTGCAGTGACAATCTGTTTCCATTTTTTCATGTTTTCATCTCCTTTGGTCCAATGCATTTGCTATATCTTATTGTACTATAGAGGGGAAGGAGACGCTAGCGAAGTGAGAAGGGGCAAGCGCCGTCTTTTCTAAAAAAGGGCGCTACACGAGGGGCGCCCTTTCCAATACTTTTCACTTTTTCCTGTGCAGCGTAAATATAGCAAGCTCCCTATCGCAGGAAAAGCGGAAGGGAAACCAGCTCGCATCTCCGCGCGAAACGTAGCCCTGATGCATGCCATCGCTGTACATCCCTCGTGTATAGCGGAAAGGCACAAGGATCGGCCGCCCGAAAAAGCCGAACTGTGTCCCATGCGTATGCCCGGTGAGCGTCAGGAAGGCTCCCTTCTCAAAGCCCAGATCGATGAAATCAGAATGATGCGCGAGCAGGATCGACGGTGCGCCCTCCGGAATATCAGCATAGGCGAAGTCCGTCATATTCTGCATTTCAAGCGGCCGCGCCGCCCCGCGGCTCCATGGGTAATCCACCCCCGCCACATAGAGCGCCGCATCTCCGCGCCGGATCACCATGCTTTCATTTTCCAAAAGCCCGACCCGCGTCCTTAAGAGCTCACGGCGGATGAGATCCTTGCCGCGGTAGTACTCATGATTTCCCCATGCATAGAGAATACCATCCGGAAAAGCCGCCTGCCATTCGTCCAGGATATCCGCCGTTTCCTTCATATGGCGCACATCATCGATGAGATCCCCCGTGAAAAAGACCGCCTCTGCCCCTTCTGCCTTCGCACGCGCCATCTCACGCGGAAGGTCCGTATAGCGGAAGTAGGGGCCGATGTGCGTATCCGTCATCTGCGCAAAGCGATACCCCTCCAGCGCCTCCGGCAGATCCTTCACATAGATATCGTGATGCTCCGTCACCTCCCGATGATTTCCATCATAGGCTCCATAGACACTGATCCCCAGCGCCACCGCCAGTCCCAGCGCGCCCAAGAGCTGCGTCGCATGCCGAAGGGCTTTCACCAGACTCAAAAGCGCAAGCGGGATGAGGAGAAAGAGCGCTACGATCTCTGCCACCATATATCCCGTCATCCCATACGCCAGATAGAGTGACCATAGTCCGAGCCCGTCATACCCCTTCGCATACCAGAGGAAATACGCGCCCGCTGCCCCGCCAAGGATCGCTGCCGTCAGTGCATAGAAATAGAAACGCCTCCGGCGGAAAAGCAGCGCAAAAAGCGCGCCATCAATGAGGCCAAGAACAGAAAAGAGGAGAAGAATCATAGTTTCGAAATGCATAATGGCTCCTTTGAGAGAACAGTTTTAGGGGATAAGTGGCTAGGGATTAGGGATTAGGGATTAGGAGTGACTAGTGACTGGTGACTAGGGACTAGGGACTAGAGACTAAAAGACCAGGAGACTAGGAAACTGGAAGACATCAGACTCCCGTATCGTCATTTCGAGCGCAAGCGAGAAATCTTTGTCATTCGCGGCCCAGCGGTCGATGTTTGGAAATCCGAAACGGGAAACCTGCTCTGAAAGAAACCTTCGGGCATCGCCACCATCTATACTCCGCGGCGCTTCTTTTTTTATGCGCCGCACCACCACTCCTCACTCCTAACTCCTAACTCCTAACTGGCGAGTAGAGCTTTCAAACGTAATCATGGGACCCCACGCTTCAGGGGCTAACCCTTTCTTGAACCCATTATCCTTGATTCCTCTTCCTTTGTCAAAATGACTTCTTAAAAAATTCTTGACAATCCCCTGCCTCATATGCTATTATCTCTAAAGTCAGCTATGTGGAGTGATACTCAAGTGGCTGAAGAGGACGGTTTGCTAAATCGTTAGACCGGTTATACCGGTGCGGGAGTTCGAATCTCCCTCACTCCGCCACAAAGGAGCTGTGAAGAAATGAGGATTCATTTCTTTACAGCTCCTTCTTTTGTGCCCTTTTTCACTCCAGGTAGTAA
>UQRR01000152.1 GCA_900543455.1 uncultured Dialister sp.
CTCCCCCGCCTCCCCCGTTGAACCCGCTGAACCCCGAACCCGCTGAACCCCCAAATCAAAAAACGCTATCCTTTCGGATAGCGTTTTTCACTTTCTTAGTCCAGAGCCGGTGCTTCGCCGTTGTCATCCGGATCCTTTTTCTTGAAAATGGTACGGTAGCCTTCTACCGCCAGTTCCAGAGCAAGGACGATGAGGAAGGAGCCGATGATGGCCTGGGCATACGGGCCCCAGTCAGCGCCGCCCTTCATGATGATGAGGACCTGATTTCTTACGATCAGAGCCAGCGAGCAGAGAGTGACGACCATCATGAAAGACATCGGGAAGAGGAACATCTTATTGTTCTTGCCTGCATTGCCGAGCCATGCTGCGACAGCAAGGAGGCCGATGCCGGCCAGCAGCTGGTTCGCTGCACCGAAGAGACCCCAGATCTTCATGAAGCCGTTCATACCGAGCATGACACCGAGGAATACCGTGAGGACGGTCGCAAAGTATGGATTGACCATCATTTTCTTGAAGCCGCTCTTGATATCTTTCGGTGTTTCACCCGGTTCGAGCCAGAATTCCTGGAACATGAAACGAGCGAGACGTGTCGCGGTATCCAGAGAGGTCAGGCAGAATGCGGAGTACGTCAGGACGAGCAGGGTGTACATGGAGGTTTCCATGTTTTCAAGCCCCGGGATCGCGCCGATCATCGCAGCGATGCCGCCGGCGAAAATATCAGTCGCGCCTTTCACATGACCCGTTTCTCTTGCATAAGCGATCGCGCAGAGAGTGATGACTGCGAGTACGCATTCCAGCAGCATGCCGCCGTAAGCGATCGGCTTAGCATCCGATTCTTTATCCAGCTGCTTGGACGTCGTGCCGGAAGATACCAGAGAGTGGAAACCGGAAATCGCGCCGCAGGCTACGGTCGTGAAGAGGATCGGGAACATGTACTGTACGCCATTGCCATTTTCTACAGCAAATCCAGCGAAAGCCGGGAAAAGTTCCGGCTTGATATCCGGATGCGCACCGACGATACCTACGACTGCAACAGCCAGCATCGCATAGAGCAGGAAGGAAGACAGGTAGTCACGCGGCTGGAGCAGGATCCAGACCGGAGTGACGGATGCGATGGTGATGTAGAGCCCGATGAGCCACATCCATGTGGTGGTGGAGAAATACAGCGGATGCCAGTTCATGCCGACCGCCATGCAGGCTACGATCGCAGCGACGCCAAGAATGGTGGAGGTCACCATGGAGGTATGACGGCGATACACAGCAAATCCGAATACGATCGCAACAAGGATGAAGAGGAGGGATACCATGGCGACCGAAGCCTGGGTCGCACTCTTGGCTTCATTTAAGACGCCGTTTTCAAAGGTCGCTCCGAAAGTGGACGCTACGATCGCAGCGAAAGCCGCTACGACGAGGATCAGTGTCAGATACGAGAAAATAATGAAGAGCTGCTTCGCTCTCTTGGACATATTCGCAGAAATGATCTCCCCGATGGACTGCCCCTTATGACGGACAGAAGCGAAGAGCGCCCCGAAGTCATGGACACCACCGAAGAAGATACCGCCGATCAGCACCCACAGGGTGACCGGCAGCCAGCCAAACATAGCAGCCCCGATCGGTCCGGTGATCGGGCCTGCGCCAGCGATGGAGGAGAAATGATGCCCCATCAGCACCGGTGCCTTTGCCGGCACATAGTCGATGCCGTCATTCATGGTATGCGCCGGTGTCGGGATATCCCCCTCACCTACGCCCCATTGCTTGACCAGCCAGCGCCCATAAAATACATAACCACAAAACAAAATCACTAAACAGACAGCCAATAATACCAGTGTATTCATAATCCTTCTCCTTTCTCCTTGACTTCCTTGTCTGCCCCTCACAGCAAACCGCTGCTTGTTGTTGGTCGTTTGAGATTCTTTGAACCTTTTCTCACGCTTCCATCCGCACAGCTCCTTCGAAGAGCTTCTTCAAGCCCTTTTCCATGCAGCGTCCTGCCTTATTGAAATAGAACCGATCGTCACGAAGTGCCAAACATCCCGCATGGTACTCCATCCATCCGTGGAAGGAGAAGCGGAAGGTCTTGTAATACTTGCACTTTTCCAAGGCGATCCTGGCTTCCTCATCGACCGTGTCGCACAGAAAGACCGGTGAGATATACGTATACATATGGCCCGATCCGATGTGTGCCATATCCATCCCCGCCTGATACGCGTAGTCCCTGCAGGCATCAAAGACTTTTTTGGATAGATGAGGAACAGAAAAGACGAAGACGAACTCTTCCTGATGCGTCGACCATAGCTCATTCGAATGGAGAATGAAATATCTCTCTGCCCTTTCGTAATATTCACCTACGGCAGAAAGAGACGCCCCTTCAGGCAGGAAGGGTGCCGTCAGATCTTTCGCCTCCTGGATTCCTTTGCCCGGCGCTTCTCCCACGCCGTCAAAACGCGTGATCGTATAATACCTGCGGTACGCCGCGAGCAGACGCTCCACCGCATCCTTCCTGGCCCTCATTGGCCTCCCCCCTCTGAACTTTTCATAACAAAATCTTCTAGAATCATAACAAATTCGAAATTGAGTTTCTCTCATTATACATTGCCTTTCTCGAATAATATAATAAAAGATACTTATAACAGGTATGAAGAATTGTTGTATATCAAAAAGAGATATCCCCCCTTACGTGTGTACTCTATTTTGCTAAAAGAGTAAAATTTTTAAGGTTAGCAGGTTCAGGGTTCAGGGTTCAGGGTTAGCCCTGGGGACGGCTCGCCCCTTGATTACGTTTGAAAGTCTCGATTGAATGAGAAATTAGAAATGAGAAATGAGAAATGGTGGTGCGGCGCATAAAATAATGAAAGCGCCGCGGAGTTTTGAAACTAGCGGTTTTCTCGTATCGCAAACCTAATCCCTAGCCACTAATCCCTAGCTACCA
>UQRR01000153.1 GCA_900543455.1 uncultured Dialister sp.
TGCCGGAAGTGCGCTCGCCTGCCGGCAGCTGGGCGAGATGTATGCGACTGGCCTTCATGTGCATCGGGAAATCCGAAAGGCGCTTACGTGGTATCTGCGCTCCTATGAGCTGGGGGATCCGGAAGAGAAAAGAGCGGCTGCGCAAGGGATGCTGCGCGTGGTGCAGACGTATATCGATACGCCGCGCTATGAAGAAGTCGAAGAGCTTCTCCGTTCTTTCATGGAGAAGCTGCATGCGGCAGGAGATACGAGCTGTCTCTTCGCGCTCGCGGAAATGGAGCGACGCCGAGGACGGATGGATCTCTATCTGAAGGATCTGGAGATGGGGATGCAGGCAGGGCATGACAGCTGCCGTGAGCGCTGGGGGCAGTACTATATGAATGAAGTGGTGACGGAGCTGCGGGTACTGGAGCCGATATTTGAAGAGCTTGCCGAGCGGCGGGGCGAGAGACGGTTTTTCGATACCTATCTCGAGCATACGAGGCATGCGGCATCTTGCTGTGAGAAGGCGGCCAAGGCGGGCAGCGCGGAGGCCTGGGCGCTTCTTGCGTATCTCTATCTCTACCATGGCGCGGATATCGGGAAGAGAAATGAGGATTTCCTAAAGGCCGCGGCGAATGGAAGACAGGCACGGATCATGGATATGGATTTCTTCCTGTGGACGTATTTTGCAGGCCCCTCCGGAGAGGAGGCGGGAGAGCTTCATCACGAGAATCCTTTGAAGGCGTTCCGGTTTGCGCAAAAGATGGCACAGAAGCGGAATGAGGATTTCTATGAAGTGCTCGCAGATTACTACCGCCGCGGGTATGGGACAGAGCCGAATCCCAAAATGGTGGAACGGTATCTGGATAAAGCAGCTAAAACGAAAGCAAAGGGGAAAAGGAAATGACATTTACATCTTATATCGATCAGGTCAGAGTGGGAAGACCGCTTGTGCATCACATCACGAATTATGTGACGGTCAATGACTGTGCGAATGCCTGTCTTGCGATCGGCGCATCGCCAGTCATGGCTGATGCCGTGGATGAAGCGGAGTCGATGGTTTCCATCGCGCAGTCGCTGGTGCTGAATATCGGAACGCTCAATGTAACGAAGGTCGAAGCGATGATGGTGGCCGGCCGAAAGGCAAATGCACTCGGCATTCCGGTCGTTTTTGACCCTGTCGGCGTGGGAGCGACGCCTTTCCGGAACCGCATGGCGGCTGAGCTCATGAATCAGATCCAGATGGCGGTCGTGAGAGGAAATATTTCTGAAATCTGCTCACTGGGAGGAGAGGCGGCGGAGACCAAGGGCGTCGACGCGGGCCGCGCGGATGTCAAAGTCGCGGAAGAGGTCGCTTCGATGCTGGCGAAGAAATGGCATGCGACGGTCGTCATCAGCGGCAAGACAGATATCATCACAGACGGCAGCAGGACCATGCATATCCACAATGGCTGCCCGGAGATGTCGGACATCACGGGCTCCGGCTGTATGTGTACCACGCTCGTCGGTGCTTTTGCCGGCGCGTATCCGGAGGATCCCTTCGGCGCGTCTGCCGCGGCGATGCTCTCGATGGGGATCGCGGGTGAAAGAGCTTGGAAATCATACGGACATCTGGGCCTTGGGCATTTCCACATGGGCATTCTGGATGAGCTTGGCCGCATGAGCGCCTCTGTCATGGAAGCGGAGGGCAAGTATGACATCCTTTGATCTCACGCTCTACCTCGTGACCGACCGACGCATGCCGAAAAAGGGATTTGAAACCGTCGTCGAAGAGGCGATCCGAGGCGGAGTGACGCTCGTGCAGCTTCGCGAAAAGGAAGGGGATACGGGCCTTCTCTATGAACGGGCGTGCCGGCTGAAAGAAGTGACGGATCGCTATGGCATCCCCCTCATCATCGATGACCGCATCGACATCATGCTCGCGGTGGACGCGGCGGGCGTTCATGTGGGACAGAGCGATATGCCGGCGTCCCTCGCGCGGCAGATGATCGGCCCGGATAAGATCTTAGGCGTCTCTGCTGCCAATCTCACCGAGGCGCTCAAGGCAGAAGCGGACGGCGCGGACTACCTCGGCGTCGGCGCGATGTATCCCACAAAGACAAAGACGGATGCAGACTTCACGACCAGAGAGACGCTGGAGGAAATCAAGCGCAGCGTCCACATCCCCGTCTGCGCCATCGGCGGTATCAATGAGAAGACCATCCCTGACTTCAAAGGAAGTGCGATCGACGGCTTCGCCATCGTCTCTGCCATCATGGCGAGCGAAGAGCCAAAGGCAGCTGCGGAAAAGCTGAAACGGATGATCGGGCAGACGCTTGGGGCAGAATGAGGTAAGAAATGTGAAATAGGAAATGAAGGGCGGCGCGCAATAATGGGAAGCGCCGCTTTTTTGTTGGAATGAGTGGCTGGGGACTAGTGACTGGTGACTGGTGACTAGTGGCTGGTGACTAGTGGCTGGTGACTAGTGGCTGGGGACTAGTGACTGGTGACTAGTGGCTGGTGACTAGTGGCTGGTGACTGGTGACTGGTGACTAAACGACTAGAAGACTAGGAGACTGGGAGACATCAGACTCCCGTATCGTCATTTCGAGCTGAGCAAGAAATCTTTGTCATACGCGGCGAGGGACTCACGCTGCCCCCATGTGCCGCGCACTTTTCGGCTTTCCTCATCTGTCTTTCATACCGCCAGTGCCCTATCCGCCCCTGCGGGGCACCTTCCCCTCGAGGGGAAGGCTAAATCGGTGCGGCGAAGCCGCCACCGCAGCCCTGAAGTTTGAAAGCGGGGATTGGGTTTACGAAACTCTTCCCCGCTGAGCAGCCCCTTACTATGAAAACCTCTCGAGAGTGAAAAATGGCGCAAAAAGCACTCCCTTCATAATCCTCTATTGA
>UQRR01000154.1 GCA_900543455.1 uncultured Dialister sp.
ATGCCGTCAAATAGAAGGAAGCAAGTGTGGGGGCGCAAATTCCCGCTTGACAAAAGTCACTTCATAACAGAAATGAGGAATGAGGAATGAAGGTGCGACGCATAAAATTTAGAAGCGTCGCGAGTATAAAACTGGGCGATGCCCAAAGCAATGGATATTTTCTTAAGGAAACACTGATTAAATTGTTATCAGATTTTACTCTTGAAGTTTTATACATGGCGAGAAATCAGTATTTCTTTAAAACTTCGGCGCCTTCATATGATGATGCGCCGTACCACCATTCCTAATTCCTCATTCCTAATTCCTAATTATAAAAAAAGCCGCACTCCAAAAGGAATGCGGCTCTTTGCGTGCAGCCATAAAAAAGGCATCCCAAAAGGATGCAGCTCTTGTGCATTCGTCTCGGTCAGTGACAATCCAAGCGATATTTGTCGTGCGGCGTCAGGGCTTTTTCGGATACAGCTCACAGGGATACTGCTCCGCCCTTTCTCTACGACCAAAAGAATACTCTATACGAACGGGGTTGTCAAGAAAATTTATGAGGGGAATATAGTGACTAGGGACGGGGGACTAGTGACTGGGGACTAGTGACTAGTAGCTAGGGATTAGAAATAAATGTCTGACCGTCTGATATCCCCTAGTCTTTAATTCTAAGGAAACACTGATTCAATCGTTGTTCGATTGAATCAGCGTTTCCTTGATCCCTAGTCACCAGCTACTAGTCACTAGTCCCTAATCTCTGCTCTCATTCGCCGCTGATCCGGCAGCGCTTGAATACCTTCGCAAAGAGCCACGCAGTCGCGGCGGTGAAAGCCATGCCGGGCGCTGCGGCGATGAGCATGGCGGTCAATCCCTTGCCAAGGAGGAAGTACATCACCACGCGCGCGAGCGCTGTGCCGATCGGCCCCGAAATGATGTAGAAGAGTTTGTTTGACCCGATGACAAGCCAAATCGCACCGACGCCCAAGCGGAAGGACATCTGGATCGCCACATTGAGGAGCGTCGCCGTTCCGAGCGAGAGACCGATAAGCGAAGCGAGGATCCCCGCCGTGATATATTTCTTGAAGCCGAAGACACCGCAGATCGCGACGGCAATCGGCGCGGAGAGCTGGAACTCCGTCCCCGGCACGATGCCCGGGATGCGGAAGGTGCCGGATACGGCGATCAGGACGGCGAGGAGCGCCGTCTCGCAGCAGTCGATGATGAGTTTTCTTTCACTGGTGGCGCAGATGGCCTTTTCCTTTTGCATGTTTGTCTCCTTTGTGAAAATGGGTGGACGGGGACAGCGGGTTCAAGGTGAGCCTATAGGGCTAAGTTTGAAAACAAGGATGGTTAGTAGCTAGGGATTAGTGGCTAGGGATTAGGAGCCTCGAGTGACTAGTGACTTGAATACCACTTTCGGGCATCGCCCTATTTATACTTTGCGGCGCTTCTGATTTTTATGCGCCGCACCACCACTCCTAACTCCTAACTCCTAACTAGAGAGCAAAGCTTTCATCCCCAATCAAGGGGCGGCACGCCCCGGGGCTAGCCCTGAACCCTGACCCCTTTCTACCTCCAATGCCTCTTCATCACTTCCGCTGCGCGGTCGAGTTCATCCTTCGTGTGCGCGGCGGTGACGGTGAGGCGGATGCGGCTCGTGCCGGCGGGCACCGTCGGCGGGCGGATGGCAGAGAGAAGGATTCCGTCTTCGCGGCAGGCCTCTGCATAAGCGAGCGTCCGCTTCTCATCACCGATGACGATCGGAATGATGGACGTATCGCCCGGAAGGACGGGGATGCCGGCTTCTGAGAGCTTCGCTTTCATGTAAGCGGTATTGAAGCGGAGCCGTCCCATGTAGAGAGAAGGATTTCCTTCCAGAAGCCGGAGCGCCGCCAGAGCGCTCGCTCCTGTCACGGCAGAGATCGAGGTAGAGAAGATGAAGGGGCGGGAGGCATTCCTGAGATAGTCCGTGATCTCCTTCGAAGCCGCCGCGTAGCCGCCCTCGGCGCCGAGCGACTTGGAGAGCGTCCCCACCTGGATGTCGATGCCGCTCTCGTGATAGTACTCTGCCGTGCCACGTCCGGTGTCGCCGATGACACCCACGCCGTGTGCATCATCGACGATGAGGCAGGCCTCGTATTTCTTTTTCAAAGAAAGAAGGGAAGGCAGCGGGCAGATGTCGCCGTCCATGGAAAAAACGCCATCGGTCACGATGAAGCGCTGTCCTTCGCAAGGCGTCTCGGCCAGAAGCCGGGCGAGGTCCTCCATATCGGAGTGCGCATAGACGACGACCTTCGCTTTGGAAATCCGGCAGCCATCCACGATGCTCGCATGATTCAGCGCATCGGAAAAAATCACGTCGCCTTTACTGGCAAGCGCATACAGGACGCCGAGGTTCGTCATATAGCCTGTATTGAAGATCACCGCATCTTCTGCGTGCTTGAAGTCCGCGAGTGCCTTCTCCAGCTCGGACAGCTCGAAAACGGCGCCCGAGGTCAGTCGCGCACCGCCCGAACCGGTGCCATAAATCACCGCACGCCGCGCGGCAGCCATGACTTCCGCCTCGTGCGTCATACCTAGGTAGTCATTGGAGTTGAATACGATGTATTCCTTCCCGTCCCGCCTCATGCCGCGGGATGCCGTCACCATCCGCAGGTCTTCGACCCGCCGGAAACGGCCTTCGTCCGCAATGGCGGACAGTGCTGATGGAATGTCTTGTAGTTTCATGGATATACCTCACTTAGGAAAATGGGTGCAGCGCCCGCCTATGAGTAATGCTATTAAGTTAAGCGGCAGAACGTTCTTGGCTCCCCATCGGGGGAGCTGCCCGAAGGGCTGAGGGGGCTACGTAGC
>UQRR01000155.1 GCA_900543455.1 uncultured Dialister sp.
CGTCAAAATCGGGCCGGCCATATTCGGAAGTATATGACCGCCCATGATCTTCCAGGAAGAGACCCCTCGCATCCTTGCAATGTCGATATAAGGCTCCCCTTTCAAAGAAACCGTAAGGCGCCGTGACAGCCTGGCATACTTAGGCCAGCCGATCGCTGCGAGCGCCAGGATGGCCTGCAGCATGCCCCCGCCGGAAACGCCTGCCACGGCCAGTGCAAGGACCAGACCAGGAAAAGCAAGGAAGACATCCGACAGTCCCATCCATGCCTGCTCGATCCGTCCGCCATACCATCCGCTTCCTGTCCCGATCACTGCCCCGATGGCAGTGATCAGCAGGACGACCACCAGCGCCCCCCAAATGCTGGTGCGCCCTCCGACAAGGACACGGGCAAGCATATCGCGCCCATATCGATCCGTTCCCAGAAGGTGCACCGCAGAAGGCGGCTGCTGCGCCATCGATAAATCCTGGGCATAGGCATCCCAAGGGATCAGATACTCAGCAAGCATCACACCCAACATCAGCGCCAAGAGAAGGCCTCCCCACAAATAAAGGCGCGCGCGGGACGATTTCATCTTTTTCATCATTTCTCCTCCGGGGAAGCACGGATGGAATCATCGTTTCCCCAGCAGACGCGATACTACATCACCCGCGCCATTCACCAAAATATAGATACCGGCCATCCATACCACATAGGCCTGAATGATCGGATAATCCCTCTGCATAATGGCATCCACGGCCAGCTTTCCCACACCATCCCAGAGGAAGATCGTCTCCACCACAGCCGTGCCGGAAAGGAGAGAGCCGATAGAGATCGCAAGCAGTGTGACGATCGCCGGACTTGCCATCGGGATGACACTCTTCCAGAGGATCGTCCCCTCACTCACACCGCGCGCCCTCGCCCCCATCACATAGCCTTTTCGAAGCTCTGCCAGGACGACCCCTCGGATCTGGCGCGTATACTTGGCACTCATAGCGATCGCGAGCGTGACTGCCGGCAATACGACCGAAGGCGACGTCCCCACAGACACGGCAGGAAACCACTTCATCTTCACAGCCAGCAGATAGATCAGAAGGATCGCGACGAAAAAATTCGGCATCGCATTTCCGAGGAAAGACAACCCGCCCGCCAGCGAGTCACACCAGCCATCTTTCCTGACAGCAGAAAAGACCCCCAGCGGAATCGACACCACCAGCGTCAATGCGATCGATACCGCCGCGAGGTACAGGGTATGCGGGATCTTGGAGGCGATGAGCGGAAGCACCGCGCTCCCAGACACATAGCTTTCTCCCATATCTCCCATGAGCGCATGCAGCAGCCAATGCCCATACTGCAGGAGAAATGGCTGGTCCAGCCCGTATTTTTTTCGCATGGCATCCACGATCTCTTGAGAAACTGTCGCTCCCTGATTTTCATAGAAATAGGAAATGGCATCTCCGCCTGCCAGATACATCAGGGCAAACGTGACAAATGTCACACCGAGAAGAATGAGAAGGCAGGAGATCCCTTTCTTGACTATCCACACCATAGGCATCCATCACTTTTTCGCTTCAATGCAAAAATACGGCGTCGCCGCAAAATTCAGCTGCTCCTCCGGAAGAAGGATCTCTTCGGAAATATTCTCATACAGTGTGACCTGCATTCCCATCTCTTCCAATACCTGCCGGTCCCAGGCAGGACGTTTCTTGGGCGAAAGGGGCATCTGGCGCGCGATGCGTTCGCAGGCCATCACATCGGTCGAAATATAGCGATCAAAGACACCCGCTTCTGCGACCTGCTCGCGGTCCCTGTCATAAAGAGCACGGTCTTCTTCGCTATAAAGGTAGTTGTACCAGTTCGCATCGAAATTGAGGAGGATCCCGCCCTTTTTCAGGACGCGCTGCCAGCTCGCATACGCCTTTTTCGGATGCGGCAGCGTCCATGTGAGATTTCTCGTCACGATGAGATCGTAGCTGTCTGCGGGAAGCGGCACATCTTCCGCATCTCCCTCGACATAATGGATCCCCTCTGCGAGCGGCCCCGCATTCTTCTTCGCCTCTGCCATCATGGCAGGATTCCGATCCAGTGCCGTCACCTCGCAGCCCGCCATCCTCAGAATGATGGAGAAGAAGCCGGGCCCCGCCCCGATATCAAGCGCTTTGATCCCTTCTCTCTCCGGCATGGCATCCTGTACACGCCGCATGATATAGGACAACCAAAGCTCCTTCTGCCGTCCGCAGAGCTCTTTCTGATTGATCTCCGAATAGCTCGGCGCCCGCCTTGTCCAATAGTCTATGATCTCTTTTTCTAACATTAATGGCTCTCCTTACGATAAAGGAAACGCTGACCCATCACTGGATCAGTGTCTCTCCACTCTTTTATTCCTAATGAGTCTACCAATAAAAAAAGTCCCCCACAAGCCGGGTGGGGGGTTCTATACGAGAGCATACACCTAATGAAACGCTGATCAGATCACAGGATCAGATCTCATATGGATTTTTATACATAGCATCGGCAGCTCTCATAGGAGTGACCGGGAAACCTTATCCCAGCTGTCTTTCATGCCATAGTCACCCTATCCGCCCCTGCGG
>UQRR01000156.1 GCA_900543455.1 uncultured Dialister sp.
CCTTAAATAGCTCGCTATTCGCGTCAGGTTATTCCTCGCCATGTATAAAAATTCAAGAGTAAAATCTGACAACGATTTAATCAGTGTTTCCTTAAGCTTCGGCTTATCACTCACTGCCCCTTTACCGGTCAAGCCATTTGCAAAGGTAGTACGCGACTACACTTGCTGCGACCGAGAGAAAAATAGAACCACTTAGACCCTTTACCCCTTTTTAAATGTCCAATACCTTGGCACGAAGATGTCCTCATACAGATTGATGGCGAAATTATCGGTGAGCCCTGAAATGTAGTCTACGGCCGCACGGGGGATATCGCCCTCGGCGAGGCGGAGCTGTTTCTCGGGGAGACGGTCATAGAAGACCCCTGATTGATCCCTCTCCGTGTAGTAGGAAAAGAGCATCTTCACCACATGGCTTCCGCGATTGCGATCGGGGATGAGATTGTCCGACATATAGACGGCGCGGAACATGAATTTCCTGAAATCCAAAAGGATCCTGTCACCCTCCTCACACATATGGATGCCGTCCGTCTCATCCTGCATCGAATGCTCCACGACATCGGTCACCATCGCAGTGATCATAGAGGAGTGCGTCGTCCCGATGCGGCGGCGGATTTCTTCCGGCACATCGGCTGCGGTGATAAGACCCATCGACTCCGCATCCTCATAGTCATGGCAGAGGTAAGCGATGCGATCGGCATACTTGATCAGACTGCCTTCGAGCGTGTGTGCTTGGAGCGGCCCGCAATGGTTCAGCATGCCATCGAGCACAGGGAGCGTCAGATTCAGCCCCGCGCCGTCCCGCTCGAGTTTCTCCGCGATGCGGACGCTCTGCTCATTATGTTCGAAGTGGCCATAGATCTCCTGTAGCGCCTGCTCTCCCACATGACCAAAGGGCGTGTGCCCGAGGTCATGCCCGAGCGCGATCGCTTCCACGAGGTCTTCATTCAGGGACAGTGCGCGCGCCATCGTCCGCCCGATCTGCGCGACTTCGAGCGTGTGTGTCATTCGCGTCCGATAGTGATCGCCCTGCGGCGCGATGTAGACCTGCGTCTTGTGCTTCATCCGCCGGAAGGAATTGCTGTGGAGGATGCGGTCGCGATCCCGCGCAAAGTCCGTCCGGAGCGGATCCTTCGCCTCCGCATGCATCCGCTTCGCCTCTTTCACATGAAAGGCGCGCGGCGACAGGACATCGTATTCTCTCTCTTCGATCCGTTCCCGTGGATTCATAGTAGGGCCTCCTTTGGAGAAATACAGTTGTCTTTGCCTTATTGTAGCATAAACGAGGGGTTCAGGGTTCAGGGTTAGCTCATCGGGCGAGTTTCCCTTTGATTTCATTGCGAAAGAGATTCAGCAGGTTCTATAGGTTCTACGGGTTCAAAGGGGTTGGTGCGGCGCAAAAAATAATGAAGCGTCGCGGAGTTTTGATAGCGCTTCGCGCCATCGTCATTTCGAGCGTAGCCGAGAAATCTCTATGGCAGAACGCTCATTGCCTGATGTGAGGCAGCACCAAGACATCGTTTTTCCTCTGCGCATGCACACTGATTTCCGCAGTGCAGCAGAGACCCCTCGGCTACGCTCGGGATGACGATGTCGGAGAATCCCAGTCACTAGTCACCAGTCACTCCTAATCCCTAGCCACTCATCTCTGTTTTCAAATTTCATGGAATAGCGGCTCCGCCGCAACTATATATTTTGCAACGAAGCTGCCATCACACCCCTGAACCCCGAACCCCCGAACCCGACAACCCTCTTCTTTTATGCTATAATGAAGAAAAGAAAGGGGGCTTTCCCATGAAACTCACAAAGTATCTCTCCATCTTCGCGCTCACCGGTGCGCTTCTTTTCGCGATGCCTTCTGCGGAGGCTTCGCTCTGGCCGGGACTGGGGACATCCGCCCAGGAGCGCTCGGGCGCTTTCCGCACAGATGCCTTCGATACGGATCATGCGGTGATGAAGACGCCCTATCTCCTCTCGCAGGCCAACAATGCGGAATATGCCGGCAAGGTGAATGCCGTCATCGGCCGCGAGAAGGCTGACTTCACCGCGTCCCTCCGCAAGGAAAACGAATATGGAGAGACGCTCGGCTGGATGACATGGCATGAAGGAATGATCGGCAACTATATCAACAACACGCAGGGCATCACGAGCATCGTCCTCATCTCCCAGACGCTCCGCGCCGGCGCCGCGCATGGCGAGACATACGCCAAGGGGCTCACATGGAACAGCGCCGGTGACCTTCTCTCTCTGAAGGATATCCTCCCTGCCCTCACAGTCTATGATGTGAACCAGTGCATCGAGGTGACCGCGAAGAAGAAGAACATCCATCTCTTCGATGACCATGCCGTGACAGAGCTCCCGACCAATTTCTACGTCGGCAAGAACCGTGTGGTCTATGCCATCTATCAGCCCTATGACATCGCCCCCTACTCCGAAGGCGTCGTGTCGGTCGCGATCGGGAAAATATAAGCAGGTTCAAGGTTAGCCCCTTGGGCGGCTCCGTCCACTGATTATGAATGAAAGCTTTGCGCGAATGAGGAATTAGGAATGAGGAAT
>UQRR01000157.1 GCA_900543455.1 uncultured Dialister sp.
CCGCCGAAAGGTCGAGCGTATTTCTCGTCGCCTTCTCAAAGGTACGAATGCCGCGCTCGCAGAGGATGACATTGTGATTTCCCTCCGACATGATGTATTCCGCACTCATCAGCCATTCCTCGATCGTCGCAGACATCCCGCGCTTCAGAAGCACCGGCACATGGAGACGGCCGACCGCTTTCAGAAGATCGAAGTTCTGCATATTTCTCGCGCCAATCTGGATGAGGTCGACCTTCTTCTCCAGGAACATGCCGATCTTGTCTGCGCTCATGAGCTCCGTCACGACGGGGAGCTTCTCTTCTCTGGCCGCGGAGATCAGCATATCGAGCCCCTTCTCGCCAAGCCCTTGGAAAGAGTAGGGGGACGTTCTCGGCTTGAACGCGCCGCCGCGCAGCATCGATGCGCCGGATGCCTTCACGGCCGATGCAATGGCGCCGATCTGCGCCGGTGTCTCGATGGAGCACGGCCCTGCCATGACGACGAGCTTCTTCCCGCCGACCTTCACACCGGCGACATCGATGACCGAGTCCTGCGGATGGAAGGCACGGCTCGCCCGCTTGTATGGTTCCTGCACACGCATGACCTTGTCGACCCATTCATTGCTCAGGAAATCGCGCTCATCGAGGCTCGTCGTATCTCCGACAAGGCCCAGTACGACCTTGCTCGAGCCGCGGCTTCTGTCGACCTGGAAGCCCTTCTCCCGAAGCTCATCCTCAAGTCTTTCGATCTCTGTCAGCGGTGCATTCTGTTTCATTACGATAATCATACGAATTCCTCCTCTTTGCCTTCAGGCAATGCTTCTATGCTGCGGTATACGTTCTTCGAAAGAAATGGATTTATGGATTCAGGGGAAGCCCACAAACTACGTTTGAAAGCGGGGATGAGGGATGAGTGGCTGGGGATTAGGGATTAGGAGTGACTAGTGACTAGTGACTGGTGACTTGAATACCGCCTTCGGGCATCGCCACTATTTATACTCCGCGGCGCTTCTGATTTTTATACGCCGCACCACCATTCCTAATTCCTCATTCCTAATTCCTCATTCAGACAAAGTTTCATTCACAATCAAAGGGCGACACGCCCCACGGGCTAACCCTGAACCGTCCCCCTAACAAAAAAGGACAGGCTCTCGTGGGCCTGTCCTCGATTCCTATCCTGCTTATCTGGAAGGGGTGATCCGCTCATGAGAAGTCGTGTACGCCAAATAGCCGCAGCCATAATAATAGCTGACGGTAAAGTCATACGCATATGCAGTTCTCATGGTGTCAGAGATCTGTCTCATGGTGGTTCTTCCTTTCGTTCGAAGTTATACCAAGTATAGCCAGCGCCCTGTCGATTGTCAAGAAGATTTATCGGGGCGCAGCGTGACTAGTGACTAGTGACTAGTGACTTGTGACTAGGAGAGTAAGAGACTAATAGACTAATAGACTAGGAGACGGGAGACTTCAGATTTCAGACTTCAGGCTTCTGACTTCTAAAGTCTCCTGGTCTCCAAGTCTAACGTCTCAAGCGGGCATCGCCACCATCTATACTCCACGGCGCTTCTATATCGTTATGCGCCGCGCCACCATTTCGCATTTCTAATTTCTCATTCAATCGAGGCGTTCAAACGCAATCTATGGGCTGCCGCCAAAGCCTTGCCCCCTGCCCCTCGAACCGCTATAATAAAGGCACATTAAATTTTCTCCGCACATGGTGCAGAAAGGCTCTCTCATGGCTGACAATACGATCCCATTCCCGACAAAAGGCAATTTCAATAAAAATCTCAAGGCAGATGTATTTGAGTCCTACCTCAAGAAGGAAGGGCTGAATTTCTTCCGCCGTCAGGATGCACATGACTCCTACGACACCGTCGTCTTCATGACCGCACTGCCTGCGGGCAAGCACCGCCTGGTCTGCGCCGTCATCACGGATAACAGCATGTACACCCTGATCCGCGTCCACCTCGGCACCGCGCCGAAGGGCCCGGCCAGAAAGACCTTCGTCCCTTTCCTGAACAAGCTGAATGGGGAGCATGCCATCGTGAAATACACGATCGGCAGTGATGACAACGTCTTCCTCGATGTCTGCGTGACCTCCACGAGCGAACACTTCGACCCCGAGACCGTCCGCGACACGCTGAATGTCCTCGTCTTCCATCTGGGTGAATGCTACGAAGATGTCGCCCGCCGTCTCGATAAACCGGGCGATGCCACAGACGGATTCTCGCTGTGATGGCGGTCGGCAGCCAGCAGCCGGGATGCGGATCTTCAGACTTCTGACGTCTCACTTCTGACCCAAAAGGCGATGTGAAATAACGATCATCTCATTTTCGCGTTCCATCTGCCACGGGGGACTTGCAGCTCTCATAGGAGTGACCGGGAAACCTTATCCCAGCTATCTTTCATACCATAGTCACCCTATCCGCCCCTGCGGGGCACCTTCCCCTAGAAGGGAAGGCTATTAAGTTAAGCGGAAGAACGTTCTTGGCTCCCCATCGGGGGAGCTGCCCGAAGGGCTGAGGGGGCTACGTAGC
>UQRR01000158.1 GCA_900543455.1 uncultured Dialister sp.
AAACTCCGCGGCGCTTCTGATTTTTATGCGCCGCACCACCATTCCTAATTCCTCATTCCTAATTCCTCATTCGAGCAGAGCTTTCAAACGTAATCATGGGACGGCACGCCCGAGGGGCTAACCCTTAAACCTTTCTTTAATGACAATTCTCAAAGAATGTTGTAAAATGGAAGTCAGTATGAAAGGAAATGCATTTTTATACCTTTATATATAGTTTCAGGTCAATATGGCTTCAAGTAAAGAAAAGAGGAATCCTATGAAATCCAATAAACTGACGTCCCTTCTCTGCGCGCTGGCTCTGACAGGGGCAGTGCTGCCGCTTTCTATGGCAGAAGCTGCAGAGCCTGCTCCGGCCGCTCCGGTGGCAGTTCAGGAAGCACCTGCTGAAAGTGTGAACTACACCGATGCCCTGCTGAAGGGGCTGTCTCTGACGCTGTCTGATGTCCAGAGCGCGGTCGAGTCCGGCACGTTCAAGAATCTTTCACCAGAAGCGCCGAAGCCTGCGGAACCGGAGCCCGCTCCGCTGCCCGAACCGGAACCGGAACCAGAGCCCGAGCCGGAACCGGAACCGGAGCCTGCCCCGGCTCCGGCGGCGAAGTATACCGCAGACCAGGGGAGCGCAGCCGCCGAGATCGGATCCGATGGTGCGTATGACGGTATGACCTACAGCTCGGACAAAGCGGATGAGAATGCGCTCCGCGTCTCCATGGCATACATCACCGCGAAGGGCGATACCATCACGAAGTCCGGTGATACCTCGAGTGCAGAAAGCAGTGACCTTTACGGGATGAATGCAGCGCTGCTCGTGACCCATGGCGGACACGGTGCTTTCACGGATGCGAAGATTTCCAGCACAGGAAACGGCGCGACGGGCGCCTATGGCTACAGCAAGGGCACGTACATCAATCTGACGAATGCAGAGGTTTCTACCACGGGCGCGCAGGCAGCAGGCGTCGAAGTCTCCCAGCGTGCGATGATGAAGGTGCAGGACTCGACGGTTTCCACGACAGGAAATCAGTCGCCAGCGATCCGTATTTCTAAAAACGGCGGCATCCTCCTGACTGAAAACTCTGCCTTCACCGCTTCCGGTGCCAATGCACACGGGATCTATACCGAAGGCGATGTGACCGTCACAGGCGGCTCTGTCAAGGCGGAAAAGACCAAGGCAGCCGTCATCAAGAATATCAGCTCCATCACGCTCGATGGAGCGACGCTCGAAGGCAATGAGACGGGCGCGCTTCCTTACAATATCGTCATGTACTCGGATGCCGATGCGATCGGTGTCACGGGGACGCAGCAGTTCGAGGCGAATCATGCAAGCCTCATCTCTCATAAGGGCGGCATGTTCTATGTGACCGGCACCCACTGCCGCATCACGCTGAAGGACAGCACGCTCACGCAGGATGAAGCATCGCCTGTCTTCACCATCACGGGCAATGATGGCGGCTACGGCTGGGGCGATGCGGGCGCGAACGGCGGTCACGCGGAAGTCATCCTGTCGCATCAGATCCTGAATGGCGATATTCTCCTCGATACCATCTCGGATATCAATCTCAGTATCAAAGACCAGTCCACCTGGACCGGTGCGATCACCATCGCGCCGAATGCCCAGGAGGGCGCTCCGTACAAGACCAATGCTGATGTCTTCATTGCGGAAGGCTCTACATGGAACCTGACCGCAGACTCTCAGATCACCAGCCTCTTCAATCTGGGCACGATCCATTACAACGGACACACCATCACACTTGCCGATGGGACGGTCATGAAGGAATAAATTGGCAGAAATAGAAGATCACGCGGTGCGAGGTAGTCGCATGGCGTGATTTTTTATTTGAGACTGAAGTTTGAAAGCAGGAATGAGTGGCTAGGGATTAGGAGCCTTGAGTGACTAGTGACTGGGTTTCTTCGGCATCGTCATCCCGAGCGCAGCCGAGGGATCTCTACTGCCCTGCAGGAATCAGCGTGTATGCGCTGAGGGGAAACGATGTCTTGGTGCTGCCTCACATCAGGCAATAAGCGTTCTGCCATATAGATTTCTCGGCTACGCTCGAAATGACGACAGCGCGAAGCGCTATCAAAACTCCGCGGTGCTTAGATCCTTCGACTCAGTTCTCCCGTTTCAGATAAGCCATTTTTTAACATACGACGTTTTCCTCCGCTCAGGATGACGAAATGCGCCGCACCACAACCTTGAACCCTGAACCCTGAACCTTGAACCCTCTTTCGCTCAATCAAAGGACGGCACGCTCCATGGGCTAACCCTGAACCTTGAACCTTGAACCGTGATTTTGTTGGTTTGTCAAACATATGTTACACCGTGCTTGATGAAATCATGGAGTGTATCTTTTGGAGATTTCCATCCAAG
>UQRR01000159.1 GCA_900543455.1 uncultured Dialister sp.
AAACACAGCCGTGACCGTGGTGTTGGCATTGAAGAGCATATCGAGCAGCTCCGCATCGGTCTTTGCTTTTCCATTGATCTGCCATTCCTTGAAGGTATAGCCAGCGTTGCCGGTCTTTGTCACGGCGTTCAGCTGATCCCGTGTCAGTTTGCCGCCCTTGTCCAGAACGAAAGCAGTCGCGCCCACAGCGCCGTTCGCGCCTGCCGCAAAGGTGACCGTCACAGTTTCATTGCTGGTCAGCTCCAACGTCACTGCACCTACAATCGCGTCTCCCGGGATGGTATAAACGCCCTCGGAAGACGGACTGATTGTCACAGCATCCCCACCATTGATTTTGTACGCAACCTTCGTCACCTTGTAGCCGTCCTTTGCGGTCAGCTTGAAGGTGATGGGCGTTCCATGAGTCGCATTTCCGTCCGAGATGCCGGTAATTTCCGTGACATCTGCCGCATCGATATGTGGAACTGCTATCAGAAAGGTGTGCTCCTCTATCTCACGCCGCAGCGCGCCATCGTTTCTTCTCCGCAGCAGTGGCTGGTATCCGCCGGAAACAACAAGTCGTATCAGAAGATGGCAACCGAGGCATTTCAAAAAATCATCGGTTCTCCCGCCGCCCTTCATGTCGTCCTGAAGGGCGGCACGGAAGAGGCGGATGCCCTGGCACTTTTTGCCGCAGGAAAACCGGCAAAGGAAGAGAAAGCACCGGTGTCCCCCGTAAGCGAGGCATCTCCGAGAAAGAAGGCGGACCCGGCAGACGGCTACCAGCTGGTAACGGAAAAAGACCTCAAGGCTCCCGATCGGGATGACCCATCTTTGAAAGAAGCCTTGAAAATCCTGCCTGACTGTGATATATATGAAAAGGTTACAGACTAGGAGCGGGGCGCGTGACTAGGGACTAGTAGCTAGTAGCTAGGGATTAGGAATCGGGAATCGGTGATGACCATCATTTCTATACATCCCCTACTCATTCCCATGTCTGCCCCCTTCTATTTCAAAAGCACAATATTATTATTGTAAGGTTCCCAAAGGAGGATCTCATTATGTTCGGAAATAAAGCCCAGATGCAGAATATGCTGAAAAAAGCTCGTAAAATGCAGGAAGACCTGCAGAAGAAGCAGGAAGAACTGAAGCAGCAGACCGTCGACGTCTCTGTCGGCGGCGGCGCGATCGCTCTCACCCTGAATGGAGACAAGCAGGTCGTTTCCCTGAAAATCGCAAAAGATGCGATCGATCCGGAAGATCCGGAAATGCTCGAAGACCTCATCACCACTGCTTTCAATGAAGCCAGCAAGAAAGCCGATGAAATGGTACAGAAGGGCATGAGCGAAGTGACGGGCGGCCTGGGGCTTCCTGGCGGCATGTTCTAATGAATCAGGAACTCGAGCTGGTCGCTGAGCAGTTCAGAAAACTTCCTGGCATCGGCGTCAAGAGCGCCCGCCGTCTGGCCTACTTCATGATGGAGCGTCCGGAAAGCGAAGTCCGCGATTTCCTTCATGCCATCGAAGAAGCCAGAAGCAAGATCTGCTACTGCTCGGTGTGCTGCAATCTTTCCACGAGCGATCCCTGTGATATCTGCAGCGATGCGCGACGTGACCACTCGGTCATCCTTGTGGTCGAGCAGCCGCAGGATGTCATGGCACTCGAGCAGAGCCATGAGTACCACGGTCTGTATCACGTACTGCATGGCGCGCTCTCCCCGCTGGATGGTATCGGCCCGGAAGATCTGAAGATCAAAGAGCTTCTGGAACGCTTGAAGGATGAGACTGTGAAGGAAGTCATCCTGGCGACTGACCCCGATACGGAAGGCGAGGCCACGGCCTTCTACCTCACCCGCCTCATCAAGCCGTCCGGCATCAAAGTCACCCGCATCGGCCGCGGTATCCCTGTCGGCGGCG
Source organism: uncultured Dialister sp. (assembly GCA_900543455.1). GTDB lineage: Bacteria > Bacillota > Negativicutes > Veillonellales > Dialisteraceae > Dialister. The sequence continues at coordinate 1,896 of UQRR01000159.1, forward strand.
ATATCGGCTTCGCTGACAGCATGACCCTTGCCGGCGCGGTGGAAAACAGAAAAGAAGTATGAGCATGCAGGCGGCTGTTTCTGCCTGCAGCCATAGGTTTACTGGAGAAAATATATGCTTGAATCGTTAGGCGGACTTGGCGGGTACGGCATTGCCAGCGTCCTCATGGTCGTCGTGGCATTCCTGCTCTTTGCCAAATTTGTGAAAAAAATCATCGGAAATATCATCATGGGCGGTGTGCTCTTCTGGCTTTTGAATACGCTCGGCATCACCCACATGGTATGGAATACGATGCATGGCATCGTGGTCGCTATTTTCGGCGTCCCCGGCACGCTCATCCTGGCTATTCTGGATGTGATCGGTCATTGAGAGCAAACAAAAAGGGGCTGTGAAATAATAGCTCTATGAACACAAAAAAGGACTTTCGATTTTTGCGAATCAAAAGTCCTTTTTT
>UQRR01000160.1 GCA_900543455.1 uncultured Dialister sp.
TTTCACTCCGCTCAGGATGACGAAATGCGCCGCGAAGCATAAATAATGGCGATGCCATGAGCTGGCATGCCAGTCACTTGCGACACCTAATCCCTAGCCACTAATCCCTAGCTACTCATCCCTGCTTTCAAACTTTTTGGGCTATCCTTTTCCCATATCGTCATCCCGAGCGCAGCCGAGGGATCCACTGCGGTCAGTATCACATAAACACCGGCAGGAAAACGACGCCTTGGTGCTACGTATTTCTGCTTTCAAACATTCTTCGTTTAGCGGTCTGCAAGAAAGATTTCTCGCAACGCTTTCAATGACGATACGTAAGTCTTCCAGTCTCCTAGTCACCCGCCACCAGTCACTCATTTTTTAAGGAAACACTGATTAAATCGTTGTTCGATTTTACTCTTGTGTTTTCATGCAGCGCAAGGAATCATCCGACGCGAATAGCGAGCTATTTAAGGAGGGTTATGACGAAGCGTTGTATGAAAATACATGTGAAATCGAATTCTGCGATTTAATCAGCGTTTCCTTAGTACCACTCATTGATCCAGTTCTTCTGCTTCGGCAGCATAGCATCTCCAAGGCACTGGATCTGATCTCTATCTGCGCCGTCAAGCCAGCGGATCCGGTCCAAGGCAAGGAGCTCGGAGAAATCCGCCGCGCCGAAGAACCATTCGGCAAGTGCGGAAGCGGAGAGGCTGAAGGAAGGCTCAGGGATGTGTTCTCCCAAGGACACGCCGGAGATGTCCTCGATGTGGCACTTGAGAGAGTAGAAAACATCTTCCTTCAGTGCATGGATGCGTCCGCCCTCTGCGCGGAGAACGTAGAGACCGCTGTTCTCCGGAAGGAAAGCGTCTGTCAGCTGAAAAGCCAATTCACCAGAGAGGCGGCTGTCACAGGGAAGACCGTCGAAGGCCGCCACCGGGTCGACGATGCGTCCGAGCATGAAAGGAAAGGTGCGGTTCTCGATGTAGCAGTGCTCCGCTCCGTCCGGCCATGTGCGATACGAGGTATCATCCAGCGGTTCATACCAGAGGCATTCCCTGACCGAGCCCTGATGGCCGGCAAGGAAGGCATACAGACCGCGCCGCCCCGCTTCTGAGGAGAAGGCCATCTCGGAAACGGCGAGCTTTCGGTCAGAGATGGTGTAGAAGAGATAGCCGCAGGGGCCTTCCTCATCATAAACCAGTGCGCCATAGCCCTCGAGCAGCGCCGCCTCGATATGCCGCCGCCAGGAGGCTTCATCGCGGAGCGCATAGCCATTTCTGTTTCCGGTATAGGCGTCATACACAGAGGCAAGCTCCTGCCATTCCTCCATAGAGGAAATCGACTTCGCGCGCGCTGCCCGTTTTCCCAAAAGGGCCAGCTTCTCCGGCGCAGCCGAGCGCGCCCACTGGTGGCAGTAGAAGCCAAAACCAAGAGGCAGGTAGAACGATGCCGCCGACGGCATGAGGATCACGAAGGATTTCCCTTCCCTTTGTGCCTCGTGGAAACTGCCGCGCAAGAGCTCCTTGGCAAGCCCCCGACCGCGCGCCGCCGGATGTGTCGCGACACCGACGATATAGTCCGTCTGATAGGAATTGCCGCGGACGGAGATCTCATAGGGCCGCCGGTGCAGGTCACAGGCGATGCTGCCGCCCTCTTCCCCCACGAGGACTTCCTCCATATGGGCCAGCCGTTGGAAGTACCAGATAAAGAACGGATCGGTCGCTGGTTCGAAGCAGTAGCTCCAGAGTGATTTCACGGCGCGTTCATCCGCCGGAGAGGCTTTTCGGATTTTCATTTTGTCTACCTCATGGGGAAAATAAAAAGGGGAAGGGGTTAACGTGTTCTAAAGGTTCAGTGGGTTCAGGGTTCAGGGTTCAGGGTTGTGGTGGCGGCTTCGCCGCAGTATAAAGTTGGCGATGCCCGAAGGACTTATGAGATGACGGTATTCTCGTATCGTCAGCCTTCCCCTCCAGGGGATGCTATTAAGTTAAGCGGCAGATCGATCATTCTTGGCTCCCCATCGGGGGAGCTGCCCGGAGGGCTGAGGGGGCTACGTAGCGGTATTGCCTGAAAATATTGGAATATCGATAGCATCGGACTATTCAACATGGAGCGTTATACCGTTAGCATGCCCCTATTGCCTTCGGCACTTC